>DASXOR010000137.1:0-12426 GCA_036494095.1 Gaiellales bacterium | reverse complement strand
TGCCCGTGAATGCAACCGACTCCGGGCTCGTGTGCGTCAGCCCACCCGTGACCGTGACTCCGGCGATCGAGACGGTCGGCTCGTCCGTCGCGCCGAAGCGGCCGATCGTGATCACCGAGCCGCCCCCGCGGATCACGGTGCGACCCGGCCCCCGCCCAAGCAGGCGCACGCTGGTTGTGACGTGGAGGCCGCCGCGGAACGTGCCCCGGCCGATCGCGATCGTGTCGCCGGCGTGCGCCGCGCGCAGCGCCGCCTGGATCGTCCGGTAGCAGTTGCCGGTCTTGGCGACGCACAGGGTCGAGGCCGCGGCGGAATGCACCCCGATCCCGATCCAGGCTGCGGCGGTGATTGCGGCGATCCGGATGCCGACAGCTCGTTTCATGCCGCATCGTGGCACGCCCGCCCTTGCAAGAACCTGGTAGGGAGCATGTATCCGCGATACGCTCGCCGCGTGGAGTTCGCGATCCTCGGACCCGTCGAGGTGCGTCACGACGGCGATACGGTTCCGGTGGGGGGGCCGAAGCAGCGGGCGCTGCTCGCGATGCTCCTGCTTGCCGACGGCACCCCGGTGTCCCGCGACGCCCTGATCGAGGGCCTGTGGGGAGAGCGACCACCCGCAACGGCCGGCCAGACGCTCGACAGCTACCTGTCGCGGCTGCGCCGCACCCTCGGGAGCGACCGCATCGAGCGCCGGCCACCCGGATACGCCCTGCGCGTGGCGCCGGACGAGCTCGACCGCGGCCGGTTCGAGCGGCTCGTCGCTGACGCGCGTGAGGATCCCGACCCCCGCAGGGCGGTGACGACGTTGCAGGAGGCGCTCGGCCTGTGGCGCGGCCCGGCGCTTGCCGACCTCCGCTGCGAGCCGTTCGCCGACGGCGTGCCCGAGCAGCTGGACGGCCGCCGGCTGGCGGCGGTCGAGGATCTCTTCGAGGCGCGTCTCGAGCTCGGCGAGGGAGCGGCGCTGACCGGCGAGCTCGAGCGCGCAGTCGCCGACCACCCGCTGAACGAGCGGCTGCTCCACCAGCTGATGCTGGCCCGCTACCGGGCCGGGAGGCAGGCCGACGCCCTCGACGCCTGCCAGTCTGCCCGCCGCCGGTTCGCCGAGCTCGGGCTCGAGCTCGGCCCGCGCGTTCGCGAGCTGGAGTCACGCATCCTGCGCCATGACGCGGCGCTCTCGCCGGTCGTACGCGGGTCGCGGAGTGCCGCTCGGCGCCGGCGGCGTGGCCTGCGACGGCTGGCAATCGCCGCCGCCGCGTTTGCGGGAGCCGCGGGCACGGGCGTCGCGCTCGACTTCGCGACCCAGGACGGCGTGCCGGCCTCGCTCGCAGCCGGCGAGCCGCGGCTGGTGGCGATCACCGGCGGATCGCACGTGGCGGTGGCGGCGGTCGCCCTGACCGGGCCGCCGGCGGCCGTTGTGGCGGCGAACGGCTCGCTCTGGGTGGCAGACCCTCAGACCCAGGCCGTGGAGCGCGTCGACCTCGCCTCGGCGGCCATCACCGACCGCGTCCCGGTGCCGGGGCAGCCGGGCAGCATCGCGGCCGGGGACGGCGCGGTGTGGGTCGCGAGCACGCTCGGCGGCACCATCACACGCATCGACCCGGCCACCGACGACATCGTGCAGACGGTACGCATCCCCGGCGCGACCACCGGTTCACTCGCTCTGCGCGACGGCAGGCTATGGGCGGCGGACACGGCCGACGACGCGCTCATCGCGCTGGACGCCCGCACTGGTGCCCGCCGCGGCTCCTACCCGCTCGCGTTTCGGCCGACATTCGTCGCCGCGAGCCGCGATGCCGTGTGGGCGGCGAGCTACGACGCCGGCCTGGTCGCGGAGGTCGACCCGCGCACCGGGCGAACTGTCCAGTCGATCCGGGTCGGGAACGGACCGGCGGCCCTCGTCGCCGTGGGCGGGGCGCTCTGGGTCGCGAACAACCTCGACTCGACGGTGTCGCGCATCGATCCGGCGAGCGGCAGCGTGACGGCGACGGTGCCGGTCGCAAGCGGGCCGACGGCGCTTGCCGCGAGCGCCGGCTCGCTCTGGGTGGCGAGCCAGTACGCGGCCAGCGTGTCGCGGCTCGATCCGCGCACGGGCCGCCAGGAGCGCACGTTCGCGGTCGGCGGGCAACCGACCACCCTCGCGGCATATGCGCGGGGGGTCTGGGTGGGAACGGCGGCCGCTTCGAGGAGCCACCGCGGCGGCACGCTCGTGATCGACAGCGCACAGCGCTTCTCGACCGTCGACCCGTCGCTGCACTTCACCGCCGAGCCGTTCCAGTTCGGACACCTCGCCTACGACGGGCTCGTCAGCTTCCAGGAGACGGCGGGGCCGACCGGCCTGCGCCTCGTCCCCGACCTGGCGGTCGCCGTGCCCGCGCCCGCCGCCGGCGGCACCGCGTACACGTTCCGGCTCCGCAGAGGGGTCCGCTACTCGAACGGCCGGCTCGTCCGTGCGAGCGATTTCCGCCGTGGCATCGAGCGGCTGTATCGCCTGGGCTCGCTGGGCGCAAGCTACTTTCGCGGCATCCTCGGCACGCGCGGCTGCGCGCGGGCTCCACGCTCCTGCAGCCTCCGGCGTGGGATCGCCACCAACGACGCGTATGGAACCGTGACGTTCCGGCTGCAGGCCCCCGATCCGGACTTCCCCTTCCGCCTCGCCGTCTTGAGCTACGCGGTCCCCGTTCCGCCGGGTACCCCTGACGACGACGCTCGCCTGCACCCGGTGCCGGGCACCGGCCCGTACCGCGTTACGCCGTGGCATGGGGGCAGCGTCCGCCTGGTGCGCAACCCCTACTTCCGCGAGTGGTCGCAGGCCGCGCAGCCGGCAGGGAACCCGGACACGATCGTCTGGCGGTTCGTCGACTCCAACGCAGCCGCCGTCCGCGAGGTGGCCGCGGGCAAAGCCGACTGGCTGCTCGACGTGGTGTCGCACCGCGCCCTGCGGCGGTTCGAGCTGCGGCATCCGGCGCAGGTGAAGCTGAACCCTTCGCTCGTATTCGACTTCGCAGCGCTCAACACCCATCGAGCGCCGTTTGACCATCTGGCCGTCCGGCGCGCGCTGAACCTCGCGGTCGACCGGCGCCGGATCGTCCGGCTCTACGGCGGACCCGACGTGGCGTCGCCGCTGTGCCAGGCCCTTCTGCCCGGGCTCGCCGGCTACCGGCGCTACTGCCCGTACACGCGGAACCCACGGCCGGATGGACGCTGGGCGGCGCCCGACCTGGCCAGGGCGCGGCGGCTCGTGGCCGCGTCGGGGACCCGCGGCCAGGTCGTCGACGTGTGGGGGATCAGCAACGAGATCAGCGTGCCCGCCACGGTGCCGGCGTACGTGACCGGGGTGCTGCGCTCGCTCGGCTACCGCGCCCGGCTCCATCTGCGGCCCTCGAACCGGATCTCGGAGCCGCTGCGGCGCACCTTCCAGATCTCCGTGGACGGCGACTGGGAGGTCGACTACCCGTCGCCGTCGGCGGATGTCCCGCAGTTCTTCGCCTGCGGCGGCGGCTACACGAATGGGTACGTGTGCGACCACGTGCTCGACCGTGAGATCCAGCGGGCGATCGGGCTCGAGTCGGCGCACCCGGGCACCGCGGCCGCGGCCTGGCGACGCGTCGACCGCCGCATCACCGACCAGGCGCTCTGGGTGCCGACCGTGAACGTGCACGAGCCCGAGATCGTGTCCGCGCGTGTGCGCAACTACCAGTTCAACCCGATCTGGGGATTCCTCGCCGACCAGGTCTGGCTGCACTGATCCGGCCGCCGCCCGCAAGCGAACTCCCAGGTTCTTGCAAGCACCGGCTGCGAGCATCCCCCTCGTGCTTCGGGACACCCGCTCTGGAATCCTCGCCGCCGCCTGCACGACGGCGCTGACGCTCGCCCTGGCCGCCTGCGGCGGCTCCGGGTCGACCGCCGCGACGGCGCCCGCGTCCTCGGGGCAGACCGGCGCTGCGGCCCCGCCGACCACGACAGCGCCGCCGCAATGCCCCAACCCGGAGGGCGGCCGGTGTCTCGGCCGGCTCTCGGCCGGCACCTACTCGACGGTCGTGTTCCAGCCCAAGCTGACCTACACCGTGCCGGCAGGCTGGTTCAACTACGAGGACACGCCGGGCAACTTCCTGCTGGTTCCACCCGACGGCAACCTCCTGGGAGTGAACCTCGGCACGAGCGACTTCATCGGCGTGTACACGAGCGTCGCCGCCGAGGGATACAACTGCTCGGCGCACACCGTCGCGACGGGCGCCGACGACTCGCCGGCCGCCGTCGTGCGGTACCTGCGTGGGCGGCACGGGGTGATCGCCGGTCCGGCCCGACCGGTTCGCATCGGCCGCCTGCGGGGCTTCGTCATCGACCTGCGGCTCGCCCACGGCGCGGGCCTGCACTGCCCCGGCTACACCCCGCCGTATTACCCGATCATCATCGGCATCGGCTCGACCGGCCTCGACCACGGCCTCATCCCGCACCTCGTCCTGCGCCTGTACCTGCTCCGGTACGCGGGGGCCACGCTCGCCGTCGAGGTCGACGACCTGCACGGCGGCCGTGACCTGAGGGTCTACGGCAGCATCGTCCGCCGGCTGCGGTTCGACTGAGCGGGGCAGTTACTTTGAGGCTGGGTTGTTCTCAGGTTCCCCCTGGCGCGTGGTTGGGCGGGAGATTCTTGATGCGCGGCTCGGCGAATATGTCGCCTCGAGCGTCCGATCAGGCTTCCTCGATCGCGTCCATCTCTTGGTCGGGCGTCGCTGTCCGGCAGGCGAGGAGGTTGAGCGCCGGCTCGGATTTGGAGCCGGGTTCGGCGGTGACGTGGCCGGTGGCCGGGTGCTCGTCCACCGCCGCCACCGCAGGTGCAGACCTGGCTCGGCCACGAGGACCCGCACACGACGATGGCGCGCTACACCGAGCTGACTGGTGATGACCTGCCTCGGGTCGAGTGGACTCCGCCCGGCGCGCTCGACACCCTCACCGAGGTCGGCGGATGGGTTGAGCTTCGGGGTCATGCTGCCCCGTTCAGCAGGGTGAGCAGTTGGCCGCTCCGAGAGGTGAGGCCGTCCCAGCCGGACATCCGATCAAGCAGCACCAGGCCGGGCATCTCAGCCACTGTCCGGTGCCCCTTCCACTCATTGCACTTGCAGCAAACCGAGCGCAGGTTGCTGGGATCGTTCGCCCCGGTCACCCGGCTGTTGGGGATGACGTGCTCCACCATGACGGCCTACGAGGCGACCGCCGCCGGTCAGCCCGGCCAGGGCGGCCAGGGCGGCGGCTGGCTTCCAGGGTTTTCACGTAGCTGCGGGGCAGGGACTCGAACCCCGACTACCTGATCCAGAGTCAGGCGTCCTACCATTAGACGACCCCGCAAAGGCCGCACAAGGATATCAGAGGGGTATTCGGCCGCCAGGCGCCCGGACTGAAGGGCCGGCCGGCCGCTACAGCCGGAACGACGGCAGCAGGCGCTTCTCGACGTCGCCCTCGAGCGTGGCCTCGACGTCCAGGTAGTCCTCGAGCCCCGACCCGCGCAGCTTGGACTTCAGCAGGTTGTCGACCTGGAAGAGGCCCGCGGAGTTGTTCATCTCGATCTCGATCAGCACCTTGCCGCCCTTGCCGCGGATGTGGACGCCCTCGATGGCCGCCGCCGACAGCGAGTGGATCGAGACCCGGCCAGACTCGAACGGGATCCGCGAGCGGCCCTTCGCCATGTCGAGCGCGTCGGCGACTCGCACGACGCCGGCCTCGACCGACAGCGGCTGGCCGTCGGAGCGGTGGGAGATGATCGCCTGCAGCACCTCGGCCTGGACGATCGTCGACTCCGGCTCCTCGTACAGGCCCTCGAGCAAGCGCGGGAGCCGGTCTGCGGCCAGGAAGAGGCTCATCTCCTCGTGCCCGTTGCGGTGGATGGCCATGCCCAGGCAGTGCGTCAGGCAGCCAAGTACAACAACCACCTCGGCGTCCTCCTGGCGCATGCCGTAGTCGCTCACCATGCCGGGCTCGACGCCGGCGCGGCGCAGCTCGCGCAGGAGCTTCAGGGCAATGTTCGTGACGATCTGGACGTGCACCCACGAGTGGTCGTTGATCTGCAGGCGGGTGACCGCGTTCACGTTGGCGGCGTGCCAGAGCGCCTTCAGCGAGGTGTCGTGGTTGACGCGATCGACGACGTCGCGCAGGGTGCGGTTGCCGCGCGCCGGCAGGGTGACGCGCATGTCGCGCACGGCCTCGGCCGGCGTCATGCGGGCGCCGCGCTCGGCGCGGACGCTGATCGGCCTGCCCGGCTCCGGGTCGGCGCCGGCGGGAACCTCCTCGGTCTCCGGTGCGGTGTCGTCCTCGGCGCTCATGCCCACAACCTACCCGAAGGCTGCTCGGCGAGCGGCGCGGGGAGCGCTACTTGTGCATCGGCATGATGCGCCAGCCGAACGCGAACGCGTCGTGGAACCAGCCGGCTCCGGGGCCCATGTAGTCGACGGTGACGCCGTCGCCCGATCCGTGGCTGTTGATTGCCCAGCCGTTGCCGAGGTAGATGCCGGTGTGGTAGATCGTCTGCCACGACGTGTGCACGCCGTTCGGCGCAGAGCTCCAGAAGAGGATGTCGCCCGGGTGCAGGCCGGCGCGGGTGACGCGGTTTGCGACCTTCACCGACTTCGACATGTCATACGTCGTGCGCAGGAGGCCGATCGCCTTCGCGCCGCTCCACGTGTTGCCCCCGGCGGTGTAGGTGTGCAGCTTCATGACCCACCAGACGAACCCCGAGCAGTCGAACCCGCCCGCGACGTTCGCGCTGAACTCGACCTGCGGATCGGGGGAGGTGCCGCCCCACACGTACGGCGCGCCGGCGTAGCGCAGCGCGAATCCGAGAACGGCCCGCTTGAGCGGCGTCCACGTGGGCATGGCGCTCACGACAGCCGTCTTGGCCTGGGCTGCCTGGACGGCCCACGAGGACAGGTGGCCGAGCTGGTAGGCCTCGGAGGCCAGGTTGGCGCGCACCAGCGTGTCGTTCGGCCACAGCTCCCACCGGTCGGATCCCTCGGGGACGTTCGCCCGGGCTCCGACCGCGCGCACCATCTGCTCGACGCCGAAGCCGACAGGCAGCGGAGGCCGCCAGTTGGTCGAGGTGTGCAGAGTGCTCATCGTCCGTGCGGCCGCCTCGAGACCCAGCACGCGCACGACGCCGTGGTCGAACTGCAGCTGCGTGATCGGCTGGTCGGAGCCCGTGCCGGGGCCGATCCATCCGGCTGCGACGGCCTGGGCGTAGGGATCGGCGGCGACGGGGGTGCCGGACTGCTTGAAGTTGACGGCGGCGAGCACGCGCGCGCCCGTGAGGCGGCTGACCGTGTGGCCGACGCCGAAGCTCGTGGCGGTGCGCGGGCTCATCCAGCCCTGCTTCACCGTCCAGCGGATCTGGGCATTGGCCCAGAAGCTCGCGGGGACATCGGTGAAGGGGGTGTGCGTCCCAGCGGTCGCGACGCCTGGAAACGCGAGCAGGGCCGCGGCGGATGCCGCGCCGAGTACAGAGAGGACCCCCTTCATCAAGAGGGGTTATCGGTCGCGCGTCGAAGACCTTGAATCCGGTTCGGTCAGGCGACCGCCTCGACCCAGTCGTCGTAGAGGGCGTAGTAGCGGCCGCGGCGCTCGATCAGCTGGCGGTGGGTGCCGGCTTCGATCACCTGGCCGTGCTCGAGCACCACGATCATGTCGGCTCGCCGGATCGTGCTCAGACGGTGGGCGACGACGAAGGCCGTGCGCCCCGCGAACAGCGTCTCGAGCGCCTCCTCGATGCGGCCCTCCGTGGGGATGTCGACGCTCGACGTGGCCTCGTCGAGGATGAGGATGCGCGGGTCGGCGAGCAGCGCGCGGGCAAAGGCGACGAGCTGGCGCTCGCCGATCGACAGGCGCGCGCCGCGCTCCTGGATCTCGGTGTCGTAGCCGTCCGGGAGTGCGCGGATGAAGGCGTCCGCGCCGACGGCTTCGGCTGCGGCGATCACGTCGTCGAGCGCAGCGTCGGGCCGGCCGAACGCGATGTTGGCGCGCACGGTGCCCGAGAAGAGGAAGGCCTCCTGGGGCACGATCCCAAGCTGCGAGCGCAGCGACCACGAGGTCACGTCGCGCAGGTCGTGGCCGTCGATCAGCACCCGGCCCGACGTGGGGTCGTAGAACCGGGCGAGCAGCTTCACGACCGTCGACTTGCCCGCGCCCGTGTGCCCCACGAGCGCCACGGTCTGGCCGGGCTCGGCCGTGAACGACACGCCGTGCAGCACCTCGATCGCGGCGGCGGAGTAGGCGAAGCGGACGTCGTCGAGCTCGACCCGGCCGACGATCTCCGGCAGCGGCTGCGCGGTGGCGGAGTCCGACATGGCGGGCTCCGTGCGCAGCACCTCGACCACCTTGTCGAGCGCCGCGGTGGCCGCGAGCAGGGTCTGGTAGAACTGCGACAGCTGCTGCACCGGGTCGAAGAAGTTCGACAGCAGGCCGATGAACGCAAACAGGGCGCCCGGGCTGAGCTGGTCATGGAACACGAGCACGCCGCCATAGCCGAGCACGACGGCGGTCGCCGTCGCCGAGAGCAGCGAGACGAACGGGAAGTAGATCGAGGCCGCGTTCACCGTCTGCACGTTCGCGGCCCGGTACCCGTCGTTGACCTGGAGGAAGCGGCGGTAGTTCGCATCCTCGCGCCGGAAGGCCTGCACGACGCGCACCCCGGAGATGTCCTCCTGCAGGCTTGCGGTGACCTCGCCCATGCGCTCGCGCGTGCGCCGGTAGGCGCGGGCCGAGTAGCGGCGGAAGATCGCCGTGCCGATCGCCATCGCCGGGAACACGGTCAGGGTCGCGAGCGCGAGCCGCCAGTCGAGCACGAGCAGCACGACGGCGGAGCCGATCAGCGTGAGCGTATTCTGGACGAGCGTCGTCGGCCCGTCGGTGATCATGCTGTTCATCGCCTCGATGTCGTTCGTCAGCCGCGAGATGACGACGCCGGCCGGCGTGCGCTCGAAGAACCCCAGGTCGAGGCGCTGGACGTGCGCGAACACGGCCACGCGCAGGTCGGCCAGCACCCGCTCGCCGACCCAGCTCGTGAGGTAGCTCTGCGCCGCGGTCGCCATCCACCCGACGACGACCACGACCAGGAACACGCACACCCACAGGACGACGATGTCGTAGTGCCCCGAGCGGATCCCCGAGTCGATCACCTCCTTCGCCACCACGGGGCCGGCGACGCTCGTCACGGTGGCGACGATCAGCGTGAACAGCGCCACGAGCGCGCGCCCGCGGTAGGGGCGGGCGAACCGGCCGATGGTGCGTACGCGGCCCTTGCCCCCGTGCCTCCGTGCGGCCGCGGTCACGGCAGCCGCCTCTGCGTCGCCGCCGCGGCCCGGCGCTCGGCCACCGGCGCGTCGCCGTCGAGGTCGACGAACGTGCGGTCGACCAGGCCGTGGCTGTGGATCTCCCGGTAGACGGGGCTTGTGTCGATCAGCTCGGCGTGGGTGCCCTGCGCGACGATCCGGCCGCCGTCGAGGACGACCACCCGCTCGGCCAGCGAGATCGTGCTCAGACGGTGGGCGATGATCAGCGTCGTTCGCCCCTTCATGACCTCGCGCAGCGCCAGCTTGATCCGGGCCTCGGTGGTGGCGTCGACCGACGCGGTCGCGTCGTCGAGGATGAGGATGCGCGGGTTCATGAGCAATGCGCGGGCGATCGCGATCCGCTGGCGCTGGCCGCCCGAGAGCGTGAGGCCGCGCTCGCCGACGCGCGTCTCGTAGCCGTCGGGCAGGTCGCAGATGAAGTCGTGCGCCTGGGCCTGGCGGGCTGCGGCGACGATCTCCTCCGGGGTCGCTTCCGGCGTGCCGTAGGCGATGTTCTCGGCCACCGTCGTCGAGAACAGGAACGTGTCCTGGCTGACGATGCCGACGTCGCCCCGGAGGGAGTCGAGGGTGAGGTCGCGGACGTCCGTGCCGTCGACGGTGATCCGGCCTGCGGACACGTCGTAGAAGCGGGGGATGAGCGCGGTCAGGGTCGTCTTGCCGCATCCCGTCGGGCCGATCAGGGCCACGGTCGTGCCGGCCGCGATGTCGACGTCGATGCCGCGCAGCACCGGCCGGCCGGTCTCGTAGCCGAACTCGACCGACTCGAAGCGGATGTGGCCGGGCCCGGTCGGGAGCGGAGCCGCGCCCGGGCGCTCGAGGATGTCGCGGTCGACGTCGAGCACCTCGAAGATGCGCTCGCCCGAGGCCATGGCGCGCTGATACTGGCCGACCCACATGCCGGCGCTTCGCAGCGGCACGACCAGCAGCAGGATGTAGCCGTTGACGGCGAAGAACGAGCCCAGCGAGAGCGTGCCGTGGATCACGCTGTAGCCGCCGACCAGGAGCACGGCCGCCATCGCGAGGCTCGGCAGCGTCTGCAGCAGGGGGACGTAGCGGGCCTGGATGCGGGCGGCCGCGATCGCCTGGTCGAATACGCGCCGGGCGAGGGCGGCGAAGCGGCCGATCTCGCGCTCCTCCTGCGCGAAGGCCTTCACTACGCGCACGCCGACGATGTTCTCCTCGGCGTCGGTGGTGACGTCGGCGACGCGCTGCTGCACGTCCTTCAGGATGGGATGGCTGAGGCGGGAGTAGCGGTATGCCGCGCGCATCATGAGCGGCGAGACCGCCAGGGCGATCAGCGCCAGCTGCCAGTCGATCGCTAGCAGGGCGCCCACGACGATCACGACCGTGACGACGTTCTGCGAGAAGAACACGAGGCCGTAGCCGAGGAAGATCCGCACCGACTGCAGGTCGACCGTCGCCCGCGACATCAGCTGGCCGGTCTGGTGGCGGTCGTAGAACCGGAACGAGAGCCGCTGCAGATGCCGGTACATCGCGTTTCGCAGGTCGTACTCGACCGCGAGCGAGAGCCTTCCGGCCAGGAACCGGCGAAAGAACATGAGCACGCCCTGGAGCGCGCCTGCGGCCACGATCAGGGCCGCATCCAGCATCAGCGCCTGGCGGTCGTGGTGGCCGGGGCGGGTGGCGTCGATCGCCTGCCCGGTCAGATACGGGATCGTCAGCACCGCGGCCTGTGAGCCGATCGCCAGCACGGTCGAGACGATCACCTGCCCGCGATATGGGCGCAGGAATCCGAGCAGGCGGCGAAACGTCATCGCCCGCAGGTTATCCCGTCGCGCCTCGGTGCCCTGGGCCGAACGCGGTGCACCGGCACCGGCGTCCGGCCCCTCAGACTCTCAGCCGTGGCGCAGCTGGTGAAGCAGCACCGCGAACGACACACCCTCGAGCTGGGCCAGCATGAACAGCCCTCCGAGCACGAGCATTCCCACGACCATGACGCCGAAGCTGAGCTCGGACGCCACGGTTCCACGCTGATCGGCGAAGACTCTCACCACGACCCCTTTCATGGCCACCTCATGCACGTGTTCGCGTGCACACACCACCCAAGTATCGGATCGTGCCCGCGGGCTGGCGATCCCCCGTCGGTGTGATCGCGCGGGCGCCGCTCAGTGCCGCTGGATCCGGCCGAGCAGGCCGGACTCGCTGCTGCGCGCGGGGGCGATCTGCTCCACCGTGTGCGCCCGGCGCTGATCCTCGGAGCCGTCGGCCGGGGCCTGCTCGGCCATGGCAGCGATGCTCTCGCGGGCGTCGGCGGCGTACTCGATGATCTCGCAGCCCGTGCGGAAGCGACCGTACGGCGCAGGATCGGAGCGCACCACCCGGGCCTCGAAATGCACCGCCATCCCGCCGATGCGTGTCGAGACGAGCAGCAGGTCGCCGGGATCGAGGGAGCTCATCCCGATGAACGCCACACCGGTGGCGCTGATATCCGCCAGGCGCAGGTCGAGCCGCGTGTCGCGGGGCAGCGTCCGGCAGAAGAGCACCCGTGCGTGCGCGCGCTCGCTGACGTTCACCCGCGGAGCCGCGCGGCGCATCTTGCGGTGGTACACGCCCGCCACGGTGAGGTGCACGAGCGCGTCTGCGGAGGAGTGGTAGAAGACCTCGGCGACCTCGAACTCGACCTCGTAGCGGCCGCGGTTGGGGTCGGTGACGCGGGCGAGCAGCCGCAGCTCCTTGCGCAACTGCGTCCGCGGGCCGTAGGCGTGCAGGAGGTCGTCCTCGCGATCGGCCAGGCGCAGCGCGAAGCCGCCGCCGTCCTCGGACAGCACCTCGACGATCGCCGGCAGCGGCGGGAACACTCCCAGCGCAAGCTGGAGCAGGTCTGCGGGATTGGGGGTCGACATCAGACGCTTAGTTGATCGGCGCGCCCGCCGGTCCACTGTAGCGGTCGCGGCGGTGGGATATCCTTGCTCGGGCGGTGGTGCTCTCGATGTTCTCCGGTGACGTCTGGGCGGTTCTGTTCCTGGCCCTCGTGCTGAAGCTACCGCTGATCTGGGTCGGCGTCGGGCTGTGGCTCGGCTTCAAGCGCCAGGACGAGGTGCGGCCCGAGGTGACGCCCGTGCAGTCGCAGATG
>DASXOR010000136.1:0-2919 GCA_036494095.1 Gaiellales bacterium | reverse complement strand
AGATAGAGCGCGATCGTGCCCGTGGCGGGGTCGTCCTCCCAGTGCTCGAGCAGGTCGTTCGAGGACACGTCGGCCTTGTTGCCGACCGAGACGAAGGACGAGACGCCGAGACCCCTGCGCTCGAGCCCCTCCAGCACCGCCAGGCCGACCGCGCCGCTCTGCGACGAGACCGCCACGGCCCCCGGCGCGAAGCCGGCCGGCGAGAAGGTCGCATTCATGCGCACCTCGCTCGAGGCCAGGCCGAGGCAGTTGGGGCCGATCATGCGGGCGCCGTAGCTGCGCACGAGCGCGAGCAGCTCCCGCTCGGCCCGGGCGCCGGCGGGACCGGTCTCGGCGAATCCGGCGGTGATCACGCACACCGCCCTCACCCCGGCGGCGAGCGCCGATTCGACCGCCGGATAGACGGCCGAGGCCGGCACGCAGACGACCACCAGGCCGATGGGCTCGCCCACCTCCTCGATGCTGCGCACCGCCGCCACCCCGGCGACGGGCTCCCCGGAGCGGTTGACGGGGAACGCCCGGCCGGTGAATCCGCCTTCGACGATGTTGCGGAACACGGCCCCGCCGATGGCTCCCGGCCGCGCCGACGCCCCGATCACGGCCACGGTCTGCGGCCGGAAGAACGACTCGAGCGACCGGTCGACGGCCGTGTGGTCGCGGCGGTCGACGGCGTCCAGGAAGCGATCGCTCGCGGCGATCCGCAGCCGCACCAGGATCTCGCCGGACTCGAACGTGCGCTCGACGTCGTACCCGGTATCGGCGAACACCTGCAGCATGGCGTCGTTCTCGGCCATGACATCGGCCACGAACGTCTCGATGCCCTCCTGGGCCGCCGCCTCGGCGAGCTGCTCCACGAGCCGGGTGCCGACGCCGAGCCCCTGGAGATCGGTCGCGACGGCGAAGGCCGCCTCGGCCAGGAGCGGGTCGCGCAGGCGGGCATAGCTCGCGACGGCGACCACCTCATCGCCGGCGTCCCCGCGCAGGAGGCCGATCAGCGCCCCGCGCACGCTCCAGTCGGGATCCAGCAGGCCGTCCAGGATGTCGTGGCCGACCCGGCGGGTGCCGTGGAAGCGCATGTACAGGCTCTGGTCGTCGAGCCGGCGAAAGAAGTCGAGCACCGCGTCGGCGTCGTCGGGCAGCGGTGGGCGCAGTCGCAGCGTGCGGCCGTGCCGGAGAATGACATCACGGACGTGCGACACGATCGGTGAGCCGGGGGCACTCGACATTGGCGACAGGCTAGGCGCCGATGGCGACCTCGGACATCGGTGCGTTCGCCTAAATGCGCGGTTCGGGCAACTACCGAGCGGGACTCTAGACGCGCCGGCACGAATCCGAAAGCTCAGGCAGCGGGCTGCAGGGTGATCGCCCCCACCGGGCACGCCGCGCAAATTCGCTCGGCGCGCGCGGCGGCGAGCGCCGCCGTCAGGGGGCGGGCACAGCCGCTTCCGTCGAGCTCGACGGCCTCGGCGTCCTGGGCCACGCACTCGCCGTAGCCGACGCATGTGTCGGCATCGATGATCAGTCGCATCTCCATGTCGTTGTCCTCTCGTGGTCGTTTGGGTGGGTCATGCCGCCAGCAGGCGGCGGGCGTCGTTCAGGCGCTGCGGGGAGTCGAGCAAGACGATGCAGGCCGGGTGGCCGTCGCTGCCGCTGCCGACATGCAGTCCGTCGCGGTGCGACCACTCGCAGGCCGCCGGGGCAAAGCCGACCTGCTGGATCCGCAGCGGCCCGATGTCCGAGAACCAGTACGGGTCGCGCACGTACGGCGCGGTCGCGCCCATGGCGGCGGCGGCGGCGTGTGCGCCCGCGGAGCGGGCGTTGTCCCAGTGCGGGATCGCGATGCGGCCGAAGCGCGGGTGCGGGAAGGCGGCGACATCTCCGCACACCCAGATCGCGTCGGCGCCGGGCACCGCCAGGCACTCGTCGGTGTCCACCGTGCGACCGCCGCCCAGCGCCGGCGGGAGCGTCGCCTCGACCCCGGCGGCCACCAGCACCACGTCCGCGGCCAGGTCGCCGTGGGTCGCGGTGCGCACGATGCGGCCGGGGCCGGCGCGGTCGACGCGTGTGATCGCACATCTGCCGAGGAGGCGCACACCGAGCCCGGCGAGGACGCGCTCGGCGGCGGTGCGCACCGGCGCGTGCTGCCGCGCGAGCGGATGAGAGGCCCGGTCGACGAGCGTGACGCGGTGGCGGCGGGCGAGGGTCGCGGCGGTCTCGCATCCGATCAGGCCGGCGCCGACCACCACGATCCGCCGTCCGGCGGGTGCGAGCCGTGGCAAGACGGCCGCGACCGACGCAGCGTCGACGTTCTGGTGGGTCAGCTCGATGCCCGGAAACGGTGGCCGGGCGATGCGAAGGCCGGTCGCCCAGACCAGCCGCTCGAAGCCCACCGACCGCTTCGTGCCGCTGCGGCGATCGCGCACGACCAGACTGCGCCGGTCGATGTCGAGCTCAGCCGCCCAACCGTCGAGATGGTCGATCCCGGCGGCGGCCAGCCTCGCCGCGTCGGTCAGGTAGGGCACGGCGCCGCGGACGAGCGCACGCTTCGAGAGCGGCGGCCGGTCGCAGGGCAGGCCGGGGCCGATCAGGGTCACCGGCGTGCCCCGGGCCGCCAGGTGCGTCGCACACGCGTATCCGGCAACGCCGTTCCCGACCACGGTGACCGCGCCGCGGTGCGTCATCGGTCGCTCCCTTCGGACTCGATGACGGGGATCGGCTGCGGCCTGCGCGCCGCGATCTGAGCCGGAGCCCGGCGCGGCGGCGCGATCGGCCGCACCATCCAACGGTACCAGGCGGCTCCGGCGACGATCGCGGCCGAGCTCGCGTACATTGCGATCCCCCACGGCGAGCGGGCGTCGGTGCCCGACATGACGCCGTGGACGAGCGCTGAGCCCCACATGGCGTAGCCGAAGTAGTGCA
>DASXOR010000135.1:0-11351 GCA_036494095.1 Gaiellales bacterium | reverse complement strand
CTGCACCCCGGCCGCAGCGGCCAGCTCGTGCAGCGCGCCGCGAGCCACGACCGGCGACGTCACGCGCCGAGCAGCTCCTCCAGCCCGCGGGCCGGGATCACCACCCAGTCGGGGCGGTTGTCGAGCTCGTAGCCGAGCTCGTACACCGCCTTCTCGAGCAGGTGCAGGTCGAGCAGGCGGGCGAACTCGGAATCATCCGTGGGCACGATCGCGGCCGGAGCAACGGCGGTGCGATAGGCCTGCAGGAACGCGGACGACACCCATGTCCGCCAGTGCTTGGCCCACTCCTCGGCCGCTCCGCCGACGGCTGCGTCGCGGCCGCTCTCGCGGAAGAGGGCCGCGTAGGCGGCGTAGTGGAACGAGCGCAGCATCCCGGCGACGTCCTGCACCGGCGAGCGCTTCAGGCGGCGCTGGCCGAGGGGCCGGGCGGGCTCGCCCTCGAAGTCGATGATGACGAGGTCGCGCCCCGTCCACAGCACCTGGCCGAGGTGGTAGTCGCCGTGGGTGCGGATGCGGCTGCCCTGCAGCAGGCCCTCGAGCAGGCCGCGGACGCGAGCCAGCGCCGCCTGGTCTCCCGGCTTGATCCACTCGAGCTCGGGCACTCCGGCGCTCGCGCGTCGCGCAGCGGTCAGCACCTGCCTGATCAGCGTGCGCAGCGACCCGTACAGCGAGCGCTGCTGCAGGGGTGTGAAGGGTTCCGGAGCGAACGCCGGATCGTCGGTCGCCGCCGCGAGCGCGACGTGCATCTGGCCGGTGCGCTCGCCCAGCAGGCGGGCGAACTCGATGTAGGAGCCGATCGAGTCGGCCACCTCGGCCGGCAGATCCTGGCCGGCGAGCTCGACCAGCCCGGCCGTGGGCACCGCCGCCGGCCCCGGCTCCTCGCGGGCGAGCGCCCCTTCGAGGAACCGCACCACCTCGTCCACCGTGTATTCCCAGGCATCGCCCTCGTTGGTGACGAACCCCTGCAGGAGCCCGATCGTGACCGGCTGCCGGCGGCGGCGGTGATACTCGATCGTGCCCGCCGCGGGTGACACGTGCTCGAAGCCTGTGCGGGTGAGCAGGCCGGTCAGCTCGGCCTCGGGATTCGGGCCCGGCTCCACCCGCCGGAACACCTTCAGCACCGCCCGCTGGCCGAACGCGACCGAGCTGTTGGACTGCTCGGCGCCGAGCGGCGAGGGGTCCAGGTCGGTGCCGTCGCCCACCAGCCGGCGCAGCTCGCGGGTGCGCCCGGCGGTCAGCGAGCCGATCCGGCCGCCGATCCGCCGGCCCCGGCGCATGAGCTGCAGGAGGGACGTCGCCAGCACGACGTCGTCCGCGCCGTCGAGCAGCGCCAGCCGGCCCTCGCCCGTCTCCAGGATCGCCACCGTCGCCCCGCTGGCCGGACGGCCGTCGTCGACCTGTGGGCGGGCGACGAGCGGCAGGACGTAGGTGTCGGCCTCGCCTTCGGTGTACTCGACACGCATCAGGCACAGGTACCCGGCCTCGCGCCGGCCGGGGCCGGGGATGCGCACCTCGTCGGCCAGCGTCACGCGCCGGATCCGGCGCGACTTGCCCGCGAACCAGCGCCGTCCGGGCAGGAACGCGGCCACGGCATCGTCGAGCTGGCGGCGGGCGGTGCGCTCGAACACCGCCGGCCAGCGCCCTGGGACGCGGATCTCGGGCGGCGGCGCGGCCGTACCGGCCGCGCCGGGCGGGGCCGGGTGCAGCACGAACAGGTAGAAGTCGTGCGGGCCGAGCGCGAGCGGGTAGGGCCGGTCGCCCGGCACGGCGGGGAATTGGCTGTGGCCGAGCAGCTCCTCCGGGATCAGGCCCTCGAACCGGCGCAGGTCGAGCTCGACGAACTGCGCCCGCCGCGACAGGTTGGCCACGACCAGGACGCGCTCCTCGCCGTACTCGCGCATGTAGGCGAGCACCTTGCGGTTCTCGGGATACAGGAACTCGAGCGAGCCGCGCCCGAACGCCTGGTAGCGCTTGCGCAGCGCCATCAGCCGCTTCATCCACCAGAGCAGGGAGTTGGGGTTGGCCTGCTGGGCCTCGACGTTGACCGCCCCGTACTCGGGGTCGCTGATCACGGGCAGGTAGAGCTGCTGCGGGTTCGCGCGCGAAAAGCCGCCGTTTCTGTCGGCGCTCCACTGCATCGGCGTGCGCACGCCGTTGCGGTCGCCCAGGTAGATGTTGTCGCCCATGCCGAGCTCGTCGCCGTAGTAGATGACGGGCGTGCCGGGGAGCGAGAGGAGCAGGGCGTTCACGAGCTCGATCACGCGGCGGTCGTTCCCCAGGAGCGGCGCGAGCCGGCGGCGGATGCCCAGGTTGATGCGCGCCTGGGGGTCGTCGGCGTAGGTGCGGTACATGTAGTCGCGCTCCTCGTCGGTGACCATCTCGAGGGTCAGCTCGTCGTGGTTGCGCAGGAAGATCGCCCACTGGCAGCCGTCGGCGATCGGCGGGGTCTGGGCGAGGATGTCGATCAGCGGGTAGCGATCCTCCATCCGCACCGCCATGAACATCCGCGGCATGAGCGGGAAGTGGTAGGCCATGTTGCACTCGTCGCCGTCGCCGAAATAGGCGACGGCGTCCTCCGGCCACTGGTTGGCCTCGGCGAGCAGCATCCGGTCTGGGAAGCGCGCGTCGATGTGGCTGCGCAGCGCCTTCAGCACCTGGTGCGTCTCGGGCAGGTTCTCGCAGTTCGTACCCTCGCGCTCGAACAGGTAGGGAACCGCGTCCAGCCGCAGCCCGTCGACGCCCATCGCGAGCCAGAAGTCGACCACGCTGAACATCGCCCGCTGTACCTCCGGGTTCTCCCAGTTCAGGTCGGGCTGGTGGGAGTAGAAGCGGTGCCAGTAGTAGGCGCCGGCGACGGGGTCCCACGACCAGTTGGAGCTCTCGAAGTCGCTGAAGATGATGCGCGCGCCGGTGTAGACATCCGGCGTGTCGCTCCAGACGTAGAAGTTGCGCGCGCGGCTGCCGGGCGCGGCCCGGCGAGCGCGCTGGAACCACTCGTGGACGTCCGAGGTGTGGTTCAGCACGAGCTCGGTGATCACCCGCAGGCCGCGGGCGTGGGCGGCGCGCAGGAACGTGCGGAAGTCGCGCATCGTGCCGTAGTCCGGATGCACGTCGCGGTAGGCCGCGATGTCGTAGCCGTCGTCGCGCAGGGGGGAGGGGTAGAACGGCAGCAGCCAGATGGCCGTCACGCCCAGGTCCTCGAGGTAGTCGAGCCGCTGGGTCAGCCCGCGGAAGTCGCCGATGCCGTCCCCGTCGGAGTCGGCGAAGGCGCGCACGTGCACCTCGTAGATGATCGCGTCCTCGTACCAGTGCCCGGCCCGGGCGGTGCGGGCCAGGGTCGGTGCGGGCTCGGTCATCGTGATCGGCGTCGTCATGCGTAGTACTCGAAGTCGTGCTCGCTGCGCAGGCGCCGGCGCACGTGGAAGAGGTGTGCCGGCAGCCGGTCCGGATCGATCTCGACGTAGTTGCGCGCGCCCTGCCATGTGTAGGTTTCCCCGTCCAGCAGGTCGTGAACCTGGTAGGGGTGCTCGGGGTCGATGCCGAGCCGTGCCAGCGGGAGCTCGACCCAGCCGGACTGGGTGTGGTGGGGATCGAGGTTGACCACGCAGAGCACCACGTCGGCCAGGTCGGCGGTGTGCTTGGTGTAGGCGATCAGCATGTCGTTTGGGATCTCGCGGAACTCGAGCCGCTCGTTCGACTGCAGCGCGGGATGCGCGCGGCGGGCGGTGTTGATCGCGGTCAGGAGGGGCGCGAGCGACTCCGGGGAGGAGGTGTCCCACGTCCGCAGCTGGTACTTCTCGGAATCGAGGTACTCCTCGCTGCCGGGGCGCAGGCCGTGCTGCTCGACGAGCTCGAATGCCGGCCCGTAGACGCCGTAGGCGGGGCTCAGGGTCGCCGCGAGCACGACCCGGGCGGCAAAGGTGGGCCGCCCGCCCGACTGCATCGGCTCGGTGAGGATGTCGGGCGTGTTGGGCCAGAAGTTGGGGCGGAAGTACTCGCGGACGCCGGTCTGCGTCAGCTCGCGCAGGTACTCCTCGAGGTCGTGCTTGCCGTTGCGCCAGGTGAAGTAGGTGTACGACTGGCTGAAGCCCGCCTTCGCCAGCCGCTCCATCACCCGCGGCCGCGTGAACGCCTCGGCCAGGAAGAGCACATCGGGGTGGTCGCGCTTGACCGCGTCGATCAGCCACTCCCAGAAAGGGAACGGCTTCGTGTGCGGGTTGTCCACGCGGAACACGTGCACGCCCTGGCCGATCCAGAAGCGCACGACCTGCTGGAGCTCGTGCCACAGGCCGCGCCAGTCCGCGCTTTCGAAGTCGAGCGGGTAGATGTCCTCGTAGCGCTTCGGCGGGTTCTCGGCGTAGCGGATCGACCCGTCCGGGCGGTGGCGGAACCACTCGGGGTGCTCGCGTACCCAGGGATGATCGGGCGAGCACTGGAAGGCGAGGTCGAGGGCGAGCGCGAGTCCCCGCTTGGCGCAGGCGGCGGCCAGCCGGCGCACGTCCGCGACGGTGCCGAGCTCGCGGTGCACGGCGGTGTGGCCGCCGTCGGCGGCCCCGATCGCCCACGGGCTGCCCGGTTCGCCGGGCCGCGCGGCCGGCGAGTTGTTCGGGCCCTTGCGGTGGGTCTCGCCGATCGGATGGATCGGCGGCAGGTAGAGGACGTCGAATCCCATCCCCGCCACGCGGTCGAGCGCCCGGCCCACGTCGCGCAGCGTCCCGTGCCGGTCGCCGCCGAGCGACCGCGGGAAGAGCTCGTACCACGCGCCGAACCGGGCCAGCGGCGGGTCGACCTGCACCGTCACCTGCAGGTCGGAGTCGACGCAGTGCGGCCGCGGGTCGTGCGCGGCCATGAGCTGCGCCAGGGCCGGGTCGAGGGCCGCGGCAGAGCCCTCGGCGGTGTCGTGTGCGAGCAGCCGCCCGCGCCACGCGGCGAGCTCGCCGGCGGCGGCGGCCGGAGCGGCATCCACCGCCGCCTGGACGATGGCCGCACCGGTCTCGAGCTCGCTGCGCACGTCCTGGCCGGCCTCGACCCGGCGGTCGAGCTGGTCGCGCCAGGTGGCAAAGCGGTCGATCCAGCCGCGCACGGCGAAGACGTGACGGCCGACCTGCTCGACGCCGAACGTGCCGGCGTAGCGGTCGTTCCCGAGCGCGCGCATGGGCGCCTCGCGGAAGCGGCGCTCGCCCTCTCGGCGGTGGCGGACGACCGCGGCCACCGCGTCGTGGCCGTCGGCGAACACGTCGGCGGTCACCTCGACCACGTCGCCGGCCACCCGTTTGACGGCGAAGCGGCCGTGGGCCACCCGGGGGCGGACGTCCTCGATGACGACCCGGCGCCTGCCGTCGGCGTCGGGGATCTCGGTGCCCGGAAGTTCGCTGGCGGCCCGCGCCATGGGGCTCGGACGCTACCCGATCACGACACGGGATCGGCGCGCTCGGAACCGGAAGCGGGCCCGGGGCTCACTCGCGAGCGAGCCCCGGGCCGTTCCCCCTCCGGGGAACCTTTGGTCAGTGGTGGACGACCTCGCCGGTGATCGGGTTCAGGATCAGCCGGTGGGTGTGCGGGGGGCCGCCGAAGTTGAACATGCCGTCCAGCGAGCCGGCCCTCGCGTCCATCGACTGGTTGCCGATCCGGCCCAGGTTCCAGTTGTCCTCGACGAAGCGCAGGATCGAGGTCTGGTCGGTGAGCCCGTTGTCGACGGAGTTGCGCCGCGCCCACGGCGAGACGACGAGCAGCGGCAGCCGCGGCCCGTATCCGCACCGATCCTGGAATGCGCCTGCGGGCGCCGTGCCGCAGTGGCCCGGGCCGGTGAGGGCGTCGTTGGCAGGATCGTTCGACTGGCTCACGATGGGCGGCATCACATGGTCGTACCAGCCGTCCGAGTCGTCGTAGGCGATCACGATCGCGGTCGAGCGCCAGGTGCCCAGCCGCTCGAGCCGGTTGATCGTGTCGACGATGAAGTGCTGCTCGTCGAGCGGATCGGAGTAGTCCGCGTGGCCGTCCTGGTACTTCGCGGGCTTGAGGAAGCTCACCTGGGGCAGGTGGCCGTGGTCGGCCGCCGCCCAGAAGTCGCTCAGGTCGTACTGGTGCTTGGCCTGATCGGTGCGGCCGATCATCGCCACCGACGACGGCGGCAGGTGGTGCGGGTTGGCGGTCGCCCTGTAGTACTGGAACGGCTCGTGGTGCGCGCTGTAGTCCGCCACGGTGACGCCGCCGACGTTCACGTGCGACGAGCCGCACACGGCCTTGCCGCTGGAGCGGGACGTCGGCTTGAAGCCGCCCTGGAACCAGCCCCACGTGACGTTGTGGCGGTTCAGCAGCTCGCCGACGTTCGTGCCGGACATGTCGGCCGTGTCGGTGCCGGAGCAGTCGTCGAACGCCGGGTCAGGGTCTCCGATGATCGTGCCGTTGGCGATCTCGTCGGGCGCGGTGGCCGCGGTCGTGCCGTGCGTGTTGCCGGACACCAGGTTGATCGCGCCCGGCGTCGACGGCCCGAAGGTCGTGCCGAACGAGTTGTCGTTGAGCGCGTAGTGCTGTGCATAGTTCCAGAGCCCGGTGACGGTGTTGCCGTCGTAGTAGCCCATCACGTCGCTCGTGCGGCATGGGCGGGTCGATCCGCCCGGCGCCGGGGTGTATGCGGCCCCGTCGAACTGCACGAACATGTCCAGGAGCCCGGCGTCATAGGACTGCTGCTCGGGCGTGTAGTCATGGTTCTGATCGCACGTGATCGGCTCGGAGCGGTCAAACCGGAACGGGTTGTTGAGGTTGGTGTTCTGCGACAGGAGCCCGGCCGTGAGCCCGTTGATGCTCGGCGTGCCCGGGGCGGCCGTGAATCTCGGCTCGCCGGGAGGGTTCTTGGCGAGTGGATACGTCCCGAAGTAGTGGTCGAACGAGACGTTCTCGTCGAAGATCACCACCAGGTGCTTGATCGGCGTCCGGCCGGCGCCGCCGGCGGCATGGCCGCCGCTGGCAGAGGCCGATACGGGTGCAGCCAGGATCGCCACGGCTGCCATGCAGCCCAGGAGAAGCCGTCGAACGCTCACCTTGCCTCCTTGTCCGTGAAGGTAATCGCGATGCGCCCGGGTGGGACGCGCCGCTGCGGTACGGCGATGGCAGTCTCGTACTCCGCCGGCGCCGATGGGTTACGGGTTGGAAAACCATTCGTAAACGTGCGGTGAAGGGTGGTAGCGTGGCGCGTCGATGCGCCTCTGTCTCATGATCGAGGGCCAGGAGGGCGTCACCTGGCCGCAGTGGCTCGCCCTCGCCGAGACGTGCGAGCGCACGGGCCTGGAAGGGCTCTTCCGGTCGGATCACTACATGCCGCTCGGCGAGGGCGACGCCTCCGCAGGCGGCTCGCTGGACGCGTGGACGACGCTGGCCGGCCTCGCGGCCCGCACGGATCGGATCCGGCTCGGGACGATGGTGTCGCCCGCGACGTTCCGCCACCCCTCCGTCTTGGCGCGGGCCGCGACGACGGTCGACCACATCTCCGGCGGCCGGGCCGAGCTGGGGCTCGGGGCGGGCTGGCACGAGCGCGAGCACGCCGCCTTCGGCTTCCCGTTCGCGCCCCTGGGGGAGCGCATGGACGTTTTCGAGGAGCAGGCCGAAGTGATCGTCGGCCAGTGGACGACCTCACCGTTCTCCCACACCGGCCGCCACTACCGGCTCGATGCGGCCGAGGCGCTGCCCCGGCCGGTGCAGCGGCCGCACCTGCCCCTCATCATCGGCGGGTCGGGCCGGCGGCGGTCGGTCGACGTCGCCGTCCGGCTGGCGCAGGAGTACAACGTCGTCGCCGGGACGGTCGCCGAGTGCCGGGGCCTGCGCACGCGCATGGACGAGGCGTGTGAGCGGCGTGGGCGGGATCCCGCGACCCTGGTGCTGTCGATGATGACGACGGTGGTCATCGGCGCCTCCGAGGCCGACGCGGTGCGGCGTGCCCAGGAGATGGTCGACCGCGGGCTCGAGCAGGGCGACGGCGGCTCGCTCCTGGCGGAGAACCACGACACGTGGGTGTGCGGCTCGCTCGCGCAGGCGACCGAGCGGCTGGCCGAGCTCTCCGCCGCCGGCGTCGAGCGGATGATGCTCCAGCATCTGCTGCACGACGATCTCGAGGCGGTCGAGCTGATGGGTCGCGAGCTCGCCCCGGCGGTCAGCTGAAGCGCGCCCGCAGGCGCGGCATGACGTCGGCGGCGAAGCGGCGGATGAAGCCGGCCTGGTCGGGCCCCGGCCCGTGCATGACCAGGTGGTGGAAGCCGAGCCCGACGTAGCCCGCGATGCGGTCCACCACCTCGTCGGGATCGGCCGAGACGACGAACCGGCTCTCCGGCCGCACGTGCTCGGCGTCGGCCAGGCGCTCGAGCTCGAGCGGATCGTCCACGCCCTGCTTGGCCTCCGCCGGCAGCGCGAGCGGCGCCCAGAAGCGGCAATCGGCGATCGCCGTCTCGACATCGGCGGCATAGGCCACCTTCACCTCGAGCAGGCGCTCGTAGCCCTCGGGGTCGCGACCGGCCTTTCCGATCCCCTCGGCCACGGCCGGCAGGAGCGTCTCCGAGTAGAGCTCGGCGGGCTTTCCGCTCGTCGTGATGAAGCCGTCGCCGACGCGGCCGGCGAAGCGGGCGGCGCGCGGCCCCGCGGCCGCGATCAGGATCGGCAGCGGTTGCTCGGGGCGGTCGTAGACGGTCGCGCGCGCGGTGCGATACCAACGCCCCTCGAAGGTCACCCGCTCCTCGGTCCACAGCTGCCGCATCAGCGCGATCGCCTCCTCGAGCCGGCCGAGCCGCTCCGAGAACCCCGGCCATGCCATGGCCGTGGCCGGCACCTCGTTCACCGACTCGCCGGTGCCGACGCCGACGAAGAGGCGCCCCGGCGCGAGGTCGGCGATCGTGGCGAAGGCCTGGGCGAGCACCGCCGGGTGGAAGCGCAGCGTCGGCGTGGACACGCTCGTCCCGATCCGCACCCGGTCCGTGGTCGCCGCGAGCGCCCCCAGCCAGGGCAGGGCCGCCGGCGCGTGGCCGCCGGTGTGGCGGAACGGCTGGAAGTGATCCGACACGGCGACGCTGTCGAACCCCGCCTCCTCGGCCAGCCGCGCGTAGCCGAGCAGCTCGGCCGCGGGAAACTGCTCCGCGGACGCCTTGTACCCGATCGCGAGCATGGCCCCGAGTTTAGATGGTTGGATTGGGACCAACCATCGAGATTGTTAGGGCCTTTGGGGGGCGGGTAGAGTGCGGGCAACTCTAGAGGCAGAGGAAGGTGGGACGACATGAAGCATCGACTTGGACGGTCGTTGACGGCCGCACTTGCCGTGGGAGTCGTGTTCGCGGCGCCCGCATCGGCGGCGACCCTGGCGGACTGGGAGATGAACGAGGCCCCCGGCGCCCACGTGATGACGGACTCGAGCGGCCATGTGAACGGCACGATCGGGTCGGCGGTGCAGACCGGCGTCAGCGTCATGGGCGCGACCGGGTACCAGTGGAACTTCACCAGCCCGACGGCGCCGCCGCCGAAGCCCGAGCGGCTCGTGCAGGCCAATAGCGCCACGCTCAATCCCGGCGCCGGCACGTACACGGTGACCATGCGCTACCGCACGACGAAGCACTTCGGGAACATCGTCCAGAAGGGCCAGGCCGGCTCCGCCGGCGGCTACTTCAAGCTCGAGAACCCGAACGGGCGCCTGAACTGCGTGTTCCGCGGGGTGAGCTCGTCGGGCGCATTCCTGCGCAAGGCGGTCGAGTCGGGCGTGATCTCGAACGGCGCCTGGCACCTCGTCGTGTGCACGCGGACGTCGAGCGGCCTCACGCTCACGGTCGACGGCAGCGTCGTCGCGACCGCGAGGGGCAGCACAGGCACGATCTCGAACTCGCGGCCGATCACCATCGGCGGCAAGCTCAACTGCGATCAGGTGAAGACGACATGCGACTACTTCACCGGCAACGTCGACTACATCAAGATCGCGAACTAGAACCCGCTGTCATTCTGAGGTCCTGTTCCGGCTGGTTCGCGGCGGCTGCGGGGTGCGTCCCGCGCGGCGTACGGTGCTCATCGTGCCCTCCGGGCACGTCTGCGCTCCGCTCGCCGCTCGATCCTTCCCGCAGCCACCGCGCCCTGCGCCTCACGACGAAGCTCAGCATGACGCGGGTTCTGGCGTCCACCGCCGTTGCCGGCGGTGAGCCTACGATGCGGGCGTGGACACCGACGTCCTGATCCCGCTCAAGCGGCTCGACAGTGCAAAGTCACGCCTGCGCTCGGCCCTCTCGGGGGCCGAGCGCAGGCAATTGATGAGCGCGATGGTCGCTCACGTCGTGCGCGCGGCGGTGGCGGCCGACGCGGGCCGCGTGGTGATCGCGAGCTCCGATCCCGCCGCACGGGCGCTCGCGGCCGAGCTCGGCGTCGCCTGCCTGTCCGACGGCGGCCTGGCATGGAACGCCGGGCTCGTGCACGCGCGCGGGTCGCGGTTGGCACCGGCGCCCGCTGTCCTCTACCTGGCCGGCGACCTGCCGCTGGTCGAGCCGGACGACGTCACGGCGCTGGTCGACGCCGGCGGGAGCGCCACCGCCGTCATCGGCCGCGCGCACGACGGCGGCACGAACGCGCTCTGGGTCGCCCCGGCCGGCGCCGTCGAGCCCGCGTTCGGGACGCACGGCAGCGCCGCCGTGCACGCCGCCCTGGCCGTCGCCGCCGGGCTGCGGCCCGTACTCCTCGACCGGCCGGGCCTGGCCCACGACGTCGACACGCCCGCCGACCTCGCCCACGCCCGCCGCCTGCTGCCGGTGTGAGTGGGGCCTGGCCCCTCGGGGCCAGGCCCCGGTCCTCCCGCTTCGTGTGAGTGGGGCCTGGCCTCTCGGGGCCCGGCCCCGGTCCTCCCGCTTCGTGTGAGTGGGGCCTGGCCTCTCGGGGCCAGGCCCCGGTTCCTCCCGCTTCTCGCGCTACCGGAACAGATCCTCCGCCTCGTCTCGCACCAGGTCCCGCCCGCTGCCCGCGCCCGCGGCCCCGTAGCCGCGGATGAGCGCTGCCGGCACGCGCTCGAGCTTGCCCAGCACGAGGTCGGCGGCGGCCGCCAGCTCGTCGGCCACGGCGACCGCGGTCGTGCGCAGCTCGTACCCCACCGGGTCGACCTCGCCGGCGTAGCCGCGCAGCGCCTCGAGGCCGCTCACGCCGATCGCCGTGCCGACGATGCCGCGGCGCAGCGCCCGGCCCATCGTGTCGGCGACGATCACCGCCAGGCGCACCCCGCACCGGCGCTCGAGCTCGGTCCGCAGGCGGGCCGCCGAGGCGTCGGGATCCACCGGCAGGAGCACGACCCAGTCGGGCGCCACGGCGTTCGAGCGGTCGATGCCGGCGCTCGCGCACACGAAGCC
>DASXOR010000134.1:0-5632 GCA_036494095.1 Gaiellales bacterium | reverse complement strand
CTGCTTGATCGCGAACTTGCACTTGCCCTCTGGGTCCATCGCCGAGAACTCGAGCTCGATCGGGGCGTTGGCCAGGTTGCGCACTGCGAACGCGAACTTGCCCCGCCGCCGGCCGGTGGCCCGCTCCGGGCGCAGGTCGGTCTCGACGTCCTGGTAGGCCTGCACCGTGAGCCGGGCCGACGCCGATCCCGCATCGGCGCCCGTCGCCCGCGACCCCGCCACCACCCTGATCTGCCACTCGCGCGCCTCGGCCTGGGCCGCGCGCGGCGGGTGCAGGTGCACCTGGGCGTCCTGCTCGTAGCGGCCGCTGGGCGCGCCATAGGGCACGAGGTAGGCGGTGGCCGGCGTGATCGTCCACCAGCCGTCCGGCAGGCCCTCGACGCGCAGGTCGTAGTTGTCGACGATGCCGCTCTGGTTTCGCACCGATGCCACCAGCGAGGCCGTCTGGCCGGGCGCGCAGGCCACCCGCACGCCCTCGCGCGGGTCGGCATCGTCGGTCAGTGACCGCAGCGTGATCGAGACGGCATCCGCCGGGCTGCGGTCGCCGCGGGTGCCCGGGATCGGGCGCATGCCGGGCGGCACCTGAGACGGGCCCGGCCCCGGTCCGGGCGGGACGGGCGGGCGCACGGCCGGCGTCGCGACCGTCGGATCCCAGCGCAGGTACTCGCCGCAGAACTGGCAGAAATCCGTGTCGTCGGAGTTCTCCCGGTGACAGGCGGGGCAGACTCTCACGCGATCTCGGTGGGCGCCTCGGGCGGCGGCGGCTTCGGCTTGGGCGGCGACTTCACGCGCAGACGATACCGCGCGTTGACCGGCTTGAGCCGATCGATCGCCCGCGCCACCGCGGCCTGCCGCTCGACGGGGATCGCCGCGTCGCAGTAGACCACGAACTCCCGCGGCGCCGAGGGCGGATCCGACCCCGGCTCGACCGAGAACGTCACCCCGCCGCCGTCCTCGACGCGCAGCGGCAGGCTCGGGAAGGCGGTGCGCAGGCCGAGCTCGAGCCCGGGCAGCGTCCCCCGGGACTGCGCGATCGCCGAGGCGAAGCGCACCTCGTCGCGACGGTCGGCGAGCGAGCGGCGCTCGTCCTCCTCGAGCCCGAGCCACCCGGCCATCATCGCGAGCATCGGCGCCGGCGCCGTGTCGGTCGCAAGCTGCGCCGGCAGGCAGTCGAGGCTCGCGACGACCGGGTCGAGCACGCGCTCGAGGCTGCCCACGAAGCGCGCGGCGAGCCCCTCGCTGCCGGCCTCGAGCTGGGGCGGATCGCTGTAGACGGCGGGCAGGTGGTCGCGCAGGTAGCGGCGCGCCGAGGCGGCGGCGGGCGGGTCGACGTCGGCGTGGACGCGGGCCGGCCGGCGCAAGATCACGGTCTGGAGCGGCTGGGTGGGGCGTCCGCCGTCGGTCATCTCAGAGCTCCCGGTGCGCGGCCTTGACGATGTGGGTGCCCGACGCGATCAGCTCGTGGGGCTCGATCTCGAGGTGCGATCCGAGCGCCTTGGGCTCCTGCTTGCCGGTGACGAGATCCGTCTCGTACACGCGCAGGATCTTCACGAACTCGACCCCCGGCACCTGGTGGACGACGCCGAAGAGCTCGCCCTGGTTGAGCGACCGCCCGAACTCCCACCCGGTGCCCGGGCCGTGCGGATTGCCGCCGACGAGCGGGTTCAGATAGGTGTAGAGCATGCGCTCGATGTCGATCTCGACCCGGCCCGGGTCGGCGCCGAGCGCAGCCTGCACGTCGCAGACGACGCTCACGCCGCGCAGCGGCACCGGAGCCAGATGGACACGGGTGCCGACCATCCGCCGGGGGTCGAGGTGGGCAGCCACCTGCGCCAGGAGCTCTTCGCTCGGGGTCAGCTCCTCGACGGAGAGCTTGCGGGCGGAGTCCTCGACCATGGGCAGGAGCCGCACCCGCACCAGGGCGTCGTCGGGATCGGGCGGGATGGTGAAGACGCGCGCGACCTGGCGTGACGCCTCGGCGCACAGGGCCTCGAAGTCGTCCGCCGTGACCGCCCGGTAGCGGGTGCGCAGCTCGAGCGGGGCGCGGCGGCGGGCGTCGTCGAGCGTCTCGCCGTCGACGCCCCCGGTGGCCGCGATCGGGTTGGTGACAGCGGCCACACCCGGGATCGACGACTTGAGCACCGAGAGCATGCCCGGCGCGAGGTTGCCGCGTCGCCCGCCGCCACTGCGATACCCGGACATGCGCACGAGCGAGCCCTTCGGCGGCACGTGGCCGTACTGGCGCCACGAGCCGTCGCCGGAGTTCACGGCCGTCCCCAGGTGTACCTCGCCGGCGGCGGCGTCGAGCAGGAAGTGGCGGTCGTCGGCGCCGCTCTCGGCGAAGCTCTCGACAAGCTGCCACCGCTCCCAGGTGTCGGACCGGGGCGGCAGCACCTCGAGGGTCTCGTCGCCGGAGAGCGCGAGCGTCGGGGCGTAGCGCAGGCGGAAGGTCTGGCCGGGGGTGCCGTCGCTCTCGCCGAGCAGCTCGGCCCGGCGGCGGGTGGCGTGCATCGCCGGGACGCGTGCGCCGAGCGCCCCGGCGGTGATCGAGTAGATCTCCGGCGGCAGCGTGTAGGCGGCGGGGACGTCGGCCCGCGTGAACGGGTCGACGCGGCAGCGGATCCAGTGCGCCTTGCGGTCGCCCACCGTGGCCATGCCGGTCGCGGCCGGCAGCTCGAGCTCGACCACGCCGCTGCCGTAGTTGAAGCCGCCGGTGTGGTCGGCGAGCACCGTCGCCTCGCGCCAGCCCAGGGCCCCCTCGCCCGTCGAGTACTCCCAGCGCAGCGGCGGGTCCTCGGGATCGACGCCGGCGCCGCGGGCCTGCGAGCACTCGACCGAGACGCCGACGACGAGCCGGGCCAGCGCGGTGTCGAAGCCCAGGTAGAGCGCATCGCCGGGCACGGGCGGAGCGGCGAAGGGCGCCTGGTCGCCGCCGCGCGGGCGGGCGACGCCCGAGCCGATCGGCACCTCGCGGGCGACGCCGTCGTGCTCGATCATGTACGACTTGGGGCGCAGCGCCGGGATGGTGAAGTCGGCCGACGTCTGGAACACGATGGCCTCGTCGCGGGGCGTGCGCACGGTGCCGACCTCGGTGTCCCACGCGGGCACGGGCACCGGCTCGACCGCCGCCGCAGCCAGCCGGAGGCGCACCTCGGTGGCGGCCGGCGCCGGCGGCGCCAGCGTGATCCCGAGCAGCTCGAGCAGGGCGACGTGCAGCTTGTCGGGGACACGGTTCAGCCGGTAGACGAGCATGTCCGTCATCCATGCGAAGAGCTCGATCAGGGTGATGCCGGGGTCGGAGACGTTGTGCTCGGTCCACTCCGGGCAGGCCCGCGCGATCCGGGTGCGGGCCTCGTTGACGAGATCCTGGAAACGGCGATCGTCGAGCTCGACCTGGGGCAGGCTCACCCTTCCTCCTCCGACGGCACGAGATAGAACGGGTACACCAGGTTGCGCACGTCGTTGGTCTGCCGGATCCGGTAGGTGATGTCGATCAGCAGGCGGCCGGCGGCGCGCTCGGACAGGTCGAAGTCGACAGAGAGCACCTGCGCCCGCGGCTCCCACCGGTCGAGAGCGACGCGGACGTCGTGGTCGATGCGGCCGAGCGTGTGGCCGTCGATCCCCGAGAAGACGTGGTCGTGGATCGCGCAGCCGAACTGGGGCCGCATCGGCCGCTCGCCCGGCATGGTGCCCAGGATGACCGCGATCGCCTCGCGGATGTCGTCGTCGTGGGTGACGAGCGCGAGCGATCCCTGGCGGTCGACCCGCAGCGGGAACGCCAGGCCGGATCCGATGAAGTCGCCGTGCATGCTCATCCGAGTGAGATGGACGCGCCGCTGACCTGGACGGCGCCGCTGGATTGGACGGTGATGCTGGCCCCCTTGATCGTGAGATCGCCCGTCGCCTCGATGGTCAGCGACGAGTTGGCCTTGACGTTTACGTTCTGGCCCTCGATGGACGTGTCGTCGTCGGACTTCTGCGAGTGCTTGCCGCCCGCCGTGACGGTGAGGTCGCTGTCGGTCTCGAGCGTGATCGCGTCGGCGGCGTGCACGCCCACCTTGTGGTCGGAGCGCAGCGCGAATGACCCGTCGGTCTGGACGAGATCGTCGCCGGGGGTGTCGCTGCCGTTCCATAGTGCACCGAGGACGTACGGTCGGCGGACGTCGCCGTGCTCGAATGCGACCAGCACCTCATCGCCCGCGACCGGCATCATCAGGAGACCGCGCTCGCTCCCGGCCGCCGGGGCGGCGATCCGCGCCCACCAGCCCTCGATGTCGTCGCCGAGCGCCGGGTAGCGCACGCGCACGCGGCCCATGTTGTCGGGGTCGCCGCTGTTCTGGGTGACGATCCCCACCACCACGGAGCCGCCCCAGCGCTCGACCGGCGCCGGGTTCAGGAGGTCGACCAGGCTGCGCGGCGAGCGGCCTGTGACCGAGAAGCGCGTCTCGAAGCCCTGGCCGACGCGGTAGACGTGGCTCGTGGCGCTCAGCGTGTAGACGCCGCCGTAGAGCTGGCCGACGCCGTCGATCTGGACGCGCACGCCGGCCGCGAGGCCGGGGTTGCCGCGGCACGTGCCCTCGGCCTCGACGAAGGCGTTGGCAAGCCGCGAGGCCATGCTCGTGGCGAGCGCGTCGGCCTCGTCGGAGGAGAGCACCGGCCGGTCGGCCATCATCATCGAGCCGCCTCCGAGAGCCGAGCCGACGTCGCCGCGCTCGATGCCGATCGAGGCATCGGGCGTGCCCGCGGACTGGCGCGACTCGATCACGTCCTTCGCGGCCGGGTCCCACGAGCGCACGACCACCTCGTCGACCTGCTGGACGCCGGTGACGCGCGGGTGGAACGTCCACAGATCCTCGCCCCAGCGCAGGGTCGGCGGCTCGTCACCGGCATCCTTACCCGCTTTCTGGAAGCTGAGCGCGCCCTGATCGACCGAGACGTCGAAGTCGATCCGGCGGGCCAGCCGCCACAGGAACTCCCAGTCGGTCTCGTTGTTCTGCTGCACGAAGTCGTGCACGTCCCCGGCGCTCTCGATCGTGCCGGCGTCCAGGCCGGCACGGTCGGCGACCTTGGCCGCGATGTCGTCGGAGCTCATGTTCTGGTAGGTCTCGGTGGTACGGGAGCGGTTGAGCACGTGCGAGCCGTCGTAGCCCCGCGCCGCCAGCACCGCGCCGTGGCGGCCGAACTCCGGCTCGACCGCGGCGATCTGGCCCGCGAGCACGAGCTGGAGCGAGTCGCCGCCGGCCGCGGCGAGCCGGATCTCGACGTTCGCGCCGACGGTGAGCGGGCTCGAGTCGATGTGCTCGAGGCGGGGGTCGGCGATCCGCAGCATGAACGCGGCCGGCAGCATGAAGCGCTGGTCGGCGCGCACCTCGAGCAGGTTGGCCGCAAGCCGGCTGTCGAGCGGATCGCCGTCGATCGTCACCTCGACGCCGGAGATCAGGGGCAGCGGGCTCAGCGCTCGGCCCTCGGCACGGCCAGGGCGCTGCCGCGCGGCAGCGCCAGCGGGTCGTCGATCCCGTTCGCCTCGGCGATCGCCCGCCACCGGGTGGGGTCGCCGTACATCGCGTAGGCGATCGACTGCAGGCTGTCGCCGTCGTGAACGACGTGCATGCGCAGGCCGGCGATCCCGGCC
>DASXOR010000133.1:0-14369 GCA_036494095.1 Gaiellales bacterium | reverse complement strand
CGAGCTCACCCGCGGCCTGTCCGAGGGCAGCGTCCTGCCGGCCTTCTCCCACGCCCGCGACGTCGTCTCGCTGGAGCGGTCCCTCGGCGTCTTCACCGAGCTCGACGTGCAGCACTGGGCGCTGCACCGCCACTGGGCGCTCGACATCGCCGACTTCACCTACTTCCACGCCCATTTCGTGATCACGGTCGCGTTCATGTTCTGGCTCTACCTCCGCCGCAACCAGCACTACTACTTCATCCGCAACGCGGTGTTCGTGGCCGATGCGATCGCGCTCGTCGGGTTCACGGTCTTCCCCACGGCGCCGCCGCGGATGCTGACCGACCTCGGCTTCACGGACACACTCGACCGGTACGCGTCGATCTCGAACTACTCGGGGCCGGTGGCGGCGCTCGCCAACCCGTTCGCTGCGGTGCCGAGCATCCACACCTGCTACTCGCTCATCATCGGCGTGACCTGCTTCTTCCTCGTCCGCCATCGCGCGCTCGGGCTGACATGGCTGTTCTACCCGGTGCTGATCGTGTTCTCGATCGTGGCCACGGGCAACCACTTCTGGATCGACGCGTTCCTCGGCGGCCTGCTCGCATGCGTAGCGCTCAGCTCCGCCTGGCTGATCGAGCGCTGGCGCCCGACGCTGCCGCATTCGGCCCGGGTGCGGCTGCGCCTCGAGGCTCCGGCGCCCACCAGCCCCGCCACCGCAAGATAGCCCCCGTGGTATAGTGCCGGGGATGAGCACCATGCTCGCCCGCATCAAGACCGGCTATACGAACGGCGGCCGCGGCCTCGGGATGGCCCTCATGGGCCGATTCCGATCGCTGCCGTTCACGCCCAACCAGATCACCGTCGCCGGGCTGTCGCTGAACGCTGTCACCGGCGTGCTCATTTACGAGCACGCCTTCGTGTGGGCGACCGTGGCGTTCGTGGTCGGCAGCATCCTGGACATCCTGGACGGGGCGCTGGCCCGGTCGCACGGCAAGCTGACCCAGTTCGGCAGCTTCCTCGACTCGACCACCGACCGCATCTCGGAAGGGCTCGTGCTGGGCGCAATCGCGCTCGTGCTGTCGCAGCAGGGGCACGAGGTGGCGCTCGCGAGCGTCTTCGTCGCTCTGGTCGGGTCGTTCCTGGTCAGCTACACGCGGGCGAAGGCCGAGGCGCTCGGCCTCTCCGGCGCGGTCGGGCTGATGGGCCGGGCCGAGCGGATCGTGCTCGTGGCGGTGGCGCTGCCGTTCGCCGGCCGCGGATCGCTGCCCTATGCGATGTACCTGCTGGCGGCGCTGACCGCATTCACGGTCATCCAGCGGGTCAACCATGTACGCAAGCAACTCGATGGGGGGGACTAGCTATGGCCGAACCGGCCACGACAAACGGATCCAACGGACACAAGAAGAGCTCGGGCAAGGTGCGCGTCGCCATCGTCGGCGTCGGCAACTGCGCCTCGGCGCTCGTACAGGGAGTCCACTACTACCGCGACGCCAAGCCGGGCGAGTTCGTGCCCGGCCTCATGCACGTCGACCTCGGCGGATACCACATCTCCGACATCGAGTTCTCGGCGGCTTTCGACGTCGACGCCGACAAGGTCGGCCGCGACCTGGGCGAGGCCATCGGCCGCGGCCAGAACAACACGGTGCGCTTCGCCGAGGTGCCGGAGATGGGCGTTCCGGTGCATCGGGGCATGACCCACGACGGCATCGGCAAGTACCTCTCGACCGTCATCAAGAAGTCGCCGGGCGAGACGGCCGACGTCGTGCAGGTGCTCAAGGACACGCACACCGACGTCGTCGTGTCGTACCTGCCGGTCGGCTCCGAGCAGGCCACGAAGTGGTACGTCGAGCAGGTGCTGCAGGCCGGGTGCGCGTTCGTCAACTGCGTGCCTGTGTTCATCGCCCGCGAGCCGTACTGGCAGCGCCGCTTCGAGCAGCGCGGCCTGCCGATCGTCGGCGACGACATCAAGTCGCAGGTGGGCGCGACCATCGTGCACCGCCAGCTCACGCGGCTGTTCGCCGATCGCGGTGTGCGCCTCGAGCGAACGCATCAGCTGAACGTCGGCGGCAACACCGACTTCATGAACATGCTCGAGCGCGAGCGGCTCGAGTCGAAGAAGATCTCGAAGACGAACGCCGTGACGTCGCAGCTCGACTACGACATCGGCGCGCGCAACGTGCACATCGGCCCGAGCGACTACGTCCAGTGGCTCGACGACCGCAAGTGGGCGTACATCCGCATGGAGGGCCGCAGCTTCGGCGACGTGCCCCTGAACATCGAGATGAAGCTCGAGGTGGTCGACTCGCCGAACTCGGCCGGCATCGTGATCGACGCGGTCCGCTGCGCCAAGCTCGGCCTCGACAACGGCCTCTCCGGGGCGCTCGAGTGGCCGAGCTCGTACTTCATGAAGTCGCCGCCGGTGCAGCACCACGACGACGCGTGCCGCGACGGCGTCGAGAAGTTCATCTCCAAGTACGGCACGAAGGCGCCGAAGAAGGCGCGGGAGCGCACCGCGGCCGAGGCGTAGCACCCGCAGTGAATCCGCTCAAGCTGTGCCTGGCGTCCCCGTACGCACTTGCCGGCGCCCACCCGGTGGCCGAGCACGTGCGCGGGGTCGCCACGGCGCTGGCAGAGCGGGGTCACCGCGTGACCGTGCTCGCGCCGAACTCCTCGACCCGGGCGCTGCGCAGCGGCCGGCGGCGGCTGCGGGCGCTGTCCGCGGGCGACCTCGAGGCGCTGATCGCGCTCGACGGCGAGCCGCTGCAGGTGGCCGTCGCGCCGGCGGTGCCGCTGCGCCAGCGGGGCCGCCGCCGCGGCGCCGGCCTCCCCGTCGCCGCCCGGGCGAACGTCGCCCTCGCCGTCGGCCAGGGTGGGTTCGACATCGTGCACGCGTTCGAGCCGCTGCTCCCCGGTGTCGCCACGTCGGCGCTGCGCCACTCGCCGGGGCTGACGGTGGCGACGTTCCACGCGCCCGATAGGACGCTGCGCTACCCCGTCCGCGGCGGCACGCTCGAGCGCTACCGCGCCCGCATCGACGCCCTCCTGGCCACGTCGGCGCAGGCCGCCGAGGAGGCGGCCGAGATCTACCCCGGCGACTACACCGTCATCCCCGAGGGCATCGGCCCCGCCTTCGTGCCGGGGCACAAGGACGGGACGAAGATCGCCGTCGAGTGGCACGGAGAGGGCCGCGCGGTCGTGCGCACGCTTGTCAAGCTGGCCGCATCGACGCCGCACGCCGAGCTCGTGCTCGTGTGGAGCCGGCGCAGCCGGCGGCCGCTGCGGCCGTTCGTGCCGGCGCAGGCGCGCGGCCGCGTCCACGCCACGAGTCCCGAGGATGCCGAGGGCCGGGCCGCCGTGCTGAGCACCGCGGATGTCTTCGTGGCCGCCGAGGGCGGCGACCCGTCGCTGGCCTGGGAAGCGCGCGCCTGCGGGTGCGCGGTGGTCGCGCCGCTCCCGGCCGGCTCGCTCGACCTGGGCGCGCCCGGCCTGGGCTTCGCAATCGACCAGCCGGCGCTCGCGGCGGCTGCGGCGGCCCGTCTGCTCGACGACGCCGGCCTGCGTGAGACGCAGTCCGCGGAGGGGCGCGCGGCCGCTTTGGAGCAGAGCTTCGCGGCGGTCGCGGAGCGGGTCGAGCAGGTGTATGCCAGGCTCGATTCGCGCCGACGGGTGCACCGCCGCCCGGCGCTCGCCGACCGGCCGGTGATCTCGGCCGACCTGCACATGCACACGAGCCACTCCTACGACTGCGCCACCGACCCCGAGGCGCTGGTCGACCACTGTATCGAGCAGGGCCTCGGCGCGATCGCCGTCACCGACCACAACGAGATCTCGGGCGCGCTCGAGGCGGCGGCGCTCGACAGGCCCATCACCGTGATCGTCGGCGAAGAGGTGAAGACGGCGCAGGGCGAGGTGATCGGGCTCTTCCTGCAGGAGCGGATCGAGCCGGGCCTGAGCATGGGCGACACCATCGCCGCGATCCAGGAGCAGGGCGGCCTGGTCTACATGCCCCACCCATTCGACCGCCTGCACACGATCCCCGACGCCCCCACACTGCTGCGCCACCTCGACCAGATCGACATCCTCGAGGTCTACAACTCGCGCCTGCTGTTCGACAGCTTCAACGACGACGCCCTGCGGTTCGCGTCCAAGTACAACCTCATCCAGGCGGCAGGGTCGGACGCCCACGTGCTGCCCGGCATCGGCACGGCGATCAACCGCATACCCGCCTTCGACGGGCCGGAGGAGTTCCTGCTCGCGATGCGCCAGTCAGAGATCCTGCGCCGTCCCAAGAGCCTGCTGTATCTTCAGGGGCTGAAATGGGTGCAAAGCGTCGCCAGATAGCAAAGGCATCCGGAGTCGACCGCCGAATAGATCGGTGGGTGACCGTGGCCGACGACCAGATCTACGAGCGCTATCAGGCGAAGGCGATCGATGAGATCAACGCGCTCGGACACGACATCGCCGAATGGCTCGGCGAGCGCCATCCCGGCGCCGCCCCCGTGCTCGGCACCGGCCACCCCCTGGCCGACATCCTGCTCGTCAAGCACCGGCCCATGCCGGCCGAGGTGCAGGAGGGCGTGGCGTTCTTCGGCCGGGCCGGCCAGGCGATCCTGAAGAGCCTGCAGCGGCTGCGCATCGATCCGCTGATGCTCTACGGCACGGCCTGCCTCAAGGCCGCCATCGATCCCGACGCCGACGATCTCGGCCAGTCGCGGGCGTGGCTCACCCGGGAGCTGCACATCACCCAGCCGCGCATCGTGGTCACGCTGGGCGAGGACGCACGGGCATTCCTCGACTCGATCGCCTTCCCGCTGTCGGCCCCCTGCGACAGCCCGATCGGCGCGATCGGTCGGTTCACGCCGACCATCGAGACACTGGCGGTGCCCGACATCGACCGCTGCCTGGACGACTCCGTGTCGAAGCAGGCGTTCTGGGATGCGTTCAAGGTGCTCGGCACCTGGTACGAGAACCTGCCGCCCTACTAGCGCGCACAGCCGGTGCCTGCCGCCGGCGTGGGGCCTGGCCCCGGTTGGGCGGGGCCAGGCCCCGATTTTCGGCCATACTCCGCGGGATGGCCGACCGGCACATCGTGGCGATGGGTGGTGGGGGCTTCCTCATGGAGGGGGCGGAGTCGCTGCTCGACGCCTACGTGCTCGCGCTGACCGACCGGCCCAACCCGCGCGTCTGCTACCTGGGGACGGCCATGGGCGACGCCGCGGCGCACATCGTCGGGTTCTACCGCGCCTTCCCGCTCGAGCGCGCGGATGCGACCCACCTGGCGCTCTTCGAGCGCGACGGGCGCGACCCGCGCGACCACCTGCTCGCGCAGGATGTCGTCTATGTCGGCGGCGGCAACACGGTCAACATGCTGGCCGTCTGGCGCGCCCACGGCGTCGACGCGGCGCTGCGCGAGGCGTGGGAGGCCGGCGTCGTCCTGTGCGGGATGAGCGCCGGATCGCTGTGCTGGTTCGAGGCGGGCGTGACCGACTCCTACGGCCCGCTGCGGCCGCTGCACGACGGGCTCGGCCTGCTCCCCGGGAGCCACTGCCCCCACTACGACGGCGAGGCCGAGCGCCGCCCGACCTACCGCCGCGCGATCGCCGACGGCCTCCCGCCCGGGATCGCGGCCGACGACTGCTGTGCCCTGCACTTCTCCGGCACCGAGCTCGTCGAGGTCGTTGCCTCGCGGCCGGACGCGTGTGCCTACCGGGTCGAGCCGGGGCCGCTCGGCGCCGTCGAGACGCCGATCGCCGCACGATTCCTGGGCGCATGAGCCGGCGGGTGGCCGCGAGCCTGGCCGTGCTGGGTCTGGTCAACCTGGTCGCGCCGCACCTGCCGGACCCCGGCCGCAAGGCGCAGATCGCCGCGCTCGCGATCGTGTCGTTCCCGCTCGCCACGCTCGTGATCGCCGCGCTCGCGCCCGGACGCTCGTCAGCGGCGCGCCTGCTCGTCGCCGCCGCGGGCGCGGTGGCGGCGACGGCCGCGCTGATCGCGGTGGGGCTCGAGGGCACGCCCGCGACGCTGACGAAGCTGGTCGCGGCCGGGTGCATCGGCCTCGCGCTGGCAGGCCTGCTCCAGACCGCCACCGAGGTGGTGGCGATCGCGGTGCTCGTCGCGGCCGTGGACGCCTACAGCGTCGCGGCCGGGCCGACACACGCGATCGTCCTGCACCATCAGCAGGTGCTCGGCGCCTTCACGCTCGCGTTCCACCCGCCGGGGAGCTACGCCGTCGCCCAGATCGGGGCGAGCGACTTCGTCTTCTTCGCCCTCTTCACGGCGGCGGCCGCCCGGCTCGCCCTGCGCGTCGGCCCGACCTGGGCGGCGATGACGGCGTCGCTCGGACTCACGATGACCCTCTCCTACGCCCTGGACGCGGCGCTGCCGGCGCTGCCGCTGCTCTCGGTCGCCTTCCTGGGCACGAACGCGGACGTGCTGCTCCACCGCCTGCGGGGGAGACACGGCTCACCCGAAGGGGAGAGCGGAACCGGGGGCTGACGTGCCGATCTTGACTGGATGCGCCCCCGGCCGCTCCGAACCCTGCTCGCCCTCGGCGCGTGCGTCCTTGCCGGGGCGGCGGTTGCAGCGCCGGCCGGCGCCGCGACCACGCAGACCGTGGCCGACACCCAGCCGGCCTGGGCCACCCCCGCCAACCTGACGCAGCCCGCCTCCGCGGGCGACCGGATGGTGTTCTCGGTGTGGCTCGGCTGGCGCAACACGGCCGACCTCGACCACACCCTCGCCGGGCTGTATGACCCGGCCGGCCCCGGCTACCGCCGCTGGCTCTCGCCCGATGCCTTTCACGCCCGCTTCTCGCCCTCGCCCGCGCAGGTGCACGCGGTGCGGTCGTGGCTGACCGACGCGGGCTTCGACATCGTCGACGTGCCCGGCAACCGCCTGTTCGTCACGGCAGCGGGCACCGTGGCCGACGTCGAGCGCACGTTCGCCGTGTCCGAGAACATGTACCGCATCGACGGGACGACCGTGCGCGCGCCCGACGCCGACCCGGTCGTTCCCGCACAGATCGCCCCGTACGTGCGCGCGATCACGGGGCTCGACGGCTCGCTGGCGCTCGCCACGCCGGAGCACAACTCGCCCGCCCCGCCCCCGCCCGCGGGCACCTCCGTCGGGCCCTGCTCGCGCTACTGGGGCGAGCGCACGTCGAGTCTTCTCCCCAACCCCTATGCGCCGGGAACGCCGCTGCCCTGGCTGATCTGCGGCTACACGCCGGCCCAGATCGACTCCGCCTACGGCGTCACCGGCCTGCGCCGCTTCGGCCTGGACGGCCGCGGCCAGACAATCGCCATCACGGGCGCGTTCTTCTCCCCCACCCTGCTCGCCGACGCGAACAGCTTCTCGCACGAGTTCGGCCTGCCGCCGCTCGGCCGCTGGAACTACCGCGAGCTGGTCGCGCCCGGCACCCGGCGGCAGCCGCAGGATCCGGCCGAGACGCAGAGCTGGTACATCGAGCAGGCCCTCGATGTCGAATGGGCGCACGCCGTCGCACCCGGGGCCCGGATCACGTACGTCGGCGCCGCGAACGACGCCGGCGGGCTCGACCAGGCGGTCAACGACGTCGTCGACCACCACCTCGCCAGCATCGTCTCGAACAGCTGGGGCCTGCCCGAGTCGCTCGCGCCGCGAGGCGAGATCCTGGCGATGGACGCCGTGTTTCAGCAGGCCGCCGCCGAGGGTATCGGCGTGTACTTCGCCTCCGGCGACGACGGCGACAACCGGGCCGCGGCCGGACGGGTCTCGGCCGGCTTCCCTGACTCGAGCCCGTGGGTGACGTCGGTCGGCGGCACGAGCCTCGCGATCGACCGCCGCGGCGGCTACGAGTGGGAGTCCGGGTGGGGCACGACCACGACCGACTGGAACGGCAAGAAGTGGGCGCCAAAGGCTCCCGGCGACTTCACGTACGGCTCGGGCGGTGGGCCCAGCCATGTGTTCCCGATGCCCTCCTACCAGGTCGGCGTGGTGCCCGCAGGGCTCGCGACCTGGCATGGCGCGGCGCGGCGGGCGGAGCCCGACATCGCGATGGACGCCGACCCCCAGACCGGGGTGACGTTCGCCCAGACATACGTGCTCCCGGACGGGCGCCGCCGCATCATCGACTCGTGGATCGGCGGCACGAGCCTGGCCGCGCCGCTGGCGGCCGGCGTGATGGCCCTCTCGGATCAGTGGAGCCGCCACCCGCACGGGTTCGTGAATCCCGCCCTCTACCGGCTCGCCGGCACGCCCGCGCTGCGCGACGTCACCGGCGGGCACGGGTCGATCGCGGTGCTGCGAAACGCGCTCGCGCCCGACGGCTCGATCGCGACCCGGCTGCGCTCGTTCGACCGCGACAGCTCGCTGGCCGCTGCGGCCGGCTGGGACCCCGTGACCGGCCTGGGCTCGTTGAACGCGCCGGCGCTCCTGTTCGCGCTGCGCTGAACAGCCGATCGTCTAGGCTGGGCGCCTGCGCGTCTGCTCCCTCCTGCCCAGCGCCACCGAGATCGTCGGCGCACTCGGATGCGCCGATCTCCTGGTCGGCCGCTCCGCCGAGTGCGACCACCCGGCGGGAGTCGAGTCGCTGCCCGTCGTCACCGCCGCCCGGATCGACTCCGCGAGGCTCGGCAGCCGCGAGATCGACTCCGCGGTGCGGGCGGCGGTGCTGGACGGCCGGGCGCTGTACGCCCTCGACGACGACCTGATCAGGAGCCTTGCGCCGGACATCGTCATCACCCAGGACCTGTGCCACGTGTGCGCCGTCTCGAGCGACGAGGTCGGCCGCGTCCGCAGCCTCGACGCCGATGTGCTCGCCCTCGATCCGCGCACCCTGGCCGAGGTGGCCGAGTCGGTGCGGACGGTCGCGCTGCGGCTGGGAGTGACCGACCGCGGTGAGGCGGTCGCGGGCGCGATGGAGCGGCGCATCGCCGAGACGCGGGCGGCGGTGGCCGGCGCGGCGCCGGTGCCCGTGTTCGTCGCCGAGTGGCTCGACCCGCCGTTTGCTGCGGGCCACTGGCTGCCAGAGATGGTGGCCGCGGCCGGCGGCGCGGACGTCCTCGGCCGGGCGGCGATGCCGTCGTTTCCGACCACGTGGGACGCGGTCGCCGCGGCCGCGCCGGAGGTCGTGATCGCCGCGGCCTGTGGCTTCGACGCCGCTCGGATCGCCGCGGAAGCCGCCGGGATGCGCTTCCCCTGCCGGGCACTCGCGGTGGACGCAAACGCCCACTACTCGCGGCCCGCACCCCGCCTGGCGGAGGGGGTGGCCCAGCTCGCGTTCCTGCTGCACCCCGAGCTCGCGCCCGACCCGGGCCTGCCCTGGATCGAGCTGGAGCCGGCGTGGACGCGGTAGCCGAGCTCGTCTCGCAGCTCGTCGCGATCGACTCGATCAACCCCGACCTGGTGCCGGGCGGCGCCGGCGAGGCGGCGATCGCGGAGTTCGCGGCCGGCTGGCTGGAGCGGGCCGGGCTGGGGGTCACGGTGCAGGAGGCCGCGCCCGGCCGCCCGAACGTGATCGCCCGCGCCGCCGGCAGCGGCGGCGGCCGCTCGCTGCTCCTGAACGCGCACATGGACGTGGTCGGCGTCGAGGGCATGGCCGACCCCTTCTCGCCGCGGGTCGAGGATGGGCGCCTGTACGGGCGCGGCGGATTCGACATGAAGGGCGGCCTTGCCGCGATCATGCTTGCGGGCGCGCGGATCGCCACGGCGGGTCTGCGCGGCGACGTGATCGTGACGGCCGTGTGCGACGAGGAGTACGCGAGCGTCGGATGCGAGGAGCTCGCGCGGCAGGTGAGGGCCGACGCCGCCATCGTCACCGAGCCGACCGGCCTCGAGGTGTGCGTCGCACACAAGGGCTTTCTATGGCTCGCCGTCGAGACGACGGGCGTGGCCGCGCACGGCTCGCGGCCCGATCTCGGCGTTGATGCGATCGCGGCGATGGGCGGTGTGCTGACCGGGCTCGAGGGACTGGCCGCCGAGCTTCGGGCGGGCCGGGCGCATCCCCTGCTCGGGCCCGGCTCCGTGCACGCATCGCTGATCGACGGCGGGCGCGAGCTCTCGAGCTACCCCGACCGCTGCGTCCTTCAGCTTGAGCGGCGCACGATCCCCGGCGAGACGCGCGCGCAGGTCGAGGCGGAGGTGCGCGCGGTGGCCGGCGCCGCCCGCGTGCGCACCACGTTCGAGCGCGCGCCGTTCGAGGTCGACCCGCAGGCCGCCATCGTGGAGGCGGTCAGACGCCACGCCGCGCTGCTCGGCCACGACCCGGCTGTTGTCGGCCACAGCGGCTGGATGGACGCGGCCGTCCTCTCGGCGGCCGGGATCCCTACGGTCGTCTTCGGGCCGGCCGGCGCGGGCGCGCACGCAGTCGAGGAGTGGGTCGACCTGGCCTCGGTCGCAAGCTGCGCGGCGGTGCTCGAGGCCGTCGCCCGCGACTTCTGCGGCTAGGTGATCATCCAGGTGGAGGTCGTGACCCCCGTCGCGATGCCGTCGCCGTCGAGGGCCTCGACCCGGAACGTGTGCGCGCCGGCCGCGAGGCCCGAGTAGGCGGTCGGGCTGGTGCAGGCGCCCCACCCGGCACCGTCCAGCTTGCACCGGAAGCTCCCGTAGGAGGGGTGCGAGAACACGAACGAGGCGGTCTTCTGCGCCGTGGTCACGGGTGGCGCAGCGGTGATCGCGGGCGCGTCCGTGCGCACCGCCCACGTGACGGTCGCGACCTGCGTCGGCGCGCCGTAGGCGTCGAGCGCGGCGACGGCGAACGTGTGCTGCCCGTCGCCGAGGGTTGCGACCGCAACCGGCGGCGAGCAGAGCACCGGCCCGGCACCGTCGAGCGTGCACCGAAACGCCGCGAACACGGGGTGGGAGAAGTCGATCGTGGGGGCTGTGGCAGCACTCGGGCTCGCCGGGCTCGCGGTGACGGCGGGTGCGGCGGACGACACCTTGACCGCCTGCGTGAGCGTGCTCGGCGCCCCGGCCCAGCCGTTCACCTCGGCCGTCACCGAGTACTTGGCGGAGCCGTCCGGAAGGCCGCTCGCACTGCAGGTCGTCGCCGCCGTCGTGCACACGACCGTCGTGGCACCGGCACGACGCTCGACGACGTATGTCGTGGGCACGCCGGTGGCGACCGGCGACCACATGATGGCGATCGACGTCGAGGCGACGGTGCCGTGGACCGCGGTGTCCACGCCGGTCACGGCGCCGACGCTGCCGGTCGCGGCGAGGCCCTGCCCGCTGCCGCCGGCCGACCAGTACGCCGCCGCACTCGCCGCGGCCGCGAGCACCGCGGCGACCACGACGATCCCAACCAGCGCTGAGCGGCGGATCATGGAGCGGCCTTCAGGAAAACCTGCACCGCCAGCCCCTGGCACGAGGGCGGCGCCCAGGTCGCCATCGTCAGCGAGTCGCGCAGGTCGAGCTCCACCCTCGTGCCGGCGGGGATGTCCCAGCCCGGCCCCGGTGGCGTGAAGCTCAGTCCGCAGGCGGTGGCGTCGGCCGAGAACCCGCCGCTGCCGCTGCCTGTGTCGAGGACGAGCGCCGCCACCCGCACTCGATACGGATTGGGATTCGTGATCGCCACGGCGACGTCGCCGGTCGGCGTGCCCGTCGGGTAGAGCGACTGCGTCGTCGGGGCGCCGGCGACGATGGTGACAGGCTGCGGCGCCGACGCTGCGGCGGCCGTCGCCGTGCCTGACCCCGGCGCCGACCAGATCGCGTAGGCGGCAGGCGCAGCCGCGAGCAGCGCCGCCACTGCGAAGGTCACCAGCGCCGGGCGAGCGAGATGCGGCCTCATCGCGCCCTCCTCGCCGTCGCGGTGTAGCGCAGCGCGACCCGGGCGCCGGCGCAGGTGGCCTGGTCGCGACGGGTGTCGCGCATCACGATGCGTGGCCAGCGGCCGCGGGAGTACCCGAGCTGGGCGAGCGTGCGGCTGCGGCCGGGCGGGAGGGTGAGCGCGTGCCGGAGCATCAGTGGGCGCACCCCGAAGTTGCGGCGAGCGTCGCAGGCGGGGCGGCTCGTCTTCGCCCGGATCGAGACCGTCACGCGCATGACGCGGAGCGGGAACCGGCGCCGGTTGGTGAGCCGCAGGTCGATCGGAATGCCCGTTCCCGGGGCCAGCCGGCCCGCCGGCCGGCCGGCGATGCCGAGGCCCGCCCGGGCCGGGCGGCGGTGGGTGGGGCTCGCCGCCGCGGCGGCGCCGGCTGCCGCGACGAGAAGGCACGCCACGATCCCGATCGCCGCCGCCCGCCGCGCGCGCGATGTTCCGTGCCGCGTGCTCATGAGCTCGTGAGGGCGAGGGTCAGGGTCGCGCCCTTGCAGGCGTCCTGGCTCACGCCGGTGTCGGCCATGCTGAGCGTGCCAGAGCCGGCGAGCGCCTGGGCGCTGCTGCCTGCGGGTACGCGGGTGTTCGAGATGACGTCGGGCATGCCGAAGTCGGCCACCGTGCACGCGGCATGGGCCGCGTCGGCGCTCACGCCCTCGAGATGGATCCTCGTGACGTACAGACTGGCGGGGCCGGAATTGTCGGCCGTGAACGAGACGGTGGCGGTGCCGCCGGGGACGAGCGCGGCTGCGGCCACTCCGTGCAGGACGACGGTGCCGCTCGCCGAGGCGACGGTGGCGGTGCCGGTGCCGGCTCCGGTCGTCGTCCAGTACCCGTAGGCGGCGCCGGAGGCGGCGAGGCAGGCGGCGGCGGCAAGCGCCGCCACCCGGCGGGGGCGAAGGAATGCGAGCATGGTCGGGGGGACCTCCTGGTCGCGGTGGATGGGGCCCTCGTCCCGGCCGCGCGCGGCGTCGCAGCGGCGCGCGGCCGGAGAGTGTGGGAGCGCCTCTGGGACGAGGCTCCAGATCACCGTCCGCGGGGGGCCTTCGGGCGATCCGGCGCCGCTTCGTGAGTCTCTCGGCGGCGCAATTCGCACAATGCACCAAGACGGCCCGGCGCGGTATCCCCGGCTCGTCGTATGCGGCCTACCGCAGGATCAGGTGACGGCCTCTGCGCCACGGCGCAGAAGGGCGACGCATTCGATGTGCGGTGTGTGCGGGAACATGTCCAGTGGCCGCACGCGCTCGAGCACGTAGCCGCCCTCGACGAGCTGGCGGGCGTTGGGTGCAAACGTGGTTGGATTGCACGAGACGTACACGAGCCGCTCGGGCGCAAGCTCGAGCACGCGCCGCACGGCCTTCGGAGTGAGGCCGGACCGGGGCGGGTCGACGAAGGCCACATCAGGCCGCGGCGCGCGCTCGAGCAAGGGGCGCACGCTGCGGGCGACGTCGCCGGCGATGAACTCCGCATTCGCGATCCCGTTTCGCTCGGCGTTGGCACGGGCGCCGGCGATCGACTCCGCCGAGATCTCGATGCCGTAGACGGCCGCCGCCTCGCGCGCCGCCAGGAGCCCGATGGCGCCCGCGCCGCAGTAGAGATCCCAGACGATGTCGTCGGGGCGGAGCTCGGCGAACTCGATCGCGATCGCGTACAGCCGCTCGGCCATCACGGTGTTCGTCTGCATGAACGCGCCCGCGCTCACCCGGAAGTCGAGCCCGCCGATGCGCTCCCCGAACCAGTCGCGGCCGATCAGCACGGATTGCTCGTGACCGGCAGTGACCTCGGCCACGCCGGCGTTCGTCGCATGCACGACGCCGACCACGCCGGCCGGCATGAGCTCGGCCAGCCGCTCGGCGGCTGGGACCTCGCCGGGAGCCGTCACGAGCACCGCCAGGAGCTCGCCCGTCCCCACCCCCTCGCGGACGACCAGGTGCCGCAGCCAGCCGCCGCCGGAGCGCTGGTCGTAGGCCGGCAGGCCGAGCTCGCGCGCCCAGACCTCGAAGGCGCGGCGGACCTCGTTCCCGGCATCCGAGGCGATGTGACAGTGGTCGACCGCGATCAGCCGGTCCCAGCGGCCGAGCTGGTGGTATCCGAGCGCCGGCCCGGCGGCGCCCTGCGACCACGAGTACTCCACCTTGTTGCGGTATCCGTAGAGCTGCTCGGCCGCGACCATCGCCTCCGGCGCGGGGCCGGTGAATCCGCCCAGCCGCTCGAGCGCGTCCACCACCTGCGCGTGCTTGTGCCGCAGCTGCTCGGGATAGTCGAGGTCCTGCCAGGCGCAACCGCCGCAGACGCCGAAGTGGGAGCAGCGCGCGTCCACCCGGCCCGGCCCCGGCTCGAGCAGCTCGATCGCCCGTGCCTCGGCGTAGCGGCGCTTGAACTTCGTCACCCGCGCCCGGACGCGGTCGCCGGGGAGCGCCCGCGAGACGAAGACCACGAGCTCCCCGTGGCGGGCCACGCCGCGCCCGCCGTACGCCAGCCGGTCGACGACGAGCTCGATCTCCTGGTCGCGGACGAGGGGCGGCGGCACGCTGGTTAGTGTATGGGTGGAGATGGCGACGGCCGTGGACACCTATCGCCAGCGGCTCGAGGA
>DASXOR010000132.1:0-7336 GCA_036494095.1 Gaiellales bacterium | reverse complement strand
CCCACCCCGCACAAACACGGTTTCCGGGTCGAGGGGCACACGCCCAAAGAGGAGCCCAAGCCGCCGCCGCGCATGCCCGGCGGGCGCCGGTTCTGGGTGTTCCTGCTGGTGCTGCTCGCGCTCAACTACGTCATCGCGGGCTTGATCTCGTCCAACCCGTCCCACGAGCAGGTGCCGTACAGCTACTTCCGCAAGCAGGTGACGGCCGGCAACGTCTCGGAGGTCACCTCCACCGGGAACACGATCCAGGGCACCTTCAAGAAGGCGGTCAAGCCGCCCGACACGAGCGGCAGTCCGTCGACGCGGTTCCAGACGGAGCGTCCGGCGGTGGGAGGCGACGGACTGCTCGTGCTGCTCGAGCAGCAGGGGGTGGTGATCAACGCCCACCCGATCGAGACCGCGACGCCCTTCTGGGAACAGGCACTGTTCAGCCTCGGGCCGACGCTGCTCATCGTCGGCGTGTTCATCCTCATCGCCCGCCGCGTCCAGCGCATGGGCGCCGGTGGCGGGCTCGGGGCGTTCGGGCGGTCGCGGGCGCAGCGGTACGAGCCCGACGCGACCGCGAAGCGGGTCTCGTTCGACGACGTGGCCGGCATCGACGAGGCCGAGGAGGAGCTGGTCGAGGTGGTCGACTTTCTGCGCAACCCCGGCCGCTACACCCGCCTGGGCGCGACGGTGCCGAAGGGGGTGCTGCTCTCGGGCATGCCGGGTACGGGCAAGACGCTGCTCGCGCGGGCGGTCGCCGGCGAGGCCGCCGTGCCGTTCTTCTCGATCTCGGCATCCGAGTTCATCGAGGCGATCGTTGGCGTCGGCGCGAGCCGCGTCCGCGATCTCTTCACGCAGGCGAAGGCGGCCGCCCCCGCGATCGTGTTCATCGACGAGCTGGATGCGATCGGGCGCGCCCGCGGCAGCTCGAACGCGTTCGGCGGCGGCCACGACGAGCGCGAGCAGACGCTGAACCAGATCCTGACCGAGATGGACGGCTTCTCCGGCACCGAGGGCGTGATCGTGATCGCGTCGACGAACCGCCCCGAGATCCTCGACTCGGCGCTTCTGCGCCCGGGCCGGTTCGACCGTCGCGTGACCGTGAACCCCCCCGACCAGTCCGGGCGCCGCCAGATCCTCGAGGTGCACACGCGCGGGATGCCGCTCGGGCCTGACGTCGACCTCGACTCGCTGGCCTCGTCGACTCCGGGGATGGTGGGCGCCGATCTGCGCAACCTCGTAAACGAGGCCGCCCTGACCGCCGCCCGCCGCAACCACGACCAGGTGCTCCTGGCCGATTTCACCGACTCGCTCGAGCGGATCGTGCTCGGGGCCGAGCGGCGCATCGTGCTCTCGGTCGAGGAGCGCGAGCGCACCGCCTACCACGAGTCCGGGCACGCTCTGCTGGGGATGCTCCAGCCGGGCGCCGACCCGGTCCGCAAGATCTCGATCATCCCGCGCGGGCGCGCGCTGGGAGTGACGTTCCAGAGCCCGAGCACGGATCGCTACGGCTACACGGCCGACTACCTGCGCGGCCGCATGGTCGGCGCGCTGGGCGGCCGCGCGGCCGAGCAGATCATCTACGGCGAGATCACGACCGGGGCCGAGTCCGACCTCGAGCAGGCCACCCGCATCGCCCGCCAGATGGCCGGCCGCTGGGGCATGTCCGAGCGCATCGGCCCGGTGTCGGTGCTGCCCGGGCCAAACGACGAGCCCACCCTGTTCCCCGGCGCGGGCGACTCCTCGGAGCGCACACGCGAGCTGGTGGACGAGGAGGTGCGCCGGCTCCTGGAGGAGTGCGAGCGCACCGCGATGGCCCAGCTCGAGGCGCACCGCGACCAGCTCGAGGCGCTCACCCGGGCGCTGCTCGAGCACGAAACGCTGGACGAGGCCGACGCCTACCGGATCGCCGGTATCGACCGCGAGCCGATGCCCGATCCGGCCCCCGCGACCTGACGACGGGCGTTCGTGTGACATCGGGATCGTCGGAAACGGCGTGGCCCGGGTCGTGCTGGGTCTGGCCGCGGTGGGCGCCCTTGCCGGAGCGGTTGTGCGCTGGAAGGCGGCGATCGCCCGGTGCGGCGACGAGCCCGAGGAGTACCGCCGCCATTTCGGCGACAGCATCGTCGACGCCCGCACGCAGGTCGATCCGCAGGTGGGGATGCGGCCGGTCGATACGACGCGCGATCACTGAGAGCCTGTCGGGGCCGCGTCCGGCTGGTCGTTGCGGGCGTCGTAGCGCCAGAAGGCCGGCAGCGCCAGGATCGCCACGACCACGCCGGCCACGCAGAGGACGCCGCCCGAGACGATCGAGGCCCGCACGCCTGCGAGCGACGCCACCGCGCCCGACTCGACGTTGCCGAGCAGCGGCCCGGTCGAGTAGCTGACCTGCTCGATCCCCGCGAGCCGGCCGCGCAGGTGGTCGGGGATCGTCTGGTTCCAGATCGTGCCGCGGAAGATGCCCGAGAGCATGTCGGCTGCCCCGGCAACGACCAGCCCAAGCAGCGCCAGCGCGAGGTTCGGGGCCAGGCCGAAGCCGATGATGCCCACGCCCCAGACGGCCGCCGCGAGGCACACCGCGGCGCCGTGGCGGTGCACGTGGGCCGCCCATCCGCTCGTCACCGTGGCGGCCAGCGACCCCACTGCCGGGGCGGCGTACAGGAGCCCGAGCACGCTCGCGCCGCCCAGGTGGCTGGCCACGGCCGGGAAGAGCGCCATCGGCATGCCGAAGAACATGGCCACGATGTCGACGACATAGGTGCCCATGAGCTCCGGCCGCGAGCCGGCGTAGCGCAGGCCCTCGACGATGCGCTCCAGGCTGGGCGGCTCGGCCTCGGGGGGTGGTGGCACCGCGCGCATCATCCGCAGCGCCGCGAGCGACACCGCGAAGGTGGCCGTGTCGACGGCGTAGGTCGCCGGCACGCCGGCGGTGGCGACCAGCACGCCGCCCACCGCCGGGCCGGCGATCATGCCGATCGTCATCCGAAACGACGAGAGCGCCCCGGCGGCCACGAGTTCGTCGCGCTCGACCAGCCGCGGAGTGAGCGCGTCGAGCGACGGCCGCTGCAGTCCGTCAAGTGTCGCGAGCAGGGCCGACATCACGAACAGCACCCATAGCTGCGGGTGCGGCAGGAGGGCGTTTCCGACGAGCACGAGCGACGCCGCGGCGAACGACAGCTCGGTCACCTGCATCAGCCGCCGCCGGTCGAACGCGTCGGCGAGCGCCCCGCCGATGAACGCCGCGGCCAGGAGCGGCGCCAGCTCGGCCAGCCCGAGCAGGCCGACGACGAGCGAGGAGCCGCTCAGCTGGTAGGCCTGGTAGGGGATGGCGACGTAGGTGATCATCGACCCGAAGAACGACACCCCTTGGCCGATGAAGAGCAGGCGGAAGTCGCGCCGGCGCCGCAGCGGGCCGACATCGATGGTCGCCAGGCGCAGCAGCCCCCGCACGCCGCCGGGCGCGATCGGCGGGCCGGGGCCGACGCGCTCGGACTCGGCCTCGCGCGCGTCCCGGCCGGGTTCGGTCATCCGGCCGGGCGGCCGAGCAGCTCACAGAACCGGGCCACGCCGACGTTCCCGCCCGAGACGATCACCCCGACGCGGGCGCCCGGCGCGCGCACGCGTCCGGCCAGCAGGGCCGCCACGGCGGAGGCGCCGCTCGGCTCCGTGACGAGCTTCATGCGGTCGAACAGGAACGCCATCGCTGCCAGGATGTCGGCGTCGGAGACGACCTCGACGCCGTCGAGCAGGCGCGCGTTCACGGCGAACGTGAGCTCGCCCGGGATGTCCGCCTGCTGGCCGTCGGCGATCGTGCGCGGCGTCTCGATCCGCACCCGCCGACCGGCGGCCAGCGAGCGGCGGGTGTCGTCGCCGGCTTCGGGCTCGATGCCCACAACGCGCATGTCGGGCGCGACGGCCTTCACGGCGGTTGCGCAGCCGGCGATCAGCCCGCCGCCGCCGACGGGTGCGAGCAGGAGGTCGAGACCGGGCACCTCCTCGAGCAGCTCCAGAGCGGCGGTGCCCTGGCCGGCCATCACCGCCGGGTGCTCGTAGGGCGGCACGAGCGTGAGCCCCCGCTCCTCGGCCAAAGCCGCTCCGAGCGCCTCGCGGTCATCGCGGTAGCGGTCGTAGGTGACCACCTCGGCACCGTAGCCGCGGGTTGCTTCGAGCTTGGCGGCGGGCGTGTCCTGCGGCATCAGGATCACGGCCGTCGACCCGAGCAGTCCCGCGGCGATCGCCACCGCCTGGGCGTGGTTGCCCGACGAGTAGGCGGCCACGCCGTGGCGCCGGGCCTCGGCGGGCAGCGCCGAGATCATGGTGTAGGCCCCCCGGAACTTGAACGCCCCGCCGCGCTGCAGGCACTCGGCCTTCAGGTACACGGTGGCGCCGGTGCGGGCGTCAAGCGTCCGCGAGTGCAGCACCGGGGTGCGGTGCGCGACGCCGTCCAGGCGGGCGGCGGCGGCGCGGACGTCGGCGATCGCGATCACGCGTAGTGCAGACCTTCGGCGGCGTCCTCGTCGACCGCCTGCTCACACGTCGGGCAGTACCAGCGCACGTCGAGAGGGGTGCCGCAGACGGAGTGGCGGGCCGGCTCCTGCCCCTCGCGGCGCGACCCCCACTCGCTCAGGAGGCGCACCGCGCCGGCGAGGGCGCGGCCTTCGGCGGTGAGCTCGTAGGTCGAGCGCGGCGGCCGGTGCGAATAGGGCCGGGCCACGACGAGCGCGTCTCGCTCCAGGCTGCGCAGCCGGTCGGTGAGGATGTTGGGGGCGATGCCGGGCAGCCGTTCGACGAGCTCGCCGAACCGGCGCGGGCCCTCGAGCAGGGCATCCACCACCGGCAGGGTCCAGCGATCGCCCACGCGGCGCATCGCCTCGGCCAGCGGAGAGGGGTGCGGCGGCTCCTCCATGCGCCCATCGTATCCGGCTTGCGGCGGGCGTCTCGGGGAGGTAACTTGCAGATTGCTATCAACTATCGAGTTGGGGTGGGAGAGAGACGGATGAGTGTGCTCGAGGAACTTCAGCAGGCGACGGCCGACGTCGTCGCGAGCGCCGGGCCGGCGGTCGTCGGCCTGCGCTTCGGGTGGAGGCCGGCATCCGGCGTCGTCATCGCCACCGACCGGGTGCTGACCTGCGCCCATTCGGTGCGCGGCGACGACGTCGCGGTCACGTTCGCCGACGGCCGCCGCGCCCAGGGGCGGCCGGCGGCAGTCGACGCCGCCGGCGATCTGGCCGTGGTCGCGGTGCCGACCAGTGACGCTCCGGCGATCGCATGGGCGGAGGTCGAGCCGCAGCTGGGGACGCCTGTGTTCGCGCTGGCGCGGCTGGGCGACGGCGGCCTGCGTGTGACGACCGGGGCGGTCTCGGCGCTGGGCCGGTCGTTCCGCGGCCCGCGCGGCCGGCGCATCGCCGGCTCGCTCGAGCACACTGCAGCGGTGGCGCGCGGGTCTGCGGGCGGACCCCTGGTCGCCGCCGATGGGGCGCTGCACGGGCTGAATGCGGTGCGCCTGGACGGCGGCCTCGTGCTCGCGCTCGCCGCCGACGCCGACCTGCGCGACCGCGCCCTTGCCCTGGCCCGCGGCGAGGCGCCCACGCGCCGCAGCCTGGGGGTCGGCGTCGTCTCCAGCCGGGCGGCCCGGCGGATGCGGCGCGCCGTCGGGCTCGGCGAGCGCGACGGCCTGCTTGTGCGCGAGGTGCAGGCCGGAGGCGCGGCGGCCGGGGCCGGTGTCGCTCCCGGCGACCTGATCGTGACCGCCGGCGGCCGGCCCGTCGGGTCGGTCGACGACCTGTACGCGGCTCTGGACGGCCTGGCCGAGGGCGCCCCGCTCGCACTCGGGCTCGTCCGGGGAGAGGCCGAGCGGGAGGTCGAACTCGTGCCGGTGCAGGACTGAGCGATGGACGAGCTCGCCACACCCCCCGCCGACATCGGGGCCGATCTCGAGCCCGACGACGAGGCGCTGGACGCCTACTCGCGGATCGTCACGTCGGTGGCCGAGCGGCTGGCGCCGTCGGTCGCCAACCTGCGCGTGCGCCGGCGCGGCCGCCGGCGCGACGCCATCGGCGGCGGCAGCGCCGTCGTGCTCTCCGGCGACGGGTTCATGCTCACATGCGCCCACGTCGTCGGCGCGGAGGACACGCGCGGCCGGGCCGCCTTCACCGACGGCAGCGAGCCTGCCTTTGAGGTCGTCGGCCGCGACCCGCTCACCGACCTGGCCCTGATCCGAACCGATGGCGCCGCTCTGGTGCCCGCCGCGCTCGGCGACGCCGGCCGGCTGCGGGTCGGTCAGCTCGTGGTCGCGATCGGCAATCCCCACGGGCTCGGCGGCACGGTGACGGCCGGGGTCGTCTCGGCCCTCGGGCGATCGCTCCCGGCCCGCAGCGGCCGGGCGCAGAGGTCGATCCCCGACGTGATCCAGACCGACGCCGCGCTCAACCCCGGCAACTCCGGCGGCGCCCTCGCCGACAGCCGCGGCCGCGTGATCGGCATCAACACCGCCCTGGCCGGAGTCGGCCTGGGGCTGGCGGTGCCGATCAACGCCGCCACGCGGGGGATCGTCGCCGAGCTCATGCGCACCGGGCGGGTGCGGCGTGCATTCGTCGGCATCGCCGGTGGCGACCGGCCGCTGCCGCCCGGGATGCGCGCAGAGCTCGGCCGCGCGTCGGGCGTCGAGGTGATCGGGGTCGAGCCCGAGGGGCCGGCGGCGGCGGCCGGAGTCCGCCCCGAGGATCTGATCGTGTCGATCGACGGCCGCCCCGTCGAGCGGATGGACGACCTGCTGCGGGTCATGTCGGGCGACGCTGTCGGCGTGCCTCTGCAGGTCGGCGTCGTGCGCGCCGGCCGCCGGATCGAGCTCGAGCTCGTCCCCGCCGAGCTGGCCGGCTAGCTCGCCGGCTTCTTAAACCAGGGATTGGACGCGTCCGGCGGTCCGGCGCCGTCGCGGCTACGCTGGGTTTCGGAAGGGGAGTAGCCCACCAATGTGCTGCGTCGTCAGGACGGCTCTCGAGCCCGGCGCAGCCGGCCCCAGCGGGCGGGTGAGACCTTCGGTTTTGTGCAACCGAAGGAGGAACCTGTGCAGGATTGGTGGCAGTGGGCGGCGCTCTCCGGCGCGGCGGTCGGGCTGCTCGTGCTCGACGTCGCGGTGCTGCGGCCCGCATCGTTGCGCGCGGCCGCGCTGATCAGCGCCGGCTGGCTCGGCGCCGGCGTCGGCCTCGCCGGCGTCGTCTGGGCCTGGCGGGGGCCGGCGCCGGCCGGGGAGTACCTGGCCGGCTATGCGATCGAGCGTAGCCTCTCGCTCGACAACGTGTTTGTGTTCGTCGTCGCCCTGTCGGCGTTCGCGGTGCCCGCGCACGTACGG
>DASXOR010000131.1:0-31488 GCA_036494095.1 Gaiellales bacterium | reverse complement strand
AGGAAGAGCTGGAGCACGAAGTCGCGCCATCCCCGGGGCAGCAGCACGCGCATGCGCATGCGTGCGCGCCCCGCCAGAGATGTCACCGTCGCGTCCATGCGACCCTTCATCCTACCCGAGAGCTCGGCCGGTCCATAAGGATCCGAACGCCGCCGGGGCGGGAATCATTCCCACACCGGCGGGCTCAGCCCCCGATGTATGACATCTCGACCTTGGGCGTGCGGGCCGTCTCGGCCGTGCGCAGCTCCGAGTAGCGGTCGCCGCGCCGCCCCCAGATCCGGCCGATCAGCGCCTCGACCGCGGCGTCGTCGGCCCCGGCGCGCAGAGGCCCGCGCAGGTCGCGGCCGACGTTTGCGAACAGGCAGGTGTACAGGCGCCCGTCGGCCGAGAGGCGGGCGCGGGTGCAGGCGTGGCAGAAGGGTTGGGTCACCGACGCGATCAAGCCGATCTCGCCGCGTCCGTCGCGATACCGGTAGCGGGCCGCGACCTCGCCGGAGTAGGCGGGGTCGACGGGCTCGAGCGGCCACTCCGCCGAAATCATCTCGACCAGCTCGGCGGCCGGCACGACGTCGTCCAGGCGCCAGCCGTTGCTCGCGCCGACGTCCATGAACTCGATCAGCCGCAGGATGTGACCGGTGCCACGGAAGTGCCGGGCCATGTCGAGGACGCTCGCGTCGTTCAGGCCGCGCTTGACGACCATGTTCACCTTGACCGGGCCCAGGCCCGCCGCCGCGGCGGCCTCGATGCCCTCGAGCACGCGACCGACGGGTGCGCCGACGTCGTTCACCGAGCCGAACACCCCGTCGTCGAGCGAGTCCAGGCTGACCGTGACCCGGTGGAGGCCGGCGTCGCGCAGACTCGCGGCCTTGCGCGCGAGCAGGCTGCCGTTGGTCGTGAGCGCGATGTCCTCGATGCCGTCGATCGCGGCCAACATCTCGATCAGCCGCTCGAGGTCGCGGCGCAGCAGCGGCTCGCCACCGGTCAGGCGCAGCTTGCGCACGCCGGCCGCGGCGAAGAGCCGCGCGAGCCGGGCGATCTCCTCGAACGTGAGCAGCTGCGATCGGCGCAGGAACTCGAAGTCGCGCCCGAAGACCTCTTTCGGCATGCAGTAGACGCAACGGAAGTCGCACCGGTCGGTGACCGAGATGCGCAGGTCGCGCAAGGGCCGTTGCAGGGTGTCGCGCACGGGATCCACATATGCAGCCTACCCCCGCATACGCTTTCCGACACGGTGATCGATGTTGTCCTCGACCGGCTGCGGGCCTGCTACGGGCCACCGCGGGTGCACCGCCGGCTGCCGCCGCTCGACGAGCTCGTGCTCACGATCCTGAGCCAGAACACGAGCGATCGCAACTGCGAGCGCGCCTACGCAGCCATGCGCGATCGGTTCCCGACCTGGGAGGAGGTGCGCGACGCCCCCACCGCCGAGCTCGAGGAGGTGCTGCGGCCCGGAGGCCTGGCCGCGCAGAAGGCGCCGCGGATCCAGGCGGTGCTGAACGAGCTCTCGCATGACGGCCGGCCGCATCTGGACTGGCTCCGCGACCTGGAGCCGGCCGAGGCGATCGCGCGGCTCGTCGCCTTCCCCGGCGTCGGCCCGAAGACCGCGAGCTGCGTGCTGCTCTTCAGCCTGGACGTGCCCGTGATGCCGGTCGACACGCACGTCCACCGGGTGGCGCTGCGGCTGGGCCTCATCCCGGCCGGGACGAGCGCAGACCAGGCCCACTCGGTGCTGACCGAGCTCGTGCCGGCCGGGCGCATGCTCGAGGCGCACCTGCTCCTGATCGCCCACGGACGCGCGACCTGCTCCGCGCGGCGGCCGCGGTGCGGCGGCTGCGTGCTCCTCGAGGGCTGCCCTCATGGACTGCTTGCCCTCGGCGAAACAAATCTGCTATAACGTGACGTAGATTTGCTTCGTGTATCCAACTAAGAGGAGCTGCAACGTATGGCCAGAGTGATCGGCATCGACCTGGGCACGACCAACTCGTGCATGGCGGTGATGGAGGGCGGCGAGCCAACCGTCATCCCCAACGCCGAGGGCGGTCGCACGACCCCGTCGGTCGTCGCCTTCACCAAAGACGGGCAGAGGCTGGTGGGAACGCCGGCCAAGCGCCAGGCGGTGACGAACCCCAAGAATACCGTCTTCTCGATCAAGCGCTTCATGGGCCGCAAGGCCTCCGAGGTGTCCGAGGAGCAGAAGATCGTCCCCTACGACGTCGCGGCCGGGCCGAACGGCGACGCCCGCGTCAAGGCCGGCGACAAGGTCATCCCGCCGCCGGAGATCTCGGCGATGATCCTGCAGAAGCTCAAGGCCGACGCCGAGGCCTACCTGGGCGAGACGGTGAGCGAGGCCGTGATCACGGTCCCCGCCTACTTCAACGACGCCCAGCGCAACGCCACCAAGGACGCCGGCAAGATCGCCGGCCTCGAGGTGCTGCGCATCATCAACGAGCCCACCGCCGCGTCGCTCGCCTACGGCGTCGACAAGGAGGGCGACCAGACGATCCTCGTGTTCGACCTCGGCGGCGGCACGTTCGACGTGTCGGTGCTCGAGCTCGGCGAGGGCGTGTTCGAGGTCAAGGCGACCTCGGGCGACAACCACCTCGGCGGCGACAACTTCGACAAGGCGGTCGTCGACTGGCTGGCTGCCGAGTTCAAGCGCGAGCAGGGCATCGACCTGAGCAAGGACCCGATGGCGCTGCAGCGCCTGTACGAGGCGGCCGAGAAGGCCAAGATCGAGCTGTCGACGACGCAGTCGACGAACATCAACCTGCCGTTCATCACCGCCGACTCCGACGGCCCCAAGCATCTCGACACCACCCTGTCGCGGGCGAAGCTGACCGAGCTCACGCACGACCTGATCGAGCGCACGGTCGGCCCGACCAAGCAGGCGCTCGAGGATGCCGGCCTGAAGGCCTCAGACGTGAACCAGGTGATCCTGGTCGGCGGCATGACGCGCATGCCCGCCGTGCAGGAGAAGGTCAAGGACCTGATCGGCAAGGAGCCCCCTCGGGGCGTCAACCCGGACGAGGTCGTCGCCATCGGCGCCGCCATCCAGGCCGGCGTGCTCAAGGGCGAGGTCAAGGACGTCCTCCTGCTCGACGTGACCCCGCTGTCGCTGGGCATCGAGACCAAGGGCGGCGTGTTCACCAAGCTGATCGAGCGCAACACCACCATCCCCACGCGCAAGTCGGAGATCTTCTCCACCGCCGAGGACGGGCAGCCGTCGGTCGAGATCCACGTGCTGCAGGGTGAGCGCGAGATGGCCGTCTACAACAAGACGCTGGGCAAGTTCCAGCTTGTCGGCATCCCGCCGTCCCCGCGCGGCGTGCCTCAGATCGAGGTCACGTTCGACATCGACGCCAACGGGATCATGCACGTCTCGGCGAAGGATCTCGGCTCGGGCAACGAGCAGAAGATCCAGATCCAGGGCGGCTCGGGCCTCTCCGACAGCGAGGTCAACCAGATGGTGCGCGACGCCGAGTCGCACGCCGACGACGACCGCCGCATGAAGGACCTGGCCGAGGCCAAGAACACGGCCGAGCAGGTCGCCTACTCGACCGAGAAGTCGCTCAAGGAGCACGAGGACCGGCTTGAAGAGGAGACGCGGTCGGACATCCGCTCCAAGATCGACTCGGTGCGGCAGGCGCTCGACGGCGACGACGCCGGCGAGATCCGCTCACGGCTCGAGGCGCTGCGCGAGGCCTCGTTCAAGCTCGGCGAGGTCGTCTACCAGCAGGCGCAGCAGGCCCAGCAGGGCGGCGGCGCGACGGGCGACGGCGCAGCCGAGGGCTCTGAGCCCGCCGGCGACGAGGAGATCGTCGACGCCGAGGTCGTTGACGAGAGCGGGGATCGGGCGTAATGGCAGATCCGGGCAAGAGCTCGCCGGCGCAGGAGCCGGCCGAGACGGCCGAATTCTCGGCCGGCGAGCTCGAGTCGGAGCTGGCCGAGGCGCGGCGCAGGGCGGAGGAGTACCTGAACGACCTGCGCCGCGTGGCGGCCGACTTCGACAATTACCGCAAGCGCGTCGCGCGCGACTCCGAGGCCCAGGTGCAGCGGGCGGCCGAGTCGATCGTGGCCGAACTCCTGCCGGTGCTCGACAACCTCGAGCGGGCGGTGGACGCGTCGGAGCACCATGAAGAGGCCCAGGTGGCCGAGGGTGTCAGCCGTGTCCGCGCGCAACTGGCCGACCTGCTGCGCCGGCGTGGCCTCGAGGAGATCGAGGCCGAGCCCGGCGAGGTGTTCGACCCGCACATGCACGAGGCCCTCTCCAACCAGCCGTCGGAGCATCCCGAGGGCACCATCGCCGCCGTCTGGCAGCGCGGGTACCGCCTCGGCGATCGGATCGTGCGCGCCGCCCGCGTGGTCGTCTCGAGCGGCCCGCCGGCCCCGGACGCCGAGGAGTAGCGCGTGGCGGACTATTACGAGACGCTCGGCGTCCCGAAGGGCGCGAGCGCCGACGAGATCAAGAAGGCCTACCGCAAGCTCGCCCGCCGCTACCACCCCGACCGCAACCCCGGCGACGCGGCGGCGGAAGAGCGGTTCAAGCAGATCGGCGAGGCCCACGACGTGCTGTCCGATCCCGAGCGGCGCAAGCAGTACGACAGCTTCGGCCGCGCGTTCCCTCCCGGCCAGGGGCCGACGGGACAGGGCGGCTTCCAGGGCTTCGACTTCGGCGGCGCCGGTCAGGCGTTCGACCTGGGCGATCTCTTCGGCGGCCTCTTCAACCGCGGCGGCCGCGGCGCGCCGGCCGGGCCGCGGCGGGGCGCCGACGTCGAGGCCCAGGTGAGCCTGTCGTTCCCCGACGCCCTGCGCGGAGTCACGGTCAAGGTGCCGGTGGACAAGGCCAACGCCTGCCCCACCTGCCACGGGTCCGGGGCGGCGGCGGGCACGGCGCCCACGATCTGCCCGGTGTGCAAGGGCCGCGGTGTCACGTCGGAAAGCCAGGGGTTCTTCTCGATCAACCAGCCCTGCGAGCGCTGCGGCGGCGCCGGCACCGTGATCGAGCACCCGTGCCCGACGTGCCACGGCTCGGGACGGGTGCGCTCGACCAAGACCTATCAGGTGCGGATCCCAGCCGGAGTCCGCGACGGCACTCGCATCAAGGTGAAGGGCAAGGGCGAGGCGGCGCCGCGCGGCGGCGAGCCGGGAGACCTGTACGTCGTCACCCGGGTGACTCCGAGTCCGCTCTTCACACGCAACGGCGACGACCTCGTGATCGACGTGCCGGTGACCTTCGCCGAGGCGGCGATGGGGGAGCAGGTCGAGCTGCCGACGCCGAACGGCGCCACGGTGCGCGTGAAGGTGCCCGCCGGCTCGACCGACGGAAAGACGCTGCGCGTCAAGGGCCGCGGCGCTCCCCGGCTGAACGGGACGGGCACGGGCGACCTGCTCGCCCGCCTGCGGATCGCAGTGCCGTCGAAGCTCTCAAAGCAGGAGCGCGAGGCGCTCGAGCGCCTGCAGGAGATCCAGCAGGCAAATCACGGCGACCCGCGCCAGAAGCTGTTCACGGAGAAGTCGGCATGACGCGGCGCGTCGGGTGCGACCGGTGCCTGGCACCGGCGATGCCGGTGCCAGGCACCCTCCAGCCGCGGGACGGAGACGGCGGATGAGATCGCCTGACGACCATCCCCGCTACTCGATCTCGGTCGCGGCGGAGCTCGCCGGCATGCATCCGCAGACGCTGCGCACCTACGAGGCGAAAGGGCTCGTGCGCCCCCGGCGGACGCCCGGAGGCACCCGCCGCTACTCCGACCGCGACGTCGAGCGGCTGCGCAAGATCGGCGCGCTCACGGGCGAGCTGGGCATGAACCTGGCCGGTGCGACCCGCGTGCTCGACCTCGAGGACGCGATGGAGCTCCTGAACCGCGAGGTGGCCCTGCTGCGCTCCCAGCTCGCGGCCGCGTCCGAGGAGCTGCGCAGCGAGCTTGCCCGCGTGCACCGCAGCTACCGCCGCGACCTCGTTCAGTATCAACCCTCGAAACCACCGGTGCTATGGACTTTCAGAAACTGACCATCAAGGCCCAGGAGGCCTTCTCATCCGCTCAGGGCGACGCGATCACCCGCGGCAACCCCGAGCTCACCCCCGACCACCTGCTGCTCGCGCTGCTCGACCAGGAGGGGGGCGTCGCGCCCCGGATCCTCGAGAAGTCTGGCGCGAACGCGGCGGAGGTGCGCGCGGCCACCGAGGCGCGCCTGCAGTCGCTGCCCCGCATCGAGGGCGCCCAGCAGCAGCCCGCCGCCAGCCGCGCGCTGCGCGAGACGCTCGAGCGGGCGTTCAGCGAGGCCGAGGCACTCAAGGACGACTACGTCGCCGTCGAGCACTTCCTGCTCGCGCTGGCCGATGCGGCCGGGCTCGACCGGGCGGCGATCATGAAGGCGCTCGTCGACGTGCGCGGCGGCCGCCAGGTGACCTCGCCCGACGCCGAGGGCACGTACGAGGCCCTGAGCAAGTTCGGCCGCGACCTGACCGAGCTGGCCGAGCGCGGCAAGCTCGACCCGGTCATCGGCCGCGACGCCGAGGTGCGGCGCGTGATCCAGGTGCTCAGCCGGCGTACGAAGAACAATCCCGTGTTGATCGGCGAGCCCGGCGTCGGCAAGACCGCGATCGTCGAGGGCCTCGCCCAGCGGATCACGTCGGGCGACGTACCGGAGAGCCTGCGTGGCCGCCGGGTGTGGGCGCTCGACGTGGGCGCGCTCCTGGCCGGCTCCAAGTACCGGGGCGAGTTCGAGGAGCGGCTGAAGGCCGTCCTGGCCGAGATCAGCGCGTCGGAGGGCCAGATCATCCTCTTCATCGACGAGCTGCACACCATCGTCGGCGCTGGCGCGGCCGAGGGCGCGATCGACGCCGCCAACATGCTGAAGCCGATGCTGGCCCGCGGCGAGCTGCGCGCGATCGGCGCGACGACGCTCGACGAGTACCGCAAGTACATCGAGAAGGACGCCGCCCTCGAGCGCAGGTTCCAGCCGGTGATGGTGGGCGAGCCGAGCGTCGCCGACACCATCGCGATCCTGCGCGGCCTGAAGGAGCGCTACGAGGTGCACCACGGCGTGCGTATCTCCGACGACGCCATCGTCGCCGCGGCCATGCTGGCCGACCGCTACATCAGCGACCGGTTCATGCCCGACAAGGCGATCGACCTGATCGACGAGTCGGCCTCGCGCTTGAAGATCGAGATCGACTCCATGCCGGTCGAGATCGACACGGTGCGGCGCCGGATCGTGCAGCTCGAGATCGAGCAGGCCGCGATGGAGAAGGAGACCGCCGAGGCCGCCGTCGAGCGGCGCGAGGCGATTGCCGAGGAGCTCGCGAACCTGCGCGAGGAGCTGGGCGGCATGGAGGCCGAGTGGATGGCCGAGAAGGATCAGATCGAGGCCGTGCGGGCGCTGAAGGAGGAGATCGAGGCGGTCCGCTCGGAGGCCGAGCGCGCCCAGCGCGACGGCGACCTGCAGCGGGCGGCCGAGCTCACCTACGGCCGGCTGCCGCAGCTCGAGCGCGACCTCGAGGCCGCGGCGGGGAGGCTCGACGCGCAGCAGGCGGGCTCGCCGATGCTGAAGGAAGAGGTTTCGGCCGAGAACGTGGCCGAGGTGGTCGCGAGCTGGACGGGGATCCCGGTGCACAGCCTGCTCGAGGGCGAGATGGAGAAGCTCGTGCACATGGAGAGCCGTCTCCACCAGCGGGTGATCGGCCAGGACGAGGCGGTGACCGCCGTCGCCAACGCCATCCGCCGCTCGCGCGCCGGCCTCGGCGACCCCGACCGCCCGATCGGCTCGTTCATCTTCCTCGGCCCCACCGGGGTCGGCAAGACCGAGCTCGCGAAGGCCCTGGCCGAGTTCCTGTTCGACTCCGAGCGGGCGATGATCCGCATCGACATGAGCGAGTACATGGAGAAGCACTCCGTCTCGCGGCTCGTCGGCGCCCCGCCCGGCTACGTGGGCTACGACGAGGGCGGCCAGCTGACCGAGTCCGTGCGCCGGCGGCCGTACTCGGTCGTCCTGCTCGACGAGATCGAGAAGGCCCACCCCGACGTGTTCAACGTCCTCCTGCAGCTGCTCGACGACGGCCGTCTCACCGACGGCCAGGGACGCACGGTCGACTTTCGCAATACGATCGTCATCATGACCTCGAACGTGGGATCCGAGTTCATCTTCCGCGGCGGCGAGGAGGAGCCCGTCCGCGAGCGGGTCGAGGAGGCGCTGCGGGCCACGTTCCGGCCCGAGTTCCTGAACCGCGTCGACGAGACGGTCATCTTCGGGCGCCTGTCCCGGGAGCAGCTGGCCGAGGTCGTCGAGCTGCAGGCCCACGGCCTGCGCCGGCGTCTGGGCGCGCGCAGGATCGAGCTCGAGCTGACCGACGACGCCAAGCGGCTACTGGTCGAGCACGGCTACGACCCCGCCTACGGCGCCCGCCCGCTCAAGCGCACCGTGCAGCGCGAGCTCGAGAACCCGCTGGCGATGTTGGTGCTGCAGGGCCAGGTGGGCGACGGGGACACGGTGGTGGTCGACTCGGTCGACGACCATCTGGACATCGCCGTCAAGCACCCCGCCGCGGCGCTGCTATGAGCAAGACCACGCCCGAGACCGAGGCGCAGGCCGCCGCCGCGCGGCCGCCGCAGACGCCGCTGTCGGATCTGTTTGCGACCGCGGTGCACCGGTTCGGCAACGTCTGGGCCGACCTGACGGTGGCGGCTGTGGTGGCGCTCGCCGTCGCATCGATCCCGGTCATCGGCGTGCGCGTGACCGGCGGCACGCTCGGTGAGACGGTGCTCGTCGCGTTCTTCGCCTACTCGATCGGCTACTTCTGCCTGCTCGGCTACGTGATGCTGCGCGGGCTGCCGGAGCGGGCACCGCGGCGGCGGGTGGTGTGGACGTACATGACCTCGGTCCTGATCGGGATCCTGTGCGGGGCGCTCGTGCTCATGTTCCAGACGTACGCCGTGGTCGTGATCCCGCTCCTGCTCTTCGCCGTCCCGGCGATCGCGGCCGGCGACGTCGGCCCGGCGGGGGCGATCTCGCGCTCCGCGGGCCTGGCCGTGCGCAACTTCGCCCGCACCTGGGCCGTGTGGCTCATCACCGTGTTCTTCTCGGCCCCCGTCGTGCTCGCGATGCTCCTGATCGTGTCGGCGTTCGCCGACAACACGACGTCGGCCCTGGCCGGCCTGGCGCTCGCCGTGCCGATCGTGTGGCCGTTCTCGGCGCTCTTCCTGCGCGCGCTCTACGGCGACCTGACGGGCCGCGTCGTCGTCGCGCCGCAGGACCGCACCGCGTAGGCCGAACCCGAGAACCGGGGCCTGGCCCCACACGTGGGGCCTGGCCCCACACGCGGGGCCAGGCCCCATGCGCTGGTCGTGCCGCACCCCGGTCCAACCCCGCGTTGCTAGCGTGTCCCGGATGCGGCGCCGGAACATAGTCCTGGGCGGCGCGGCCGTGGTCATCCTGGCGGTCGTCGGGGCCGGAGCGGCCTGGTGGGTGGTGAACCGCAAGACGGCCGACGTGCACAACGGCGCCTCGCTGCCCTTCACCCTGACGACCGATTCGAGCTCGCAGACGACGACGAGCACGGGCACGAGCCATCCACGGCACGATGTCGGCCCGTCATGGCCGGTGTACGGGCTCTCCGACGCCCGCACCCGCGACGCGGCCGGCCTGACCGACATCCACCCGCCCTACCACGTCCAGTGGAGCGACCCGATCGGCTTCCTCGAGTACCCGCCGGTCTACGCGAAGGGGGTGCTCTTCCTGTACGCCAACGGCGGCTTCGTGAGCGCCCGCAACGTCTTCACGGGCAAGGTCCTGTGGTCGCGCAAGCTGCTGCAGGCGCCGTCGAACCTGGGCCAGGGCTCGCCGGCCGTCCATGCCGGCGTCGTCTACCTCGGCGCCCGCAACGGCCACATCTATGCCCTCTCGGCCGCGACGGGGAAGACGATCTGGGACACGAACGTCGGCGCGACGATGGAATCCTCCCCGGCGCTCGACTCGCGCTACCTGTACATGGCCGACCAGTCCGGGGCGGTGCGGGCGCTCGCGCTGGCGACGGGCAAGGTCGTGTGGACATACCACGCCGGCGGGCCGGTGAAGCACGGTCCGGCCGTGGCCGGCGGGCGCGTCTACTTCGGCGACTACGGCGGCGGGATGTACTGCCTGAGCGCCGCCAGCGGCCACCAGATCTGGCACAGCACGACCGACGGGCTCTCCTCCGGGCTGCGATCCGGCAACTTCTTCTCGACCCCGGCGGTGGCCTACGGCCGCGTCTACATCGGGAACACCGACGACAAGCTGTACTCGTTCGTGGCCGCCACCGGGCAGGTGGCGTGGACGTACACGATGCCCAACTGGGCGTATGGGTCGCCGGCCGTCTCGAACGGGCGCGTGTTCGCGACGAGCTTCGACGGCACCTTCGGGGCGTTCGACGCGCGCACGGGGGCCGTGCTCTGGCTGCACAAGCTGCCGTATCGCGGGCTCAGCTCGCCGACGGTGGTCGGGCCCTACGTGTACGTGACCGACCTCGGGCCGTCGCCCGGCGTCGCGGGGCGGCTGTTCGCCTACGACACCCGCACGGGCCGGCCGGCGTGGCAGTTCGGCGACGGCAAGTACGCCACCCCGATCGCGGCGGCGGGCCGGCTCGTCGTGTCGGGCGCCACGCACGTGTACGTCCTGCGGCCACGAGCCCCGCAGTGAGCCAGGCGCTCGCGGCCTTCCTGGCTGCGACAGGCGTCGGCGCGCTGCTCGTCTTCCGCCGGCCGGCCGCCCGCCGCGCCGGGGCGCTGCTCTGGGTGGCCGGCACCGTCTGGCTCGCCGTGCGGCTGCTGCACTCGTCGGTCAGCCGGGCCGGCACGCTGCTCACCGACCATCCGCTGCTGGTCGTGCCCGCCGTGGCGGTCGGCGTGGCCTGCCTGGTCGCGGCGGCGGCTGTCGTGCACCGGCGGCCGTGGGTGTTCGCGATCGCCTGCGTGCTGGCGGCACCGGTGCGGATCCCGATCCACTTCGGCTCGCAGGACGCGAAGCTGCTCGTACCGCTCTACGGCGTGCTGGCGGTGGGCGCGCTGTGCACGCTCTACGACATCGCCCGCGGCAGCGAGCCCGAGCCGCCGGCGTGGGCAGCGGCGGTGCCGCTGGCGGCGTTCGTGGCCCTCTCGGCGGCGTCGCTCGCGTGGACGGCCGACCTGCACCAGGCCGCGGTGACGATGCTCTTCTTCTACCTCCCCTTCGCGTTCATGGCCATGCGCATCGGCCAGCTCGGCTGGAATCCCGGCGGTCTGCGGGCGGCGTTCGGGGCGCAGTGCGGCCTCGCCATCCTCTTTGGAGCGGTGGCGCTCTGGCAGGAGGCGACGCGGCACGTGTTCTGGAACCCGAGCGTGGAGGTCTCGAACGCCTACCGGTCGTTCTTTCGCGTGAACTCGCTCTTCTGGGACGCGAGCGTGTATGGGCGCTTCATGGCCGTCACCCTGGTGTTGTGCTGCGGAGTGGCCGTGTATCGCGGCATCAGCATCCCGCTCGGCGCGGCGATGGGGTTCATGTTCGCGGGGCTCTACTTCACCTACTCGCAGTCGAGCTACTTCGCCGTGGCCGCCGGCGTGCTCGCCGTCGGCACCGGCCTGTGGTCGCGGCGGGTGACGCTCGTGCTGGTCGGCGCCGGGGCGGTGGGGCTGCTCGCCGTGCTCGCGGTTGCTCTGCGCGGCAACTCGGCGGCGCGCGTCTCGGACTCCCGCTCGCACCTGATCAGCCTGGGCTTCAGAGTGATCAGGCACCATCCGCTCGACGGCGCGGGCCTGAGCGGCCTGCCGACGGCGGCGGTGGCGGGGACGGCACACCCGCTCCGGATCCGCGGGGCCGCGTCTCACACGACGCCGGTCACGGTGGCCGCGGAGCTCGGGCCACTCGGGTTCGCCCTCTACCTGTGGGTGCTCGGCGCCCTCACCGCGGCCGCCGTGCGCATCCGCGGCGCCGGGCCCGTGCCGCGCGTGCTGCTCGCGGCGCTCGTCGCGATCTTCGCCAGCTCGCTCTTCTACGACTCCTTCTTCGAAGACCCGACGATGTGGCTCCTGGCCGGGTTCCTGGCGGGGACGTCGATGGCCGCCGCTGGTGGAGCCGGCGAAGCGGCCGGCGCGTGAACCCGGCCACGATCGCGACCGCGACGGCGCTCGTCCTCGTGCCCGGGCTCGGCGCGACGCTCGCCGCCTACCCGCCCGGCCGGATCGGCCCGGCCACGCGCCTGGCGCTCATGTTCGGGCTCGGCTACGCCGTCGTCGGCGTCACCGCCGTCGCCCTCGTGATCGCCCACGTGCTGCATCCGGCGACGTTCTTCCCTGCGCTCGCGGTCGTCACCGCCGGCCTGTGGATCTTCGGCCTGCGCCGCGGGAGCCTGCGGGAGCACGCGGCCGCCCTCGCCGACGACGTCGCCGCCGACCGGTGGGCGCTCGCGGCGGGGGCGATCGTGTTCGTCGCCATCGCGGTCGTGCGCCTGCGCAGCTCGCCGCTCCTCAACTTCGAGATGTTCGGCCCGTGGCGGTACTGGGCCGACGGCCTGGAGATCGCCGACGCCGGCCGGGTGCCCGCCCAGACGCTGCAGTGGGGCGCCACCTGGACGCCCACGGTGAGCAAGGTGGTGCTGAACAGCTACCACGCCGGGCTCTCCTACGCGATCGGGCGCTCGCCGCTGCCGGCGATGGGGGCGCTCCTGTGGGTCGCGTCGACCGGCCTTGCCGCCGGCCTGTGGGCGCTCGGCCGCGAGCTCGGCCTGCGCCGGCTGGCCCCGCTCCTGCCGCTGCTCACGCTCGTCATCCTGAACGACGAGCTGCACCGCAACCTCGACGTGTACACGGCCGAGAACGTCGGCCGCATGGTGGCCGTGTGCGCGCTCGTGCTCGGCGTGCGCGCGCTGCGCGACCGCGACGGGTGGCAGGAGCCCCTGCTCGCCGCGCTGCTCTTCGGCGCCGGGTTCGCCACCCACGGCGTCCCGGTGGTCGCCCTGCTCGTCGTGCTCGGGTGGTACGCGGTCGCCCGCGGGCTGCTCGACAGGGAGTGGCGCGGGGTGCTTGTGCGGCTGGTGGCGATCGCCGCCTCGGCGGCGGCGCTGACGGTCGTCCTGCTGCTCGCCTCGGGCGGCTCCGTCGGGTTCCAGGGCGCGTCCGGGTCGAGCTCCTACGCGTCGTTCGGCAAGGGCGTCGACCCGACTGCGTCGCTGCTCACGGGCACCGTGCGGCACTCGCCGGTGGGGCACGGGCACTGGTACGTACGACCCGCGGCGATCATGCACGACTTCGCCGAGAGCGCGACGACGCTTCGGAGCGTGCCGACGTGGCTGGTGTGGCTGCTCCCGATCGCGGCAGTCGCCGCGGCGGTCGTCATGCTGCGCCGGTTCCCGTCCGAGCTCGCGCCGCTCGGCGTGGTCGCGGCGGGCACGGCGGCGACGCTGCTTGGGGTCGCGTTCCTGTTCTCGTACCGCTACCGCACCCAGATCCCCGGCCGGTTCGGGATCGACCGCGAGTTCGACTACGTGCCGCTCGTGCTCGTCCTGGCCGTCCTCGCCCTGGCCGAGGCGGCCCTCGGCCGGCTGCGGGCGGTGCGGGCGTGGATCCCGCTGGCCGTGGCGGCGGCCGTCATCGCGGTGCCGGCGGTGGCGGTGGCGGCCACGGTCGGCCCGGCCCGGCACGGCTGGGTGCAGAACGGCCGCGACTCGATCGCGGTGCTCGACTGGGTCGACGAGCACGCGCCCTGCGGCGCGCGCATCCTGCCCGACCGGGTCACGCTGGGGACGTTCGCCGCGGCCACCGGGCGGGTGAGCGTGGTGGAGGGGATGGGCCCCTACCTGCGCCCGGCGATGCTGCACACCGTGCTTGCGACCGTGCTCCGGGCACACCGGTTCTTCGAGCACCCGGCCGGAGGCGCCGCGCTGCTGCGCCGGCTCGGCGTCGACGAGGTGCTGGTGGTGAAGGGCGTGCGCATCGGCAGCATGGTCGGCGTGCTCGAGTCGGGCGTCGATCCGGAGGCGTTCCGCGGGCTGCCCTACCTCGAGCTCGTGCACGCGAGCCCGATGCTCGACGTCTACCGCGTTCGCCGCCCGGGCGGCGGGACGTTCCCCGATCCGGCGACCGCGGCCGGGTTCTCGTGCCGGCGCGGCACCGTGCCCCAGGGCTGACCGCCGGCCTCAGGGCGCGTAGTAGGCGGCCGCGATCTCGGCCGCGAGGCCGGCGTTGTCGACCAGCAGGCGCTGGTTTGCGACCAGCGAGCGCCCCTCGGTCGCCGTATGCAGGCTGCTGAGCACCCAAGGCGTCACGGCCGGCCCGGTAACGCCCGCGGCGGTTGCCTGCGCCAGCGTCTGCTCGACCAGGGCCTCCGTCGCACTGGCGTCCAGGGCCACCTCCTCGGCCACCGGCTGCACCACCAGGATGCCGGTGCGGCGGGCGAACCCCCAGTGCGCGGCGGCCACGGCCGCGACCGTCTCGGCGTCGTCGGCCCGGTCGGCGAGCGCGTGGGCGCTCTGGGTCACGTAGAAGAGCGGGAACGTGTCCGTCCGGTAGCCGATGATCGGGATGCCGCGCGTCTCGAGCATCTCCAGCGTGGCCGGGATGTCGAGCAGCGACTTGGCGCCTGAGCACACGATGCACACCTCGGTGCGGCCGGCCTCGGTCAGGTCGGCTGACACGTCGAGCGAGTGTTCCCAGCCGCGGTGGACGCCGCCGATGCCGCCGGTGGCCATGAAGTGGATCCCGGCCATCGCGCAGACGGCCAGCGTGCCCGCGACGGTGGTTGCGCCGCACAGGCCGCTGACCGCGCACGTCGCCAGGTCGCGTCCGCCGACCTTGCGCACGTCCTCGCCGTGGGCGAGCCTGTCGATGCCCGCGTCGTCGAGGCCGACCCGGACGATGCCGTCGATGACGGCGATGGTGGCGGGGATCACTCCCTGCTCGCGGACGCGCTCCTGGGCTTCGCGCGCGACCGCGGGCGCGACCTCGGGCGGCAGGCCCTGGGCGATCACCGACGACTCGAGTGCGACCACCGGCTCGGAGCGGATCAGCGCCCGCTCCACCTCGGCGGTCATCTGCATCAGCCCCGAGGGGTGGCGGGTCACGCGGCCGCCGGCGGAGAGTCTCCCGTCACGGCGCCGATGCTACACTCGAAGGCGTGTCCAGCGTCGACCCGGGGATTGCCGCGCCGGTTACATGCGCCAACCACCCGAAGGTCGAGACGGGCGTCTCCTGCTCGAACTGCGGCAAGCCGATCTGCCCGGATTGCATGGTGCCGGCGCCCGTCGGGATCAAATGCCGCGAGTGCGCGCGGATGCCGCGGTCGGCGCGCGTCACGCTGCGCCCCGACAAGGCCGTGCGCGCCATCGCCGTCGCGCTCGCCGCCGGCACGGCGATGGGCGTCCTGCTCGCGTTCGCGGGCGGCTTCGGCGTCGGCTTCTTCACGTTCATCCTCGCCTACGGCGTGGGCCTGCTCGCCGGGCGGGCGACGCTGCGGGGCGCGGGCTACTACCGCAGCACGACCACGGGCTGGATCGCCGCAGGCGGGGCCGCCTGGGCGTATGTGATCTCCGGGATCGTCATCGCCGCGCAGCTGGGCGGAAACGCGCGCGCCTACATCCAGGTGCTCGGCCTCGCCATCGCGGCGTTCTTCGCCTACCGCGAGGCCTCGTGAGGGAGCGCGGCTCCGGCCGCCGCCGCGGGGTCGTGCGCCCCTTCGTCGTCGGCGGCCTCGTTGGTGCGGCCGCCGCGGTCGTCGCGCCGCGGCTGCGCCGGCGCGGGCCGGCGCCGGCCGCACGGCCCGTCGCCGGCCTCGAGGCGTTCGAGGGCGCGCCATGCTGGCGCAGCGACAGCGATCACGCGGCCGCCGGCGGCGGCGAGTAGCGCACATCGGTAGACTGCGCCGCCGATGCCACGGGCGATCGTCACCGGCGGCGCCGGCTTCATCGGCTCGGCGCTGATTCGCGCGCTCGCCGCGGAGGGCTACGACGTGCGCGTCGTGGACGACCTGTCCTCCGGCGACGCGGCCAACCTCGACGGCACCGGCGCGGAGCTGCGCGTCGGCGACGTGCGCGATCTCGATCTCCTCACCGAGGCCGCGCGCGGCTGCGACGTCATGTTCCACCTGGCCGCGGGAGCGGGCGTGGTCGAGTCGATGAACGATCCGCTCACGAACTTCGACCAGAACGCGCGCGGGACGCTCACGGCGCTCGAGGCGGCGCGCCGCGCCGGCGTGCCCCGACTCGTGTTCTCGTCGTCGAACGCGCCCCTGGGCGAGAACGCCTATCCGGCGAGCGAGGACAAGCCGGTGGCGCCGCTCTCGCCCTACGGCGCCTCGAAGGCGGCCGGCGAGGCGTACTGCTCGGCCTTCTACGGCGCCTACGGCATGGAGGCGGTGGTGGTGCGCTTCTCGAACGCTTACGGCCCGCGCTCGGCACACAAGGGCAACGTCATCCCGCTCTTCATCCGCCGGCTGCGCGCCGGCGAGGATCTGGTGGTCTTCGGCGACGGCAGCCAGACGCGCGACTTCGTGTTCTGCGAGGACCTGGCGGCCGGGCTGATCGCGGCCGCGCGCACCGCGGGCGCGGGCGGCCAGATCTTCCAGCTCGCAAGCGGCGTCGAGACGACGCTGAACCGGTTGCTCGACCTGCTCGCGCAGACCTCGGGGATCACGCCGCGCGTGCGCCGCGAGCCGCCCCGGCAGGGCGAGATCCTGCGCAACTACTCGCTCATCGACAAGGCGAGAACGGTTCTGGGCTACTCACCCCAGGTCGAGCTCCGAGAGGGGCTCCAGCGTACGTGGGATTGGTTCTCCTCCACCTGAAATTCCGTCAGCGCAGCGGAGGGATTTCAGGTTAACGGAGCCAGGCGCGCACGAGCGCGTTGGCGAAGCCCATGCCGTAGCGGAAGTGGGGCGGCTTCTTGGACGTGCCGGAGAGCCTGCTCGAGACCGTCACCGGCACCTCGATCGTGTGGAGGTGCTTCTTCGAGGCCTCGACGATGAACTCCGAGTTGTGGAACTGGTCCTGGCGGAACTCGAGCCCGCGCAGAGCCTCGGTGCGCACCGCCCGGTAGCCGCAGGCGGGGTCGGTGACGCGGCTCCAGGTGAGCAGCGACAGCAGCTGCGCGAAGAGGCGGATGCCCATCTCGCGGGCGGCGTGCGACGGATCGGCGTCGCCGAGCACGCGCGAGCCGCCCACCACGTCGGCGTCGCCGTCGGCGATCGGCTGCACGAGCCGCGAGAGCTCCGACGGCTGGTGCTGGCCGTCGGCGTCCATCGTGACGACGATCTTCGCCCCCGTGGCGAGCGCGAGCCGGTAGCCGGTGCGCAGCGCCGCCCCCTGGCCGCGGTTGAGCGGCAGCCGCACGGCCGCGGCGCCGGCCGCTCGGGCGCGCTCGGTCGTGTCGTCGGAGGAGCCGTCGTCGACGACGATCGCGTGCAGCGGCAGGCCGCTCACGGTGGCCGGGAGCGACGAGAGCACATGGTCGATGTTGTCCGCCTCGTTGTAGGCGGGGACGACCACCGCCACGCCGCCCGCGAACTGCTCCGGCCGGCCCGTGGCCCGGAACTGCTCGAGGGCCAGGTTCTCGATCAGGCGTGTGAGGTCACGCCGCGACTTCTCGCCCCGCCCTGCCAGCGCGAACGCGAACAGGTACAGGATGCCGACCGCGATCACGGTCGCGCCCATGATCTGGTGGCCGCCGCCCTTGCGGAACGACAGCTCGTCGAACGACCACTGCAGGGCCGCGGGCTCGAGCGAGAAGATCAGGAGCGGCACGGTGAACACGGTCAGCCGCACGAGCAGGTCGCCGTTGCCGATCTTGCCCTGGCGGTAGGCGTTGATCGTGAGCGCCGCGAACACGAGCGCGGCCGCGAGCCCTGTCCAGCGAAGCGGGGTCACGGGCGCGCCTCCATCACGATGCGGGCTGGCCCACGTGCGGGGCCGGGCGCCACTGCGTGCTCGGTGCGATCACCTCGGGGATGACGCGGTCGCGGTAGCGCTGGATCACGCCCAGGGTCGACTCGATCAGGTTCTCGCTGAGCAGGGTCGGGTGCAGTCCGAGCGACGGCAGCTTCGTGTGCACCGGGTTGTAGTAGTGCTCCTCGGCCTCGAAGCGGGGGTTCTGGACGTTGTCGACGGTCACGTCGATCCCGACCTCGCCGCCCGCGTGCTTGACCTTCTCGGCCAGCTCGGCGACGGTGAACGTCTCTGTGAACTGGTTGAACACCCGGTACTCGCCGGCGCCGGCCGGGTTGTCGGCCGTCAGCTCGACGCACTGGAGCGTGTCGATGATGTTCAGGAAGCCGCGCGTCTGGTGGCCACCGCCGTACACCGTGAGCGGCATGCCGACGACGGCCTGGACGCAGAAGCGGTTCAGCGCCGTGCCGAACGCCTCGTCGTAGTCGAAGCGGGTGAGCAGGCGCTCGTCGAGCTTGCCCTCGGGCGTCTCGATGCCGTAGACGACGCCCTGGTTCAGGTCGGTCGCACGCAGGCCCCACACGCGGCAGGCGAAGTGGATGTTGTGGCTGTCGTGCACCTTCGACAGGTGGTACAGCGAGCCGGGCATCTTCGGGAACGGCAGCACGTCGGTGCGGCCGTTGTGCGTGATCTCGATGAAGCCCTCTTCGATGTCGATGTTGGGCGTGCCGTACTCGCCCATCGTCCCGAGCTTGATCAGGTGCGCGCTCGGCGCGTGGTCGCGCATCGCCCACAGGAGCTTCAGCGAGCCGATGACGTTGTTCTGCTGCGTCGTCACCGCGTGGTCGACGCTGCGCATCGACCAGGGCGCGCTCGGCTGCTCGCCGTAGTGGATGATCGTGTCGGGCTGGAAGTCGACCACGACGTCGGCGGCGACGGTGTCGTCGGCCAGGTCGCCGACGTAGGACTCGATGCGCTTGCCCGACGCCTCCCGCCACGCCTCGATGCGCTCGTTGAGCGGCACGATCGGCGTGAGCGAGTCGCCGCCCACCTCGTCGACCCAGCGCCGGCGGGCGAAGTTGTCGACGACGGCCACATCGTGGCCGCGTCCCGAGAACCGCATCGCCGTGGGCCATCCCAGATAGCCGTCTCCGCCGAGGATCAAAACTCGCATGCGCGCGCTCCGTACGTTGATGGTGAAATTTTGTGCGGCCCCTCCGACCGCGGGCCTTACGATAGCCGGAATGCTATCGGGGGAAGCCGATGGCGCGGCTGGTAGGTGTCCGCAGCGGGCGTCGGCCCTTCGTTAGCATGCCGCCGTGCATGCGCGCAGGCTCGAGCTGGCCGCCGTCGCCGGCATGGCCGCCGGCCTGCCCGCCGCCCGTGGTCTCGGCCTCGACGCGCCGGCCGTGTGGCTGGCCTGCGCGCTCGGGCTCCTGCTGCCGGGCTGGCTGGCGCTGCGGGCGCTCGAGCTCGAGGGCGACCTGGGCCGCGCGGGCTGCGCGCCCGTCGCAGCGGCTCTCGGGCTGGTGGCGTGGGGGCCGCCGCTGGCCGTCGCCTACCTGCTCGACCTGCCGCTCTCGTTCGTGCTCGCGGGGGTGGCCGGCGAGATCGCGATCCTCGCCGTGTGCGCCCGGCGGCCGTGCGCGCTGCCGGCGGCCGGCGCCCGTGAGATCGCCGCGGGCGGCGCCGGGATCGCCGCGTTCGCCTATCTGAGCTGGCGGCTGTCGCTGCCGGTGGTCGGGGACGGCCTCTTCCACGTCGGCCTGATCCGCAAGCTCGAGTCGGTCGGCGGGATCTCGTTCGCGAGCCTCTCGCCGTTCCAGCACGGCCCGGCGAACGCGGGGTACGCGTTCCCGATCATGCACGCCGCCGTCGCCGGCATGGCCCGGCTCTCGGGCACGGACGCGGTGACCGCGTTCCGCGACATCCAGCCCATCTGCGCGGCGCTTGCGATCACGAGCGCCTACGCCCTCGGGCGGGCGCTCACGGGCCGGCGCGGGGTGGGGGTGCTCGTGGCCGTGCTCGTGGCCTGGGACCTGTGCTCGCTCCTGAACGGCCTCATCATCCAGATCAACCAACCGGCGCCGTTCAGCGTCTGGGTGCTGACGCCGGCGGTGCTGATCCTGTTCCTGCTCGAGATCGGTCGCGTCCGCCGGGCGGCGCCGGCGACGGCCGCCGCGATGGTGTCGATCGCGCTCGTGCACCCGACCTATGCCATCCCCGCCCTGGTGCTCGCGGCGGGGCTGCTGGCCGGGGCGTGGCTGGCGGGCGGTCGGCAGGTGCGCACCCCGGCGCTCACACTGGCGGGGGCGACGGCCCTGATCGCCCTGGTGTCGGCCTGGATCTGGGCCGTCGCGATCCGCGGCGGGCACCGCCACCCGGTGCTGTCCCACGCCGACGAGTTCCTGCTGCACGGCCGCCGGGCGCTGGTCATGTATCCGTGGGCGCCCGTGTTCCAGCGTGGGTACGTGCTCGGGGCGATCCTGCTCCTGGCGCTGGTGGCGCGCTACCGGCGCCTGCTGCCTCTGGCCGCCTCGAGCGTCGCCCTGCTGCTGCTCCTGCTCGTCCCGGGCGTGAACACGGCCGTGATCACGGTCGTCGGGATGGGGCAGTTCCATCGCTTCTGGCAGCCGCTCACGTGGCCGGCGGTGGGCGCGGCGGGGGCGTGCATCGCGGCCGCGGCGCTCGGCCGCTTCGTGTGGCCGCTCGCGATCGCGCTCGCCCTCGGCCTGCACGAGGTGCGCGGCGTCCACTGGGTCTGGCACACCCCGACGAGCGTGCTCGTCGTGCTCGGCCTCCTCGCCGTCCTCGCCGCGCTGCGCTGGCCGTCGCAGCGGCCGCCGGCGCTCGCGCTCTCACCGGGAGCGGCCGTGCTCGTCGCGGCGGTGCTAGCGCCGTGGATCTGGCACTGGGGGCCGGTGGTGCGCACGTCGGCCGTGGACGGGCCCTACCGCTCGCCCCCGGCGTTCGAGACGGTGCGGATCACGCCCGGCGCCGTGGCGGCCTTCCGCCGCCTGCCGGGGCCGCCGCCGGTCGTCCTGGGCGATCCCCAGCGCCTGTTCGAGCTGTTCGCATTCGCCGACGTGCGCGCGGCGGTGCTGCCCGAGGCCCGCACCCGGGCCGTGCCGCAGCTCGACGAGTCCGGGCGCAACCACCTGGCCCAGGCGTTCTTCTCGCTCGAGACGACCGCGGCCCAGCGAAACGCGATCCTGCGCAGGATGCACGTCTCCTACGTGCTGCTCGACCTGCGCGATCAGCCGCCCGACGTCGTCCGCCGGATCGCCGCCGACCCGGCGCTTCAGCTGATCTACCGCGACCCGGCCGACGTGCCCGATCACCTGGGCCGGTTCGAGATCCTCCGCGTGAACGCCGCCACGGCCGAGCGCTCGGCGGCGGGCAGGCCGGTGGGCAAGAGCAGCGCGTAGGCGGCCGCGCCGGCGACCGTCGTCGCCAGCACCGCGAGCCACCACGGGGCCGACCCGGTGCCGGCGCGTGCCGCCCATGCCGCAAGAGCGCAGGCCGCGGCGGGGACGCCCAGCCGGAAGTAGGCGGCGTCGAACGGCTGCACCCCGACCCGGTGGCGCACCTGGATCAGGCGCACGACGTTGACGGCGGCGAGGGCCGCGGCCGATGCGGCGGCGGCGCCTGTCGGCCCCACCGCCGCGGCGAGCGGGATCGCGAGTGCGAACAGGAGCGCAGCGGCCAGCAGGTTGTCGGCCAGGTCGATCCCGGTGAACCCGGCCATGACGAGCACGAAGGCGACGCCGCCCGTGGCGACGTTCACGGTCTGGCCGAGCAGCATGATCCGAAGCGGCGTCGCGCCCACCTGGAAGCCGGGGCCGAACGCCTCGAGCACCTGCGGCGCGGCCACGAAGAGGACGATTGCGAGCGGCAGCGTCGCGGCCAGCGCCCACCGCGTTGCGCGCTTGAAGAGCGCGTCCAGCTGGGCCACCTCGCCGCGCGCGTGCAGGTCGGCGGCAAACGGCGAGAACACCAGGTTGACCGAGGTCAGGAAGAGCAGGATCAGCTGCGCGATCCGGCCGGCGGCCGCGTAGGCGTCCAGGCTGCGGCCGGAGGCATAGTGCGCGAGCACGAACAGATCGCCCCAGAAGAGCGCCTGGGCCAGGAGCGCCGACGGCGCCCGCGGGGCACCGTAGCGCAGCACCGCCATGAGCTCGGCGCGGGTCGCGGCGCGGGCGCCCGGCCAGGCCGCGGCGCGGCGCCACAGGATCCGCGCCGCCACGGCCGCTCCCAGCCAGGAGACGCCGTAGGCGGCGACGGCGGCGTCGACGCCGCCACCGAACGCGATCGCCACGGCCGCGAGGACGATCCAGGCGACCGGCTGGCCGATCCAGAACACCCACAGCGTCGGCCCCATCCGCTTCAGGCCGCGGGTCGCTCCCAGATACACGTTGGCGACCGCAATCAGCGGCAGCGAGGCCGCCCCGACCGCGATCGCCTCGGCCCGGTCGCCGGCGAGCGGTGAGAGCGCGGCCACCACCGCGGCGAGCACGGCCCCGGCGGCGAAGGCGATGCCCGCGCAGCGGTCGACGAGGCTGCGCAGGCCCGACATGTCGGCGCTGCCCGCCCCGATCGCGACGGCGCGCACAGCGGCGAGGTCCATACCGAAACGGGCTCCGGCGGCGGCCACGAACGCGACCTGGACGGCGACCGTGACGAGCGCGAGGCCACCGTGGGCGAGCTGGCGCCCGAGCAGCAGCTGCACGCCGAAGGCCGCCAGCACCCCGACCGCGAGGCCGACCACGTTTGCCCCCGTGCCGGCCAGCAGCGTGCGCTCGTCGGTCACGCCGCCACCCGGGAGCCGTCCCGGCGCCGGTGCGCCCGCGCTATTCGAGGTAGCCCAGCCCGCGCAGGCGCTCCTCGACCTCGCGCTGCTCCTCGTCGGAGAACACCGCCCCCTCTGGTTCGTCGGGGGTCGCCGACCCGGGCGCGTCCCCCTCGACGCCCGCCGCGGCGGCGATGATCGAGGCGAAGTCGGTGAGCGCGATCTCGGAGCCGTTCGCCGGCCCCGTCCCCGGCCCGGCGGCGACGTACACCCCCTCGGGGCGGTGATCGCCCGAGAGCCAGTCCGCCGCCTCGACCATCTGCCGAGCGTGGGTGAGCGAGTAGAGCGGCGCGGCCTCGAGCAGGAGATCGGGTGCGCGGTCGAGGTAGGCCCCTGCGAGCACCTGCTCGCGGGGCACAGCGCGCCTGATCGGATGCCGGCCGGTGGCGGGATCGGTGAACCCCTCGAGCGCGGCGGCGAGCTCGGCGCGGACGCGCTCGTAGTCGGATGCCGCCACCGTGCCCTCGGGCTCGCGCCCATGCAGGGCGAGCGAGACGCCCTCGCCCGTCGAGACGACGCTCGTATAGGCGCGCGTCTGCGACCAGTCGATCGGCGCCGTCGGCACGGCCACCTTGCCGTGCAGGCCGAGGCGGTCGTAGACGACCCGGGCGACCGACCGCACCCGGCCCCAGGCGAGCAGCCCGATCAGCGCCGAGCCGCGGCCCTGGTGCAGGTAGCCGAGCTCCTCGAGCACCCGGTTCATGTTCAGAGCCCGAGTGCACGGCTGGTGGCCGTGGTCGGACATGACGATCACGGTGTCGGAGGCGTCGGTGCGCTCGACGAGCGTCCCCAGCTCGCGGTCGAGCAGCCGGTAGACGTCGCGCACCCGTTCGGCCACCGGCGTCGCGGCGGCGCGCGCGTGGTCGGGATGGCCGGGGTGCACGTACTCGAGCAGGCAGTGCTGGATGCGGTCGGGCGAGACGAAGACGGCGCAGGCCACGTCCCACGGTTCGCTGTCCATCAGCCGGCGGACGGCCTCGGCGCGGGCGGCGGTGACGCGCTCGACGTCACTGACGAGATCGAGCGGGCGGTGGCGGAAGGTCGTCCACGAGCCGCCGTTGATCGGCCATCCCAGGCCGGGGCCGGCGTCGGCGGGGTGCGAGTAGACCGCCTTCGGCGGGATCACGCCGCCGGCGATGACGACGCCGCGCACGGGGGTGGGGGGATAGGTCAGGGGGATGTTCACGAGCAGCACGGTGCGCCCGGCGTCGGAGAGCCGCTGCGGCCACGTGGGTGCGAGGATCGACCGGGACGAGACCGGCATCCGCCGCGTCTGGCCGGGCCGGTGCTCGAGGATGTCGAACACCCCGTGGCCGGCGGGATCGACGCCGGTCAAGAACGACGGCCACGCCGCCCACGAATGCGACGGCAGCACCGAGCGGGCGACGCCACGGCTGCCGCGCCCCGCGAGCGCGGCCAGGTTGGGCAGGTCGCCCGCCGCAAGCAGCGGGTCGAGGATCTCCCAGTCGGCGCCGTCCCAGCCGACGACGAGCACACGGTTCGACATGGCCGGGCAGGATACCGGCGCCGGTGAGACGAGATGATTGGTTCCACGCCGCCGTAATGTCCTGGGCGACGCGCAGCCCCACCCCGATCGCCAATCGCACAACCGCTGGACGTCCAGGCGCGGGGCGGCGTGGAACCAATCATCTAGCATCGCGATCCCATGAGCGTCCTCCCCGAATCGGCGGTTCAGACGGACGGCCGGTTGAGCGTCGGCGGCGTGCCGCTCGGCGCTCTCGCCGTCCGCCACGGCACCCCGCTCCTCGTGTACGACGAGGCGACGCTGCGGGCGCGGGCGCGCGCCTACAGAGCCGGCCTGCGGGCCTACCCGGGCGCCAGTCGGGCGGCGTTTGCGTGCAAGGCGCAGGTGACGGTGGCCGTGCTGCGGGTGCTGATCGAGGAGGGCCTCGGCATGGACGTGGCCTCCGAGGGCGAGCTGGCCTTCGCGCTCGCCGCGGGCGCGCCCGGGGAGGGGCTCGTCGTGCACGGGAACAACAAGTCCGACCGAGACATCGCGACGGCGATCGCGGCCGGGGCCGGCCTGCTGGTGGTCGACCACACGGCCGAGCTGCACCAGATCGAGGCGCTCGCGGCGGCCGCCGGGCGCATTCAGCGCGTGCTGGTGCGGGTGACTCCCGGCATCGAAGCCGACACGCACAGGAAGATCGCGACCGGCCATGCGGCGTCGAAGTTCGGCCTGCCGCCCGCCGCCGCGGTCGAGGCGCTCGCGATCGCCGCGGGGCTCGCGCACGTGCGCCCGGCCGGCCTGCACGTCCACCTCGGCTCCCAGATCCACGACGTCGGCACGTACCTCGAGGCCGCGGAGTGGCTGGCCGGGTTCATCGCCGAGCACGATCTCGGCCGTCTGCCGGTGCTCGACCTGGGCGGAGGGCTCGCCATCGCCTACACCGACGCCGACCGCGCGCCCGACGTCCGCGCGGCGGTCGAAGCGACCGCTGCGGGGCTCGCTGGGAAGCTCACCGCGCGCGGGCTGCCGCTGCCGGAGCTGATCCTCGAGCCCGGCCGCTCGATCGCCGGCCCGGCCGGCGTCACGCTGTACACGGTCGGGTCGATCAAGCGCAGCGGCGCCGGGATCACCTACGCGGCCGTCGACGGCGGGATGGCCGACAACCCGCGCCCGGCCATGTACGGGGCCCGGTACCAGGCGTTCATGGCCGACCGCGCCGCCGAGCCGGCGACGCACACCTACGCGATCGCCGGCAAGCACTGCGAGTCGGGCGACGTCCTGATCGAGGCGGCATCGCTGCCGCAGCTGCGGCCCGGCGACGTGATCGCCCTCGCAGCGACCGGGGCGTACACCGCCACGATGTCATCGACCTACAACGGCCTTCCGCGGCCGGCGGCCGTGATCGTCAGCGATGGCGCGGAGCGCACGGTGGTCGCCCGCGAGACCGTCGCCGACCTGCTCTCACGCGAGCGCAACGGCCGCTAACCGTACTTGAGCAGGCCGACGTGCTTGGCCTTCGCGATCGCCTTCGCATCGGCGAAGCGGTAGACGAGCAGGTAGCCCGTCTCGCGGCGGGGCGCCGGGTAGACGAGCGTCCCCGTGACCGTCGCCCCCGGCGGGATCGGTGTCTCGAGCAGGTTCTTGGGGACGGTCGCCGAGCCGGCCGCGAGGATCGGGTTGCCGGCGGTGTCGCGCAGCCAGATCTGGGTCAGGCCGACCTGCTGCCGCGACCGGGTCGCGTTCGTCACGGACAGCGTGACAAGGCCGAAGATCTTCGTCCCCGGTGGCTTGAACCCGACCTTGACCGACCGCCGCCAGACGACGCTCTGCACGTGCACGGCGATGTCGTCGAGGTGCAGCGTCCGTCCGAGCGGTGCGACCGTGTAGACGCGCCCGTCGGTGTATCTCACCGTCCCCGAGGTCGGCAGGGTGGACACCGTCGGCGGGCCGTTCGTCGCAGCGCTCGAGCCCCCGCCGCCCGACGAGCACCCCGCCAGGCAGAGCGCGGCCACGATCACCGGCACAAGCGTCCTCACGTGTCGTCCGGCCCCGACTCGGCCTGGGTCTGCAGCTCGGCCACCGACAATCCCTCCATCGACAGGAACACGAATCCGACTCCCACCCCCAGCAGGGCTTCGATCAGCTGCAGGCCGATCGAGAACGTCAGCGCCAGGTTGGCCGGGACACCGTACAGCAGTGTCAGACTGGTCGCGGTCGCCCCCTGGAACACCCCCAGGTTGCCCGGGGTGATCGGGAACAGCTGCACCAGGTTCGACGCCAGGAACACCACGGCCGTCACACCCATGCCCTTGTGGATGCCGTACGCGGCGAGCGTGAGGTAGATCCCCGCCATCTGGGCGATCCACGTCCCGGTGGCGGTCGTCAGGCCGAACGCCAGGAGCCGCGGCCGCTGGAAGATCGCCTGGCCGCGGCGCAGCGCGGCGACGGTGGACGTGAAGCTGATCCCGAGCAGGTGCCACCAGCGCTCGACGTAGTCGTCGGGCGGGCGCCGGCGGCGGCGCACGCGGCCCCACACCTCGATGGCGACGGCGACCAGGCCGACGAAGATCACGACGCCCGAGAGCACCGCGAGCAGGTTGACGGCCGCGCGCGGCACCGGCACGAAGATGACCACCGCGATCAGCACCGCAACGAGCGTCGCGCCGGAGAGCAGCTGCTCGGTGACCAGCGTCCCGACGACGGTCGGGACCGGCACGGACTGTCCCTTCAGCAGGAGCCTGCGCCGCACCACCGACACGCGTGCCACCTCGCCCAGGCGGGCGAAGAGCACGGTGTTCAGCAGGAAGCCGATGAAGATCGCCGGCACGACGTCGCGTAGGCCGACGTCGGGCGCCGGCTCGTCCGCGTCGCCCGGGATCGCGTCGAAGGCCGCCTTCCACGTGAGCGCCTTGGCCGCGACCGACACGAGGTTCGCGAGCAGCGCCGCGAGCACGTAGAGCGGGTTCGCCTTCGTGAACACGTCGGCGACGACCTGCAGGTCGAACTTCCGGGAGAGCGCGAACACGGTCGCGATCGCGATCGCGCCGAACGCCGCCGCCTTCGGGACTCGGTGCCGGCGCGGCTTCAGTTCCTCGGCGAGCTCCGAGACGGTCACCGGCTCGAGGCCGCGGGCCCGCACCGTCTCGAGCACGCGCGGCAGCGCCTCGACCGTCTGCGAGCGGTCGCCGCCCTGGCCGGAGCCGTCTCCGTCGTGGAGCAGCACGATCGCGCCCGGCGCGATCACGCCCGCGCAGCGGTCGACGATCACGTCGACGCCGGGGCGGGCGGTGTCGAAGATCGACCCGGTCCAGCCGACGATCCGGTAACCGAGCCGGCGTGCGACCGGGGCCAGGAACGGCCCGCGGTAGCCGTGCGGCGGGCGGAAGAGGTGCGCGACGGACGTGCCGAGCGCCTCGGATACGGCCTCCTCGGCGGCGCGGAACTGGTGCGCGATCGCCGACGGGCCGGCGAAGGTGAGCAGGGAGTGGTCGTCCCCGTGGCTCGCAAGCTCATGCCCCTCGGCCACGATCCGGCGGGCCAGCTCGGGGTGGGCGCGGACGTTGCGGCCGAGCACGAAGAAGGTCGACCGGGCGCCCGCCGAGCGCAGCGCGTCGAGCACGGCCGGGGTGTGCTCGGGGCTCGGTCCATCGTCGAAGGTGATCGCCACCTTGGGCAGCGGTGAGAAGCCGGTGCCGATCACGCGGCCGAAGAGGCGCGCGTTCGGCGTGAACGCCGACCACGCCACGAACAGGAGGAGCAGCACGGCACCGCCCTCCACGATGTCGCCCGCAACCCCCCCGATGGCCTGGCCGATCACCGCGGTGACGGCGACCCAGGCCGCCCCCAGGATTACGAAGCGAGTGATGACTTCGCGCTTGCCCATACCGGTTGCTCTCCGGCCAGCAGGTCGGCGTAGTAGGCCTCGAGCTTCGCGGCGACCCGCGGCCAGGCGTAGGACTCGAGGGCGGTGCGGCGCCCCTCCGCGCCCATCCGCGTTCGCAGGTCGGGGTCGTCGAGCAGGCGGGCGAGCGCGCCCGCGTGCAGCTCGGCCGAGTCGCCGGGGTGGACGAGGAACCCCTGACGACCGTCCTCCATCAGGAGCTGGAAGCCGCTGATGCGGCTGGCGACCACGGGTCGCCCGCAGCTCATCGCCTCGAGCAGCACCATCCCGAAGGATGCCCGGTTGCACGGCGTGCAGAACACGGCGCCCGAGGTGAGGTAGTTGGGCCGGCTGCGGTTCAGGCGGCCGGCCCAGTGGACGAACGGCGCGAGCTCCTCACCCACCTGGCGGTGGTAGAGCTTGCGCAGCGGGCCGTCGCCGATCACCACGAGCCGCACCTGGTCGCCGCGCTCGCGATGCAGCAGCCGGAACGCCTCGATGACGGTGTCGAGGCCGTTGCGGGGGTCGAAGCGGCCGCAGAAGACGATGTTCTGGTGGTCGCCAACGAGCTCGGCGACGGGCTCCGCGCCGGGTGAGAAGTGGCCGGTGTCGATGCCGTTCGGGATCACGTCGTAGGCGTACGGGTAGTACGGGGCGAGCGATCCGATGCAGGCCTCGCTCACGCAGATGCGCCCGTCCAGACGCTCGATCCAGGGTCGCGTCCACTCGGCCAGGATGTCCATGCCGGTCGTCTGCGGGAAGACGCTGTGGAAGGTGGCCACGCAGATGGCCTCGTCCGGGCACTGGTCGACCGCCCACGCCGGGAAGGGCGGGTTGTATGGGGCGTGCACGTGCACGACGTCGAACCCGCGCTCGCGGTAGAGCGCGCGCAGCTGCCGGCCGAGCCGGGGGCCGTAGGTGTGCAGCGTCTGCGCGTTGTTGCCCCAGTACGGCACGAACAGGGGGATGGCGACGCCCATGCGCACGATCTCGAAGTTCGGCTCCGGCACCTCGAGGGCGTCGTCGGACACGGGTGGAGTGCGCACCAGGTGTCCGGTGATCACCGTGACCTCGTGGCCGCGGTTCGTGAGCTCGCGGGCCTGGCCGTCGACGTGCTCGGTGATGCCGCCGAGCGACGGGTAGTAGAAGTCGGTGACGATGGCGATTCGCAAGTCGCCCATGCTACCGAAGCGGCATCGGCTGGCACTCTCGCCCCGAGTGTGCCAGGCCCGGGCCGTTTTCGCGGCCGTCGTGCGCGGTATACTCGGTTTGCATGCCGATCTACGAGTACCGCTGTACCAATGACCACCGGTTCGAGGTGATGCAGAGGATCGTCGAAGACCCTCTGACCGAGTGCGAGGTGTGCGGTGCGCCGGCGACCCGGGTGCTGCACCCGGTCGCGATCCATTTCAAGGGCTCGGGCTTCTACTCGACCGACTACGGCCGCGGCAAGAAGGTGGCCGCCGACGGGCGGGCCGAGGCGTCGTCGGGCGACTCCAAGTCAAAGGACGGCGACTCCAAGTCGTCCGATTCGGCGAAGGCGTCCGACTCGAAGGCGTCCAGCGGTTCGGGCAAGAGCGGCGAGACCAAGAAGGCCGCCGAGGGCTGAGCGGGCTCGGGCTCAGGTCTCGCAGTGGTGCGGCCCGCCGGTTGCCAGGGCGAGCACGGCGAGGGAGACACCCAGGGCCAGCGCGATCGCGAGCGGCCAAGCCCAGGCCGCGCGCCGCGCGTCGCGGAAGGCGAGCGCGGATCCGGGCACGTAGACGGCGAGGCCCGCCCCCAGGGCGGCGAGGGTCGAGCCGGTGGTGTCCGAGCAGAGGCTGACGATCGCGACCAGGAGCCACACGAGCCCGCCGAGCAGGAACGTGCCCGCGGCGGCGAGCACGATCACAAGCGCCAGCGCCCGCGATGCCCCGGCGATCGCCGTCGGCCCGACCGCGACCGCGAGCCCGATCAGGGCGACAAGGACGGCCGCGGCCAGGACGCTGCCGGGGAATGCCCCCAGCACCCGCACGCCGGCCAGGATCGACGCGGCGATCGCCCCGACGGGCATGGCGGCCATGAGTGCGGCCTGGGCGAGCATGTGGCGATGCGATCTCATGCACGCTATATAGCATGCATGAGATAGGAAGAGCAAGCCGGCGGAGTCCCGTCTACCGGCCTAACCGCTGATCTCGGCGGCGATCCGCGCGAGATCCTCGCGGACGATGCTCGAGTCGTGCTCGTTGCAGGCGACGCGTCGTCGAGCGGCTCGATGCCGGCGAGGCAAGGACGTTGCCGGGGACTATCGCCTGGACCCACCGCCTCCGTGCGGTCCGAGTGGCTACCACAACCATTGGTGTGTTCCGGGCGCTGCCCCCTAACGCGCGAGCGCAGCTCAGGGTCTCTCGTTTCCCGGTCTGCGCGCGTGAAGGGGACCGCCCCCCGGCCACTCCGGCCGCGCGCAACCGATGTTTCAGTGGATCGTGCAGCCCGGCGCGAAGAGCTGGCTCGCCGGCGCCGGCTGCGGCGCCTGGCTGCCGAGGAACATCTGCACGACGGCGGTGTTCTGCTCGCTCGGCTGCAGCACGTCCTGGCCGCCGATCGACTCGGGCAGGCCGCCGAGGTGGCACTCGAGCGTGCGCGACGACCGGAACTTGATCCAGCCCATCGCGATCAGCTCGTTCGCGGAGAGATCCGTCGCGAGCGGCTTGGCGATGTCGCGCCCGATCGACGGCAGGTTGAAGAGCGACGACGGGGTCACGAGCTTGTGCATCAGCGCCTGCACCACCCTCTGCTGGCGCTCGGTGCGGGTGATGTCCGAGTCGCGCGGGTTGGTCGTGTGGCGGATGCGGGCGTATGCGAGCGCGTGGCGGCCGTCCAGGTGGATCGTGCCCTTGCCGAAATGCCAGATCAGGCCGTCGAAGGGCACCGACGAGACCACCTTGTACGGGTTGGTGACCGTGACGCCGCCGAGCGAATCGATCAGGTCGCGGAAGCCCGTGAAGTCGACCAGCACGACGTGGTTCACCCGCAGGCCGGTCAGCTTGTCGACGGTGCGGATGAGCAGCGGCGGGCCGCCGAAGGCGAACGCTGCGTTGATCTTGTTCGGGTCGTGGCCGGGGATGGGCACGTTCAGGTCGCGCGGGATCGAGAGCATCGAGATCAGGTGCTTGGAGGGGTCGGTGCGCACCAGCAGGATCGAGTCCGACCGGGCGCCCGAGATGGCGTTTGCCCCCCGGCTGTCCGAGCCCATGATGAGGCTGATCTGGGGGCTCGTGAGGATGTTGCCGGCGGGCTGCAGGGTTGCCAACGTGGCCTTGTTCAGGCGCTTGTTGGCGTTTGCGACCTCGTTCGAGAAGCTGCGGTAGCCGAGGTACAGCCACCCGCAGAAGAGCAGGAGCAGCACGGGGATGCCGACGGCGATG
>DASXOR010000130.1:0-5567 GCA_036494095.1 Gaiellales bacterium | reverse complement strand
CGTCGGCCACTCGGGCTTCCTGCTCACGGCCGTCGCAGCCCACAGCGCGCTGGGCACCCGGGCGCTGCTCTACTACCTGACCGTCTACGGCGCGATGAACCTGGGCGCATTCGGCATCGTGGCCGTGCGCGAGCGCGAGCTCGGCCGGCCGGTGCTGATCGCCGACTTCGCCGGCTGGGGCTACCGGCGGCCGCTGCTCGGGGCCTCGATGCTGATCTGCATGCTCTCGCTGGCCGGGTTCCCGCCCACCGGCGGCTTCCTCGGCAAGCTGTACATCTTCTCCGCCGCCGTCCAGAACGGCCAGACCTACCTGGCCGTGGTGGGCGTGATCGCGACCATGGTCGGCCTCGTCTACTACCTGCGGGTTCCGTTTGCGCTGTACGACCGCGAGGCGGCCGTGCCGCAGGCGACGCCGGGGCCCGGCTTCGGGCTGGCGGCGGGCGCCGCGATGGCCGCGGCGCAGGCGGCGCTCGTGCTGGGCATCGTGCCGACGCCGCTGATCGACCTGGCGCGCACGGCAAGCGGCTCGCTGTTCTAGCCGGACCGGTGCCAGGCACCGCAGGGCGGTGCCTGGCACCTTAACACTTTGAGCGAACATATGTTCGCTATCATGCGCGGGTGGATGCGGATCAGATGCGCCTCTTCCCCGAGCCCGACGGCATGGGCGACGGGCGCACGCTGCGCGAGGTCGAGTACCTGCACGTGCGCGCCAAGCGGATCGTGAACAAGGTGCCCGAGGCCTCGCGCATGCCCTTCCGCTACACGATCAACGCCTATCGCGGCTGCTCCCACGCCTGCACCTACTGCTTCGCCCGGCCGACGCACACCTTCCTCGGCATGGACGCCGGCGCCGACTTCGAGCGGCGCATCGTGGTCAAGGTGAACGCCGTCGAGCGGCTGGCCGCCGAGCTGCGCGATCCGCGCTGGGGCCGCGAGCACATCGCGATGGGCACGAACACCGACCCCTACCAGCCGGCCGAGGGCCGCTACAGGCTGACGCGGGGCCTGATCGGCGAGCTGACGAAGGCCGCAAACCCGTTTTCGATCCTGACCAAGTCGCCCATGATCCTGCGCGACACAGATGTGCTGGCCGAGGCGGCGCGGGCCGGCCTCGTGCGCTGCAACCTCTCGATCGGAACCCTCGACGACGACGTCTGGCAGGCCAGCGAGCCGGGCACACCGCCGCCGCGGCGGCGGATCGAGGCGGTCGCGCGCCTGAACGCTGCGGGCGTCCCCTGCGGTGTCCTGATCGCGCCGGTACTCCCGGGCATGTCGGACTCGCCCGAGCAGCTCGCGGCCGTCGTGGACGCCTGCGTCGAGGCGGGCGCCGTCTCGGTCAGCCCGATCCTGCTGCACCTGCGGCCCGGCGTGCGCGAGATCTTCATGCCATGGCTCGAGGGCTACCGGCCCGATCTGGTCGCCCGTTATCGCGAGCTGTACGCGGCCTCGTACGCCGGGCCGGGAGCGCGGACGCGCCTGACGCAGACAGTCGACGATCTGGTCGACCGGCTCGGCGGCACGTCCGTCTCGCCCGCGCGCAGCCGCGACGCGGCCTGATCACGGACATCACGGGACGTACGCGAGGACGCCGTCGAGCGGGCGCGGCACCCGGCTCGGATCGAGCGCCTCGACGAGCGCGGCGGCGAGCTCGACCTTCCAGTTGTTCAGGAAGCCGCGCAGCTGGTCGGAGGTGGGCCGCGTGCGGTGGGCCGGCTGCTTCTGATACGTCCGAAACGCGCCGAGCTTGCCGTGGGCGCGGAGGACCGCTTCGGTGGCGGCGACGCCGAGGCCACGGACCAGCTCGTCCTCGAGATCGCGCTCGCAGACGAAGAGCCCGGCCCGCCCCGGGCCGGCACGCCCCGCAGCCGGCGAGAGGCCCGCCCGCTCGAGCGCCCGCCGGACGCCCGGCTCCTCCTGCCGGTCGCAGAGGGCGGCGAGGGTCGTGTTCGCGCCGGCGGAGCCGCAGATCCCGAGAGACCGTCCCATCGCCTGCGCCCCTCCGACGGCGAGCACGGACACGCCCTCGGCGTCGAGGTCACGTCCCCGCAGCCGGGCGAGCGTGCGGACGGCGATCTCGTCGCTTCGGCCTTCGACCAGCACCACGGCGCGGGGCGTCACGGTACGGTCAGGGCACGTGGCGCCGCAGCGTGCCGAGCCGATCCCACACCGTCCGCGGGCGGTGACGCCGCCCGGCCGGCTCGAGCAGGAAGCGGGCCAGCCGGTCGGCCTCGAGCTCGTCCAGCGAGATCACCGCCTCGGCGACCCCATCCTCGTCCCACACGCTGAAGCGCACGTGGCGCTCATCGGAACGCATGCCGAGATAGCGCGACACCCGCAGCGCCCGGCCCTGGTCGGGCTCGACGTCGGGGTGCGGGCGGAAGAACTCGACGAGCTTGGACCGGAGCGGAGCGGCGCACCACGGACAGAACCGGTAGCGGCCATCCATACGATTCCCGCAGCGCCCGCACTCCTGCACGTCACGCCTCCCCGTCGACGCTCCGAGCATAGAGCCCCCGGGGCGTCAGTGCCAGTGGGGATTTCGAGGCGCTCTCAGGTGCGGCGAGTGAGCCGGGCGGCGCTCGCGTCGCGCAGGCTCCACAGGTCGCGCGCGTGGTCGCGCGCGAGCGAGGTCGCGGCGGCCGCGGCGGCGACCGCGAACGCGAGCCACGCCAGCTTGGCGGCGGCCGACGGCGAACTGGCCGCGACGACGGCGGGGAAGCGCAGGCTCGTGCCCGCCAGGGTGAGCAGGGCCGAGACCGCACAGGCGCCCAGCTCGAACGCGGCCCACTCGCCCGGCTCGTCGACGAGCGCCAGGTAGGCGGCGAAGGCGGCGCCGAGCAGGATCGCGACGGCCACCATCGAGACGTAGAACGCAATCAGAGCCGACGCCGACGCGGCGACGGCAGCTGCAGCGGCCGCCAGGGCAGCGACGCGGGCCGGGGTAATGCGAGGGACGACGGCAGGCATCTCACACAGGTGTTCGCGGCCGCGGCCACGACCCCTCCCCACCCGCACGGGTCGCGCTGCGGTTCGTCCCGTCGGGATGACGCCCGCCACGGCCGGGTGCGGGAGCGTCCGTCGGCGATGCGCCTCCGTGTGGCCGCCGTAGCCCTGGCCTGCCTGCTGTCGACGGCCGCTCCGGCCGTCGCGGCCGGGGCGACCGACCCCGCGGCGCAGCTCGCGAAGCGGTACTCGCCCATCGTCGTGCTGAAGGATCAGACCGGGCCGTGCGACGACCGCGGTGAGGCCTACCGGCCGGTGAACGTCGGCGTCGTGCTGGGCAGGGACGACGTGGTGCTGCGCGGTCCGGGAGGCTACGCGCAGCGCGCGCCCACGGCCCGCCAGCTCGACGGCAAGGACATCCGCTACTACCTCGACTTTCCCGGCGATCCGCTGCGGCCGGGCTGCGGGTACGAGCGCTGGTTCAAACGGATCAGCCAGGGCAAGCCGACGACCGTGTACGCCCATGTCGTGACCGAGCCGGACAAGCCCGGGCTGCTGGCCCTCCAGTACTGGCTCTACTACGTCTACAACGACTGGAACAACAAGCACGAGGGCGACTGGGAGATGCTCCAGCTCGTCTTCGCCGCCGACTCGGCCTCCGAGGCGCTCGACCGCCGGCCGATCGAGGTGGGCTACTCCCAGCACTCCGGAGCGCAGCGGGCGGCCTGGAACGATCCCAAGCTCCACCGCAAGGGCACCCACCCGCTGGTGTACGCGGCCGCCGGCTCGCACGCCCAGTTCTTCGACTCGGCGCTGTGGTTCGGGTACAGCGCCGAGGCGGGTGTCGGCTGCGACGACACACGCGGCCCGTCGCACGAGCGCGACCCGAAGGTCGTGCTGCTTCCGAACACCCCCCAGGCCGCGGGCAGCCGCTTCGCGTGGCTCGGGTTCGGCGGGCTGTGGGGGCAGCGCCTGCGCAGCCCGAACGGCGGGCCGACCGGGCCGAACGCCAAGCGGCAGTGGGCGCATCCCACCACATGGGCGCAGACGACCTGGCGCGATACGGCGCTCTCGGTGCCCGGCGGTCGCTCGCTCGGCCCGAGCGCGACCGGCTTCTTCTGCGAGGCGGTCGCGGCCGGCTCGAAGGTCTACCTGCGCGCCCTCTCGTCGCCGTGGATCGTCGGGGTGGCGATCCTCGCCGTGCTCGCCGGAGTGATCGTGCTCGTCCGCCGCACGCGCTTCACCGACGCCGGCCCGGGCCGTGTCGACCGCCGCCGCGCCGCCGGCCAGATCTTCGTCGCGGCGTGGGGCATCTACAACGCCAACCGGCGCAGGTTCCTCGGCCTCGGAGCGGTGTTCGTGCCACTGGGGGTGATCGCCGCCGCCCAGCAGTCGGTGCTGTTCGCACACTCGCCGTTCACCGACCCACGCGGGGTCGAGGGCGGTGACCGGTTCGTGAGCGGCCTCGCCGCCCTCGTGGTGGGAAGCGCCGTCACCGCCCTCATCCCGACCGTCCTCGTGGCCGCGGCCATCGCAATGGCGGTGGACGCCCTGGCGCACGACCGGCCCGCCGCGATCAGCATCCGTGACTACTTCCGCCGGCTCGGCCCGCTGGCCGGGGCGATGCTCATCCTGCTGATCGTCGTCGCCCTCCTGGCCACGACCCTGATCGGGGTGCTGCTCGCCATGGTCGTGCTCGTCTGGCACAGCGTCACGACCCAGGCGTGCGTGATCGAGCGGCGGTCGACCCGCGCGTCGCTGCGGCGCAGCCGCGAGCTCGTGCGGCACAACGCCTGGCGGGTATTTGCGATCACGGCGGGCTCGACCGGCATCGGCCTCGCGACGGGTCCGATCGTGGGCCTGGTCGTCCTGTTCGCGTCGTCGGCCTCGCTCGGCACGATCGACATCGTCAGCTCGGCGGTGTACGCCGTCGTCATGCCCTACGTCGCGATCGTGCTCGCCCTGCTCTTCTTCGATCTGCGGCAGGCGTCGGCGAGCAGCACCGAACCGCGCTAGAGGCGGCTACCGCCCCGGCTCGGTCTCGACGCGCCCCGCCTTCACGGCGGCGGCGAACGCCTCGGAGTCCGCTCGTTCTGGTCGGCATACGTGACAGAGAAGTCGGCGAGCGCGCGGTCGAAGGCATCCCCCTTTGCCGAGGTAGGAGGCGATCGCGATCCGGTCGCCCCAGCGGGCGTGTGCCCGCGCCAGCGACGCCCGCACAGGCGCGCGTACACGGTCGCCCCCGGCACGCGCAGGCGGTCGACGTCCACGCCGCCCTTCCAGTCGTGGAGCCGGCGGACGTAGTAGTCGCGCGTGCGGCCGTCGAGCCCCTTGACGCGTTGCCAGCCGAGGAAGATGTCGGTGGCAGCCTGCATCAGGCGCTGTCCGATCACCACCCGGGCGCCGTGATTGGGGTAGGTCACCCTGCGCAGGTGCGGCTCGACCACCGACCCCTGGGCCTCCTTGACCTGGAGGAACAGCGGATCCCCGTTGTCACGCCCGACCAGGAGCATGATGTAGCAGCGCGTTCCGACGCTGCCGACGCCGACGACCTTGCGGGCGGTGTGGACGTAGCGGAACTCCTCGATCGGGTGGTGCTCGTGCGTGAGGGTGCGCCGGTGGGA
>DASXOR010000129.1:0-9037 GCA_036494095.1 Gaiellales bacterium | reverse complement strand
CCCGGACATCATGCTCCAGCCGGTCTCGCGCACGTTCCACGGCCGCGACGTGTTCGCGCCCGCCGCCGCGCGGCTGGCCTCGGGGATGCCGCTCTCCGAGCTCGGCCCGGCCATCGAGCCGGCCCGGCTCGTGCGCCGCTCGACCCCTGACCACCGCCTCGAGGGGGCGCTGCTGCACGCCACCGTCCAGTATGTCGACCGGTTCGGGAACATCCAGCTGGCCGTCTCGGCGGCCGAGCTCGACGGCCTCTTCCAGGTGGGCCGCATGGCCGAGATCGACACCGGCGACGACCGCTACTACGCCGAGTGCGCGGACACGTTCGCCGACGTCGCCGCAGGCGAGTTCGTCCTCTACGAGGACTCGGTGGGGCTCTTGTCGTTCGCCCTCAACCAGGGCAATGCTGCCGAGGTCACCGCGACCGAGGTCGGCAACCAGATCGCCGTCGACCTCGCGCCCGGCGTCTCGCGAGAATTGACTTGACCGCGAACGCAAAACGTGCTCTGATGCAGGTGATCGCAACGGCCTTCGAGGAGCGGTAGCACCGTCCCGGAGGCCGTTGCATTTCCGGGCAGGGCGAGCGCACCGGGGCGGTAGAATGCTCGCCGCCCGGCGAGGTAGCTCAGTTGGTAGAGCACGCGACTGAAAATCGCGGTGTCGCCAGTTCGATCCTGGCCCTCGCCACTCACGCGCTCGCGGCGCCGAGCCGCGGCGTGTCCGAGTTGGACACGCCGCCCGGCGGCCCACCGGAACTCAACCCAACAGACAGGAGCCTAATCCTGTCTGCGCCGGCCGCGTCACCCGTATTGGGGATCTTTTGCCTGCATCGGCTCAATTCAGGCTGACGATGCCGACGCCCACGAGCGCCAGCGCGATGCCCGCCGCCTGGGGTCGCGAGACGCGCTCGTGCAGGAGCGTCTGCGCCAGGATGACCGTGACGACCGGGTACTCCGAGCCGAGCACGGCGACGACCGACAGGTAGCCGATCTGGGCCGCCGCCGCGAACAGCGCGTTCGCGCCCACGTCGAGCAGCCCGATGCCCGCGACGGTCGGGATGGCGGAGGGCGCAAGCCGCATCGAGCTGCGGGTGAGAAGCGCTCCGCCCACCAGCAGGACGAGCGACGTGCTGCGGCCACCCAGGAGCGCCGGCAGCGTGTGCCCGCCGCGGACGGCGTGGCCGATGAAGAAGAGGAAGCCGCCGATGCCGAGCGCCGCCGTCGCCGCCAGGACGACCGAGCTGCGCGCGGCCGGGTGGTCGCCCGAGTACTCGTGCACCGATGCGAGCACCGCACCGCAGAGCGCGATCGCGCATCCGACGAGCGCGAGCGCGCCCGGCCGCTCGCCTCCGGCCAGCGCCAGCACCACCGGCACGAGCGCCCCGCACGCGCTGACCGGGGAGACGATGCTGATCGTGCCCGTCGCCAGGGCGCGATAGAAGGCGGCGATGCCGACGGCGCCGCACACCCCGGCCGCCAGCCCCACCTCGAACGCGTGGGCGTCGAAGTCGCCCGTGGCGACCGTCGCCACCGCCAGCAGGACGAGCCCCGCAAGCTGTGAGACGACCAGCACCGGGGCGAGCGTGAGCCGGCGGGTGTACACCCCGCCGAGGAAGTCGGCCGTCCCCCAGACGATGCTGGAGCCGAGCGCGAGCGCAACGGCGAGCATGCCGTGATGCTCGCATGCCGCGGCCCGCGCCGCGCTGCAGCTACGCGGTGGCGGTGCCCGTGGCGACCGCGGCGTGAAGGGCGGCCACGACCTGAGGGTCGTAGATGCGGCCCGCGCCCGCCTGGATGCGCTCCAAGCCGTCCTCGGAGCTCAGCATCCCGCCGTAGGGGAGCTCGGCGGTCATCGCCAGGTAGGACTCGACCGCGAGCAGGATCCGGGATCCCAGCGGGATCCGCTCGCCGGCCAGGCTGTGCGGATAGCCGGAGCCGTCGATGTGCTCGTGGCTCGCCCGGACGATCGCGCGCACGGGTGCAAACGCCGGCGCGGCGTCGAGCATGTCCGCCGACCGCTCCGGGTGCATGCGGATGAGGGCCCACTCGTCGTCGTCGAGCGGCCCGTCCTTCGTGATGATCTCGTCGGGGACGGTGGTCATCCCGATGTCCCGCACGCGGGTCGCGGTCGTGAGATCGGCGAGCTCGGAGCCGTCCAGCCCCAGCCGCCGTCCCACCGCGGCCACGAGCCGCTCGAGCTCGGGCTCGCCGGTGGCGTCGGTCAGGTCGACGTGCTCGGCCGCGGGGGCCGCCGGTGCGGCTCCGAGGCGATCGAGCCGCGAGAGCACGAACGACCCGGGGATCCAGGCGTCGCGCTCGGCGGTCGTAAACGCGAACCGCAGCCGCCGGTCGACGTCGATCACGAACAGTCCGCCGAGCTTGCGGTGACGGCCGATGCGCCGGTAGGTGAGGCCGAGTGCCGCGAAGGCCTCTCCGGTCGGATCCTTGAGCCAGGTCGCGCCCCCGGCCGCGGCCAGCCCGCTGCCGAGCGTCGAGTCCCCCGGCGACATGACCACGAACCGGTCGCTGCCGCCGAGCCGCTCGGCCAGGTCGCTCAGCATCTCGGCGCGCGGGTCGCCGTCGCCGTCAGCCTCGACGGCTGCGAGCACCACGGGTCCGCGGACGACCAGCTCGTCGACCGCGATCAGCTCGCCGGCGGCCGACGTCAGCTGGAATGCGGGCAGCTTCTCATCAAGCTGCGGCATCATTCGTGCTGTCGTACCGGTCCGCCTCGTGGACGTCCGGCCCGAAAGCGTCGCCGGAAGGGCCCGCGAGCTCGACCGGGTAGACGTCTTCGTCGTAGGAGGGCTGCTCGACGGCGACCGGGGCGGCCGGCGCGACGGGAGCCAGGCTCGCGCGGGCGTGCTCGAGCGACGCCAGCACCTGGGTCTGGACGCGGTTGGCGCTCGACACGAGCTCGTCGGCCTCGCGGCGGCGCCGCTCGGCGTCGGCCAGCAGCTCGGCGACCTGGGCCTGGGCCTGGGCATCGCGGTCTGCGAGCGCCTGCTCGAACCGCTCGCGGTCGGCCTGCAGCTCGCCCTCGAAGCGGGCGCGCATGGCCTCGCCGTCGCGCCGGGCCTCGGCCAGGATGCTCTCGGCGCGCGTGCGCGTCTCCTCGAGATGCGCCCGTGCGGCCTCGCCGGCCTCGTCCAGCATCCGCTCGCGCTCGCGCAGAAGCTCCTCGGTCTCGAGCTCGGTCGCCGACTTGAGCGTTGCGAGCTCGTTGGCCACGAACGAGTCCATCGCGCCGATGGTGCGCTCGATCGTCAGGCGCAGGCCATCGACATCGGCGGGCTCGCGCTGGGCGGGCAGCGCCGGCTCGTACGCGGGCTCGGCCTGGCGCTGCGGCTCGATGTCGAACTGCGGGTTCGGCTCGTACTGCGCGGCGGCGGGCTCGGAAAGGCTCTCGGCCAGCTGGTCGGCGAGGTCGGAGAGGAAGCGGTCGACCTCCTCCGGGTTGTAGCCGGTCGGGGTGAGCGTGAACGATGCGTTGCGGATGCTCGCGAGATCGATCATTCGGATGGGACTCCTCGGGCGCGGTGGGGCGGGTGGGACAAAAGGGGGTCGTCCTTCTGGGTTATCGGGGCCTGACCCCACCAGCTTTAGGCCCGATCCCGCGCCGCCCCGCGCTTCGATAGGCTTGCGCGCCGTGACCGCCGGTGCCGATCCCGCCCGCCGCATCGCCGTGATCGGCGCGGCGCTTGACCTCGGCTCCGGCCGCAGGGGCGTCGATATGGGGCCCTCCGCGATCCGCTACGCCCAGCTCAGCGAGCAGGTGACCGCGCTCGGCTACACCCTCGACGACCACGGCAACGTCGACACGCGCCTCGCGGAGGCGCTCGACGAGGGCGATCCCACGTCGCGCTACTGGGACGCGATCAAGGCCACCTGCGAGCAGCTCGCGCGCGAGGTCGCGGCCGTCGTCGCGGCCGGGCAGCTCCCGCTCGTCCTGGGCGGCGACCAGTCCATCGCGGTCGGCTCGTTGGGGGGTCTGGCGGCGGCATACGGTGGCCCCGGCGGCGTGATCTGGTTCGACGCGCACACCGACATGAACACGCCCGAGACCTCACCGACCGGGAACGTGCACGGCATGCCGCTCGCGATCGCGCTCGGCCTGAGCCCCGACGCCCGGTTTCGCAGCGACGCGTGGCCGGTGCCGATGCTGGCCGACGCGCGCACCGTCCTGATCGGCGTGCGCAGCGTGGACGAGGGCGAGAAGCGGCGCCTGCGCGACGTCGGCGTCCACGTCTACACGATGTACGACGTCGACCGCCACGGCATCGACACGATCGTCGAGGAGGCGATCGGGCTCGCGTCGGGGGGCGCGTTCCTGCACGTCTCGCTCGACATGGATGTGGTCGATCCCGAGCAGGCGCCGGGCGTGGGCACGCCGGTTCGCGGCGGGATCACCTATCGCGAGGCCCACCTGGGAATGGAGATGCTGGCCAAGCACGGCGTCGTCACGTCGCTCGAGGTGGTCGAGGTGAACCCGGTGCTCGACGAGCACAACGCCACCGCCAGCCTGGCGGTCGAGCTCGTCTGCTCGGCACTGGGCGCACGTATCCTCTAGCGGCCTGGGGGCCCGGCCCCTCGGGGCCAGGCCGCTTCTCGGCGGCTATTTGCCGTCGGGGACAAAGCGGCGGCCGGCCAGCGTGTCGGGGAGGTGCTGCTGGTCGACGACTCCGCCGGGGAAGTCGTGGGGGTACTTGTAGCCCACCCCGCGGCCGAGCTTCTGGGCGCCGCGGTAGCTCGCGTCACGCAGGTGGGCCGGCGGCGGCTGGCTGCCGTGGTCGCGCACCTCGGCCATCGCCGCGTCGATGCCGACGTAGGCCGCGTTCGACTTCGGCGCGCGGGCGAGATACACCGCCGCCTGCGCGAGGTTTATGCGGCACTCGGGAAGACCCACGAACTCGACCGCGCGGGCGGCCGCGATCGCCACCTGCAGGGCCTGCGGGTCGGCGTTGCCGACGTCCTCGGAGGCGAACACGATCATGCGCCGCGCGATGAACTTGGGATCCTCGCCGGCGGTGATCATCACCGCCATGTAGTAGAGGGCCGCGTCGGGGTCGGAGCCGCGCATACTCTTGATGAACGCCGAGGTGGTGTCGTAGTGGTGGTCGCCGCCCTTGTCGTACACGAGCGGCTGCTTGCGCGCTGCGTCGCGGATGTGATCGGCGGTGATGGGGCCGCCCGCGGCCGTCGCCGCGGCGGCGTCGAGCACGTTCAGGGCGTTGCGCGCATCGCCGCCGACCGCGTGCACGACCTGGTCGCGCAGCTCGTCCGTGAGCTCGACGCCGAGGGCGGCCTCGCCCCGGCGCACGATCGCCTCGAGGTCGGCCGCGTCGAGCGGCAGGAGCTCGAACAGCTGGCAGCGGCTGAGCAGGGCCGAGTTGACCTCGAAGTACGGGTTCTCGGTGGTCGCGCCGATCAGCGTCACGAGGCCCGACTCCACCGCGGGCAGGAGCGCGTCCTGCTGGCCCTTGTTGAAGCGGTGGATCTCGTCGAGGAAGAGGATCGTGCGACGGCCGTTGCCGCCCAGCCGGTCGTGCGCCTCCCCGAGCACGCGGCGCACATCGCCAACGCCGACCTGCACGGCCGAGAGCTCTTCGAAATGCGCCTCCGTGGTGGCGGCGACGATTCGGGCGAGCGTCGTCTTGCCGCTCCCTGGCGGCCCGTAGAAGATCATCGACGGCACGCGGTCGGACGCGATCGCGCGGCGCAGGGCGCTGTCCTTGCCGACGACGCCCGCCTGGCCGACGAACTCGTCCAGCGTGTGCGGCCGCAGCCGCTGCGCCAGCGGCGCGACCGCGTCGAGCTGGCTATCGGCGGAGTCGGAGAAGAGATCGCGCGGCATCTCGGAAAATCTACTCGCGGGGGCGGCGCCACGTATGATCGCCGGCATCGACCCGGTCGCCGCGTCCGAACTCATGCAGGGCCTGCCGCCGGTTGGCGAGCGGGTCGTCGGCGTGCACAACTGGTCGACCGCCCCTCACCTGCGCTGGGGCTTCCTGCACACCCGCGAGGTGGTGCCGACGGCGCGGATCGAGCGCGGCGACGGGCCGGTCGTGGCCCTCGCGCCCGACCTGAAGGACACCGACGCCATCTCGTTCCCGTGGGCCGGCGGGCGCATGACCGTCGCCCAGATGCTCGACCGGACGTTCACGGACGGCTTCCTGGTGCTGCACGGCGGCCGGATCGCGCGCGAGCACTACGGCCCGGGGATGACGGCGACGACAACCCACCTGCTTCAGTCCGTCTCGAAGTCGATCGCCGGCACCGTTGCGGGCGTGCTCGTGGGCCGTGGACAGCTCGACCCGGAGGCGCCGGTCGCGGCCTACATCGACGAGCTCGCCGGCACGAGCTTCGAAGGGGCGACCGTGCGCCACGTGCTGGACATGCGCACCGGCACGGCGTACGACGAGACCTACGACGACCCGTCCTCGGACGTGTACCTGACCGAGGTGCTGGCCGGCTGGCGGCCGCCTGCGGGCGCACTCCGCGTCGCCAACGTGTACGAGCAGATCACGCGTCTTTCAAACGCGCGCCCGCACGGGGAGGTGTTCGACTACCGCTCCATCCTGACCGAGCTCCTGGCGTGGGTGCTCGAGCGCGTGTCCGGAACCCGCTATCCCGAGCTCGTGAGCGAGACGCTGTGGTCGCGGATCGGCGCCGAGCAGGACGCCGACATCACGATCCGCCACGGCGTCACGCTGCCGGACGGCGGTGTGTGTGCGACCCTGCGCGACCTCGCCCGGTTCGCGCTCGCGCATCTGCGCGAGGGCCGGGTGGGGGAGGCGCAGGTCGTGCCGCGGGAATGGGTGCTCGACACCCGCCGGGGCGACGAGGCCTGCCGTGAGGCGTACGCCCGCAGCGAGGGCGTCGACGTCCATCCCGGCGAGATGTACCGCAACCAGTGGTGGGTGCTCGAGCGTGACGCCGTCTACGCCGGCCTCGGCATCCACGGCCAGATGGTGTACATCAACGTGCCGGCCGACGTCGTGTGCGTCAAGCTCTCGACCTGGCCGTCGCCCGTCGACGACGAGCTCGAAGGCTGCTGCCTGGCGGCCTTCGCCGCGATCGCCGCGGCCCTCGCCGGCTGAGCCGCAACCAGGCCGCGACCAACCCTCCTCGTGTAGCGTGCGGGCATGCTCACGAACGACTTCCGCACCGAGACGGCGCAGCTGCTGGCCGACCTGATCCGCATCGACACGACCAATCCGCCCGGCAACGAGACGCCGGCCGCCGAGCACCTGGCCGCCTACCTGGCCGAGGCCGGCGTCCAGTCGGAGCTGCGCGGCCGCACGCCGGAGCGGACGAACCTGGTGGCGCGCCTGCGCGGCACTGGCGACGGACCGGCGCTGATGCTGCTCGGCCACACCGACGTCGTGCTGGCCGATGCCGCCGAGTGGTCCGTGCCGCCGTTCTCCGGCCTCGAGCGCGACGGGCACGTGTGGGGGCGGGGGGCGCTGGACATGAAGGGCCAGGTCGCGGCCGAGGCGGTCGCCTTTGCGGCGCTGGCCCGCGAGGGCTGGGACGGCGCGGGCGATCTCGTGTACTGCGCGGTCGCCGACGAGGAGGTCGGCGACGGCTGGGGCCTGCCCTGGATGATCGAGCACCACCCCGACCTCGTTCGCGTCGACTACGTCGTGAACGAGGGCGGCGGCGAGCGGGTCACCCACGGATCGCGGGTCGCCTACACGGTCGGCGTCGGCGAGAAGCAGTGCTCCGCCTTCGCCGTCACGACCCGCGGGCGCAGCGGCCACGCCTCGGTGCCGGGCGCCTCCGACAACGCCCTCCTCAAGCTGATCCCCGTGCTCGAGCGCATCGACCGCATGACGCCGCCGTCACGCGACCTGCCCGAGCTGCACACGTTCCTGCGCTCGATCGGCGCGGACGACGCCGACCCGCGCAGGGTGATGGACAGCGCGCGGGCGCACAATCCGCTCCTGGCCGAGATGATCGAGCCCATGCTCGGGGCCACGGTGGCCCCGACCGGCATGTCGGCGAGCACGAAGATCAACGTCATCCCCGGCCGCGCCCAGCTGCGCTGCGACTGCCGCATCCTGCCCGGGATGACGCAGGCCGACGTCGAGGGCGCCGTGCGCGAGGCGCTGGCCGGGCTCGAGTACGAGTTCGAGTTCATCGAGCGCGACGGAGGCACGATGTCGTCGCCCGACACGCCGCTGTTCGCCGCGATCGAGGAGTTCCTGCCCGAGATCGAACCCGGCGCGACGGCCGCGCCGGTGATCTGCTCCGGGTTCACCGACAGCCACTGGATGCGGGGCGCGTTCGGCTCTGTCGCGTACGGATTCATGCCGACACGCATGGACCCGATGCTGGCCGGCTCGCTCGTGCACTCATCCGACGAGCGGATCCCGCTCGACGACCTCGATCTGGCCGTGCGCTTCTTCGTGCACGTGGCCCGGGCGATCGGGGCCGCGGCATGACCGAGCCGGGCGAGAAGGTCAGGCTGGGCGGCATGGCCCTCCAAAACGGCATCCTGGTGCACAGCTTCGACCACTGGGCGGTGGCCGTGCGCGCGAGCGACGGCAGCGTCAAGCTCGCCTCGGGCCGCAAGCCCGAGCTGCCCGCGGCGATCGTGCAGCTGCCGCTCCTGCGCGGCGTCGCCCGGATGGTCGAGGTCGCCTACCTGCTGCCGCTGATCCGGCGCCGCCTGCCCGAGGCGCGGCTGCCGATGGAGTCGCCGGGCATGGGAGCGGCGCTGGCCGGGTCGGCCGTGCTTGCCCAGGTCATCCGCCGCACCCGGCTGCATCCCGCCGCAGTCGAGGTGGTCACCGCCGGCGCCGCCCTCTTCCCGGCGATGATGGCCCTGCGCGGGTCGCGCATCGCCGGCTATCACGGAGCCGAGCACAAGGCGATCGGCGGCTACGAGCACGACGGCGCGCCCGTCGACATCGCGAAGGAGCACGAGCGCTGCGGCTCGCACATGGTCGGACCGCTGATCGCCGCCTCGGCGGTGGGCAACGTGCTCGTCTCGCGGCTGCCGGCCTCGCGCCGCGGCCCGGCCCGGCTGGTCGCGAGC
>DASXOR010000128.1:0-2884 GCA_036494095.1 Gaiellales bacterium | reverse complement strand
TCCAACTGCGGCGCCTGCACCGTCTGGCTCGACGGCGAGGCCGTGAAGTCGTGCACGGTGCTGGCCGTCCAGGCACACGGCTGCGAGGTGACCACCATCGAGGGCATCTCGCGCAACGGCGAGCTGCACCCGATGCAGCAGGCGTTCCACGAGAACCACGCCCTCCAGTGCGGCTACTGCACGCCGGGGATGGTGATGACCGCGATCAAGCTGCTCGAGCGAAATCCGCGCCCGAGCGACGACGAGATCCGGCACGGCCTCGAGGGCAACCTGTGCCGCTGCACCGGCTACGAGAACATCGTCGCAGCCGTCCGGGCTGCATCGGGGGTGACGGCATAATGGCGGCCACGGTCGAAGGGGCCAAGGGCATCGGCGTCGCGGCGCTGCGCAAGGAGGATCGCAAGTTCCTCGCCGGACGCGGGCGCTACGTGGACGACATCAAGCTGCCGGGGATGCTGCACATGGCGGTCGTGCGCAGCCAGTACCCGCACGCCGACATCACGGCGATCGACACGGCGGCTGCGCGCGGCATGCCGGGCGTCACCGCCGTCCTCACCGGCGACGATCTCGAGTTCGCGGCGGGGGTGCCGTGCGCGTCGAACCCGACCGGCGACATGGTGCACCCGGTGCGCACGCCGCTTGCGAAGGGCCGCGTGCGCCACGTCGGCGAGCCGATAGCGGTCGTCATCGCCGCCGACCGCTATGCCGCCCGTGACGCGGTGGACGCCGTCGAGGTCACCTATGCGGAGCTGCCGGCGGTGATCGACGTCGACTCGGCCCTCGCCGACGGCGCGCCGCGCGTGCACGAGGAGCTCGACTCCAACGTCGGGCTCGTGCTCGCCCACAAGACCGACGGCATCGACACCGCGTTCGCCGATGCCGAGGTCGTCGTCAAGCAGACGATCAAGAGCCAGCGCCTGGCCCACGTGCCCATCGAGACCCGCGGCGTGGTGGCCGACTGGAACCCGGCCACCGACGACCTGGTCGTCTACAGCTCCACCCAGGTGCCGCACTTCCTGCGCACGTTCCTCGCGATCGTGTGCGGCGTCAGCGAGGCGAAGGTGCGCGCGATCGCCCCGGACGTCGGCGGCGGGTTCGGCGGCAAGCTGAACGCCTACGCCGAGGAGTTCATCGCGGCGGCGGCATCCAGGAAGGTGGGGGCGCCCGTGAAGTGGATCGAGGAGCGCTCCGAGGCGATGGTCGCCACCTGCCATGGCCGCGCCCAGACCGCGCACGTCGAGCTCGCGGCGAAGCGGGACGGCACGGTGCTCGGCATGCGTGTGCACTACGTCCAGGACTACGGCTCATACCTGCAGATGCTGACGCCGCTGATCTCGCAGCTCACGCTGCTGATGGCCCCGGGGGCCTACGCCATCTCCGAGATCGACGTCACTGTCACGAACGTCTACACGAACACGGTGCCGACCGACGCCCTGCGCGGCGCGGGCCGGCCCGAGGCCACGCTCGCGATCGAACGGATGATGGACATCCTGGCGCAGGAGGTCGGGATCACGCGCACCGACGTGCGCCGGCGCAACTTCCCGACGGAGTTCCCGTTCACGAGCGCGATCGGCCTCGTGTACGACTCGGGCGACTACGGAAAGACGCTCGACCGCCTGCTCGAGCTCTCCGACGACCAGGCCACGTTCGACGGCCGGCGCGAGGAGGCGGCGGCGCGCGGCAAGCTGCTCGGCCGCGGGCTCTCGACCTGGGTCGAGGTGTGCGGCTTCGTGCCCTCCGACGTCGCCCGGCACGCGCTCGGGATCACGCCCGGCGGCTGGGAGAGCTCGACCGTGCGGATGCACCCGACCGGCAAGGTCACGGTGATCACCGGCACGTCGCCGCACGGCCAGGGGCATGCGACCTCGTGGTCGCAGATCATCGAGACCGAGCTCGGCGTGCCGTTCGACGACGTCGAGGTGATCCACGGCGACACCGCCTTCGCCCCATATGGGCTCGGGACGTACGGCAGCCGCAGCCTCGCCGTCGGCGGCACCGCGGTGCACCTGGCCGCCGGCCCGGTGCGCGACAAGGCCCGGCTCGTGGCGGCCCAGATGCTCGAGGCATCGGCCGACGACCTCGAGTTCGATGCCGGCGCGTTCTCGGTGAAGGGCAGCCCCGACCAGCGGGTGACGATCCAGGAGATCGCCTTCCGCGCGTGGCAGGCGTTCGACATGCCCGAGGGCGTCACCCCCGGGCTCGACGAGACGGTGTTCTTCGATCCGCCCAACTGCGTGTTCCCGTTCGGCGCCCACGGCTGCGAGGTCGAGGTCGACCGCGACACCGGCAAGGTCGAGATCACCGGCTACATCGCGGTCGACGACTGCGGCAACGTCATCAACCCGATGATCGTCGACGGCCAGGTGCACGGCGGCGTCGCCCACGGCATCGGCCAGGCGCTGTACGAGGAGGCGGTCTACGACTCGGGCGGCCAGCTCGTGACCGGGACGCTCGTGGACTACGTGGTGCCCTCGGCGGTCGAGATACCGCACATCCAGACCGATCGCACGGTGACGCCGTCGCCCACGAACCCGCTCGGGGTGAAGGGGATCGGCGAGGCGGGCACGATTGCGTCCACGCCGGCCGTGGTGAGCGCCGTCTGTGACGCGCTCGGCGTCCGCGACATCGCAATGCCGCTCCAGCCCGAGAGGGTCTGGAGCGCGATGCAGAAGGGAGGTGCGGCATGATTCCGCGGGCATTCGAGTACGAGCGACCCGAGTCGGTAGCCGCCGCCGCCGGCCTCTTGCGCAAGTACGGCGACGGCGCCCGCGTGCTCGCGGGCGGGCACTCGCCTGTGCCGATGATGAAGCTGCGGCTGGCGGCGCCGGAGGCCCTGATCGACATCGGCGGCATCTCGAGCCTGCGCAACATCTCCGACGCCGGC
>DASXOR010000127.1:0-9190 GCA_036494095.1 Gaiellales bacterium | reverse complement strand
GCAGCATGACCATGGCGCCGCCGCAGGCGTCCAGGTAGCGGTTGCCGTCGTCGTCCTCGATGACGCAACCGCTCGCGCTCACGGCCACCGGCAGCCGCCTGCCGGGGTTCGCGGTCATCGAGTAGTCGGTGCGGACGGGGGCGCTCACGATCGGCCTCGCACTCTACAGCCAGTCAAACCGGGGACAGTCCCCACACACCGGGGACAGTCCCCATCCCTAGACGGACTGGCCGGGGGCGCGCAGCGCGGCCTGCAGCTCGACCAGCACGGGGCCGGAGCGGTCGGCGACCGCCGCCTGCAGCACTCCCGCCAGCTCACCGATCCCGCCGGCGCGCAGGTAGCGCACCCCGCACGCCGCTGCGAGCCCCGCGAAATCGGGCGCGTTCAACTCGACCGCGACCGTGCGCCCGAACAGCGTCTCCTGATAGTTGCGCAGGATGCCGTAGGCCGAGTCGTTGACGACCAGGACGACGAAGTGAAGCCCCTCGGCCCGGGCGGTCAGGAGCTCATGGCCCGCCATCAGGAAGCCGCCGTCGCCGCAGACCACGACCGTCGGCCGGTCGGGGTTGGCGGCAGCCGTCCCGAGCGCCAGCGGGATGCCGCAGCCGAGCGCGCCCGACGACGGATAGACGAATGCGCCCGGCCGCTTGGCGTCGAGGTAGAGCGCGGCCCAGTAGGCGGCGACGGTCATGTCGGCGACCACGATGGCGTCGTCGGGGAGGGCGTCGTGCAAGACGCGCATCAACTCGCCCTCGGCGTCGGCCCCCTGCTCGCCGACCTCGGCCGAGCGACCCTGCAGCGCCGCCCGCACGGCCGCCTCGCCGTCGCGGCCGCCGGCAGCCGGAAGATCGGCCAGGAGCGCCTCGCAGAAGAGCCCCGTATCGGCCACCACTCCCTCGGCGACCGCGAACGTGCGCCCGAAGCGGCCCGGATCGAGGTCGACCTGGACGATCGTCGCGGGCAGGGGCACGCCCCAGTTCGCGGTGGCCTCCTGCGAGAACCGGGTGCCAAGCGCCAGCACGAGGTCGGAACGCTCGACGAGCTTCTTCATCGCGGCCTCCTCGACCGACGAGCCGGCGTGCAGCGGATGCGCACTCGGAAGGACGCCCTTGCCGTTGTAGGTGGTGATCACCGGCGCGTCGAGCGCCTCGGCCAGCGCGCGTACCGCCGCGGCCGCGTGCCGGGTGCCGCCTCCGGCCCAGATCAGCGGCGCCGCGGCGGCGTCGATCAGACCACGCACGCGCGCGACGGCCTCCGGGTCGGGCGCCGGAGCGGCGACCCGCGTCACCCGCGCCGGCACGGCCTCGGTGACGGCCGCCATGACATCGGTCGCGACCTCGATCGTGGCGGGGCCGGGGTTGAGCGCCATCTGCCGGAACGCCTCGTCGACGGCGGCGACGAGCGCCTCCGGCGTCGTCGGCCGAGCGTGGTAGCGCGACACGGCCGCGAACGCCTGCGACTGGCCGCGGCTCTCGTGCAGGTAGCCGCGGCCGGCCCCGACGAGCTCTGTGGGGATCTGCGAGGTCAGGTGCAGCACCGGCGTACTCGACGCATCTGCCTCCGACAGCGCCGCCAGCGAGTTGAACGCCCCCGGACCGGTGCTCGTCAGGTAGACGCCGGGGCGGTCGCTCGTGCGCGCATATCCGACCGCGCCGAACCCGGCCGCCTGCTCGTGGCGAACGACGACCCGCCGGATCGGCGAGCCGATCAGCGCGTCCCACACCGGCAGCGCGTGGATCCCGGGCAGGCCGAACACCACCGCCACGTCGTGGGCCTCGAGCGCCGCGACGAGCGCCGCGGCACCCGTCTGCACACCGGTGTTCGGGACAACCGTCATGGTGGGCGGTTACTGCTGGCCGGAGGCGATCAACGCGACGAGGTCGCTGATCTGGGAGGCGCTGAGCGACGAGCCGAACGTGGTCGGCATCGCCGTCGCCCACGGGCCGCCGGACGCCGTGAACGCGGCCGGGTCGGTGATCGACTGCTGGATGAACGCGGGGAGCGGCATGCCCGCCTTGGTCGCGTCGGGGCCGATCTTGCCGAGGTCGGGCCCGATCGTGCCGGAAGCGCCGGCCGCGGCCAGCGTGTGGCAGCTACCGCAGCCGTTGGAGGCGAACACCGCCTTGCCCGCGTCGGCGTTCCCGGTTGCGCCGGAACCGCCCGTGGAGCCGCCGCCGCTCGTGGGCGGAGGCGCGGACGTGGCGCTTGAGGCCGGCGTCGACACCGCGGCGGTGGAGAGCGAGAGGCTCAGGCCGAGGCTGCTCGAGTTGTTGGTCTCGCCGCCTGCGGCCACGATCACCACCACCATCACCACGATGCCGACCACGGTGCCAAGGAGGGCTGCGACGAGAACCTTGATCATGGCGCGGGGACTATACCCTCTCCCCCGGCGATATACCGCATGCAGGGGATGCCCACCCCGGCGTCGAACGCCGACGTGGAACCTCGATGCTCGACAAACGCGACATCCAGAACCTCATGTACTGCGTGCGTGTGGCCGAGACCAGCGGACAGTGGCAGTCGGGCTATCCGGTGCGCACTCCGAACGACCTCGAGTGCAAGCTGGCCGAACTGCTCCGCGAGCTCGACACCCGTCACCCGGTCATACGCGCGGCGTAAGAACGCCGAAGCGGCGGCGGCGAGAGACTCACCCCACGCGGGCTGCCGCACGCCGTTCTGCGGCGGCCGTGCCGGGCGGCCGATGACGGGATCAGATCGTCCAGCGCCATCGGCCGGCGACCCCACGCGCCACAACCCGGGCAGGCCCAGCGAACGGCCTCCAGTAGCGCCCGGGGATCACCGTCCTTCGATCGTACGCGCGGAGCGGAGGCGTCGCCACCAACTGAGCACGGCGTGGCCCGAAGCTACGTTGTGCCGATGCGCCTCTTCGTCGCCGTCGCGCTGCCGGACCGGCTCGCCCGCCTGCTCCAGGCGGCCGTGGCGGCCGATCCCGGCCTGCGCGCGATGCCCGCCGAGAACCTGCACGTGACGGTGCATTTTCTCGGCACGGTCGACCCCGGCCGCGTGCCGGTTCTGACGAGGGCGCTCGCCGCCGCCTGCGCCGGGCTCGAGCAGTTCGACCTCGTGTTCGAGGCGGTCGTGCCGGCGCCGAGGCGGCGGCCGCGGATGCTGTGGGCGCGGGCGGCGCCGTCGCCGGGCCACGCCGCCCTCGCCCATGCCGTCGCCGAGGCGGCGGCCGAGGCGGCGCCGAGGGCACGCCCGCCGCGCACGTCCGCGCCGCACGTGACCCTGGCCCGGGCGCGCGGCCGCGGCGAGGGCGTGCGGTGGCCGGCCGCCGTGGCCCTCGCCGACGGGACGCTGCACGTGCAGGAGTGCGGGCTCGTGCGCTCCGAGCCAGGCCCCGACGGCTCCCGCTACACCGTCCTCGCGCGCCTGCCGCTGGGCGATCAGTCGGCGCGGCGGCGGTAGCGCGCCCGCCACACGCGCACCTCGAACTCGCGCGCGCCGATCATCTCTCGCACCCGGGCGGCGGCCTGGCCGCTGCAGCCGGCCACCGCGAGCCACGGCTCGACCGCGGCGCTGCGCAGCCACGTCTCCTCGGCGTCGAGGTGCAGGCCGGCCGCCTGCAGCGGCGCGCGCGGCTCGCCCGGCGCGATCAGGCGGCCGTGCTCGGGATCGCGCAGGCGCTCGATCTCTTCCCATCTGCGGGCGCGGCGGGGGTCGGGGTCGGCGACGAAGTCCTCGAGCACGATCCTCCCGCCCGGCGCGAGCACGCGCGCCATCTCGTCGAGGGCGCGGGCCGGCCGGGCGATGTGGTGCAGCGAGTTCACGCAGGTGACGAGGTCGAACGCCGCCGCAGGGAACGGCAGCTGCTCGGCGCGGCCCTCGACCCGCTCGGCCTCCGCCGGAACGTACTCGAGCAGCGCCGGGGCGACGTCGAGGACGGTCACCGCCGCCACCGAGGCGATCACCGCCGCCGCGAGCCCTCCCGGACCGCCGGCGACGTCGAGCACGCGGTCGGTCGGCCGGCACTCGCACCAGGCGACGAACCCGGCCCAGTCGCGCCCGGCGGTGTGGGCGGCATAGAGGGCGGCCGTGCGGTCGAAGCGGTTACCCCCTGACAAGCGCGACCGCCTCCTCCCGGGTCGAGACCGTCCCCGCCGCCTGCTCCTCGGCGAGGGCAGCGACGAGCTCGCCGATGCGGGGGCCGCTCGCCCCTGTGAGCGCGGCGATCTCGTCGCCGCGCAGGAGCGGCTCGCGCGACTCGGCCGCAAGCGTCGTCATGAGCCCGATCAGCTCCACGGCCGCCTCGGCGTGGGCGCGCAGATACGCCTGGCGCGCGCGCACCCCGCGGGTGGCCAGCCGGTCTGCCAGCGACAGCACCACGCTCTCGAGGGCGTACGGCGCGGTCGCGGCCGCATACCGGTAGGCGGTGCGGCGGTCGAACGGCCGCTCGCGCACCAGGAAGCCCAGCCGCAGGTGCTCCGAGACGAGCACGCGGCAGAAGCGGATCAGCGCCTGCGACGCCTTCCAGCGCTCGAGCACGAGCTCGGCGGTGTCGGCGCCCAGCCGGTCGTGGCCCATGAAGCTCACCCGCCCGTCCGGCCCGGCGACGCGCGTAACCGGCTTGGAGATGTCGTGGAAGAGCACGGCCAGGCGCAGGCCGATGTGCCCGGTGAAGCCGTTGCCGACCTCGGCGTCGAGCGCGGCTCGCACCGGCGCGGCGGCCTCGCGCAGGTAGTGCTCCGGATGGGCGGCGATGTCGGCCGCGGCGTCGAGCACCTGCAGCGTGTGCTCGAACACGTCCAGGTGGTGGAACGGGCTCTGCTCGACCCCGCGCATGGCGGCGGCCTCGGGCAGGACGACGTCGAGCACGCCGATGCGGTCGAGCAGGCGGATGCCGGCCTCGGGGTGGTCGGGCTCGAGCAGCCGCCGGATCTCGGTGAGGACGCGCTCGCCGCTCGGCCGGTCGGCCAGATGCGCGTCGCGGCGGGCGAGCCGCTCGGAGTCGGGGTCGACCGCGAACCCGAGCTCGTGCGCCAGCCGCACCAGCCGCAGCAGTCGCAGCGGATCGTCGCTGAACACCCGTTCGGACACCGCCCGCAGCCTCCGCGCCTCGAGGTCGGCCCGGCCGCCGTGCGGGTCGAGCACGTCGCCGCCCGCAAGTGGCACCGCCATCGCGTTGATCGTGAAGTCGCGCCGGCCGAGGTCGTCGGTCACGGCTCCGTGGCTGGCCGTGATGTCGACGGTGCGGCCGTCGCGCACCACCCGCCAGGCGCCGTGCCGCTCCGAGAGCGGGAAGGGGGCACCGCCGTGGCTGCGCGCGAGCGAGCGGGCGGCCGCGGCCGGGTCGCGTTCGACCACCAGGTCGACGTCGACGACGTCGCGGCCGAGCAGGAGGTCGCGCACGCTGCCGCCCACGAGCCACGCATCGGGGACGGGCGCGAGCGCGCGGACGGCGTCAAGGCCCGGCAACGACATGCTCCACCCGCCGCGGGCGCGGTGCCAGCGAGGTGACGATCTCGTAGCCGATCGTCCCGGCCAGGCGCGCCCACTCCTCGGCCAGGATCCGCTCGTCGCCGTCGGCGCCGATCAGGGTCACCGGATCGCCCGGATCGACGTCGCGCTCGGGCCCGATCACGAACGTGAGCTGATCCATGCTCACCGTTGCAGCGACGCGCCGCCTTGCCCCGCCGACGAGCACGTCGGCCCGCCCCGAGAGCACACGCGGGACGCCGTCGGCGTACCCGGCCGGGACGAGGCCGACCCAGGTCGGCGCCGCGGCCACGAAGCGGCGGCCGTAGCCCGCGCTCTCGCCCGCCTGCAGGAGCTTCACGTCGGCGACATGGCTCTCGAGCCGCAGGGCCGGCGTGATGCCAAGCTCGGCCGGATCGGCGCCGAAAGGCGAGATCCCGTAGACGGCGATCCCGCAGCGGACCGCGTCGAAGCGGGCGGCGGGGAAGCGCAGCGCCCCGGCGCTGTTGGCGAGGTGGCGCGGACAGCCCGGGAACCGCTCGGCGAGCGCGGCGAACCGCTCGATCTGCAGATGCGTGAAGCGCTCGTCGGTGTCGGCGACCGCGAGGTGGCTCATGAGCCCGGCGGGTTGCAGGATGCCGGCCGGGTCGAGCTGGCCCGCGATGCGCAGCGCCTCGGCAGGTGTCATCCCCCACCGCCCCATGCCGGTGTCGACCTTGATGTGCACGCCGAGCGGCTCGCGCGCCGCCGCCTGCAGCCGGGCAAAGCCTTCGACCGACGTGACCGTGACATCGACGCCGGCCACGTGGGCCTCCTCGCCCGGGGCGAGCGGCCCCATGACGAGCACCGGCACGTCGCCCAGATCCTCGCGCACGCCGCGCGCCTCCTCCCATGTCGCCACGCACAGCCTGCGGGCGCCGGCCCGCAGCGCCGCTCGCCCCACGGCGGCGGCGCCGTGGCCGTAGCCGTCGGCCTTCACCACGGCCCACACCTCCGCCGGACGGGCGGCGTGCCGCAACCGCGCGACGTTCTCCTCGATCGCGGCCAGGTCGACGGTCACCGTGGCCCGGGCCCGGTGCGTGCCGATCACCGCAGCACCTCGGGCAGCGCCGCGATCACATCGGTCGCGATGATGCCGGACGGGCCAAGCCGCTCCGTGGCCAGGCGGCCGGCGTGGCCATGCGCCTCGGCGGCCGTGCAGGCCGCCGTCCAGGCGTCGCCCGCCCGGGCCAGCATGGCCGCGACGACGCCCGTGAGCACATCGCCGGATCCCGCGGTGGCGAGGCCGCTCACACCGGCATGCGAGACGCCGATGCGGCCGCCGGGATCCGCGATCAGGGTGTCCGGGCCTTTCAGCAGGACGACACAGCCGCTCGTGTCCGCGGCCCGGCGCACCGCCTCGAGCCGGTTCGCGCGCACCCAATCGGAAGGCTCATCCAGCAGCCGCCCCATCTCGCCCTCGTGCGGGGTCAGCACCGCCGGCGCGGCCCGTTTGCGCAGCGCCTTCAGGTCGCCGTTGAACGCGAACAGGCCGTCTGCATCGATGACGGTCGGACCGGCGTGGCCGATGCCGACCTCGCGGGCGACCTCGATCGCCTCGGGGGCGCGCCCGAGCCCCGGGCCGAGGGCCACGGCGTCGGCGCGCTCCAGCAGCTCGAGCGCGTCCGGGAGGGGGCGCACCATCACCTCGGGCACGCGCGCCTCGAGGATGCGGGCGGCGTCGGGCGGCGTCGCCACCCACACGATCCCCGCGGACGTGCGCAGCGCCGCGAGCGCCGCCATGAGCGGCGCGCCAGTGAAGCCGCGCGCTCCGCCCACGATCAGCACGGCTCCCGCCGTGTACTTCGTCTCGGCCGGCCCCTTGCCCGCAGCGGTGAGGCCGTCCGCCATCACGGCCGCAGTGGCCACGTCCGCCCGGGGCGGAATGCCGATGTCGGCGACGACCACCCGCCCGCTGTGGCCGCGGCCCGGCTCGACGGCCGTCCCCAGCTTGCGGCCGTGGAAGCAGACGGTCACCTCGGCGGTGACGGCCGGGCCGGCCACCACCCCGGTCGCCGCGTCGACCCCCGACGGGACGTCGAGCGCCACGATGCCCGGCAGGCCGGACATGGCGGCGACGACGCGGGCCGCCTCGGGCCTGGGCTCGCCGTGGAAGCCGGTCCCGAGCAGCGCATCCACGATCACGCCGGCGGCCTTGAGCCGGCCGCGGCGGACGCCGTCGCGCATCGGCACACCGAGGCGCACGGCGATCGCGTGGTTTCGGCGAGCGTCGTCCGGCAGGCCGGCCGGATCGGCAGCGAGCAGGCACTCGACGTCCCAGCCCGCGGCATGCAGGTGGCGGGCGACCACGAAGCCGTCGCCGCCGTTGTTCCCTCCGCCGCACACGACGGCCGCCGTCCTACCGGCGTACGCGGCCAGGATCTCCTGCGCGGCCGCGAGGCCGGCCCGCTCCATGAGCACGGCGGCCGGGATGCCGACATCGGTGATCGCGCCCGCGTCCGCGGCACGCATCTCGGCGGCGTCGTACAGCTTCGGCGGGCGGATCATGCGTCCGCGACGACGGCCACGGCCGCCGCCAGCTCCTTCGAGTGGGTCATGCTGAGGTCGATCGACCCCGCACGCACGCGCACCGCCCACGCCGCGGTGCGGCCGTTCAGGCTGACGCCGGGCTTCGGCCGTCCGGCGATCTCGATCTCGCGCCAGGTGAACGGGACACCGAACCCGAGCGCCTTGCCGACGGCCTCCTTACCGGCGAAGCGCGCGGCGAAGTGCTGGGCCGGATTCGCCCGCGAGAGGCAGTATTCGCGCTCCGTGGGCGTGAAGACACGCTCGACGAAGCGGGGATGGCGCTCGAGAGCGCGCGCCACCCGTGCGATCTCGATCAGGTCGATCCCAACCCGCATCCGGCCATACTATGCTAGGGCCATGCCAAGGGCGATCCCGCTCACGGGAACGGCGACGTGGTGGCCGAGCACGCTCTACCAGACAACCACGCTCGAGCTGCGCCGCGCCGGTGAGCGTCTGCTGATCGATCCCGGCATCTCACCGTGGGAGATCGAGGAGGTGCTCGCCGCCTCGGCGATGCCGGTCACGCACGTCCTGGTGACCCACGCCGACTGGGACCACGTGATGGCCCTGGGGATGCTGCCGGACGTGCAGGTCACCGCCAGCACCGCGGCCGCCGAGCGGATCCGCTCGGGAGCGGCCCGCACCGAGATCGAGCGGGAGGGCGCCGAGGTGCTGCTCGCCCACCGCGGGATCGAGCGGCTGCACGTCGAGCAGACGGTCGACCCGCCGGCCGACGTGCGGCTCGGCCCGTGGCTTGGCGTGTGCCGGCCGGGCGCGGGCCACACCGACGACGGTATGGTGGTCTCGCTCCCCGACGAGCACCTGCTCGTGGTCGGCGACTACCTGTCGTCGCTCGAGATCCCGGCGGCACATGCGTCGGTGCAGGACTATCGCGCCACCCTGCAGATGCTGATCGGCGTGATCGAGCGCGAGCGCCCGCTGTACGTCGTCGTCGGCCACGGCCGGCCGCACACGAGCGAGCAGGCGTTGCGCATCGCCGACGACGACCTCGACTACATCGAGGCCGTGGTCCGGTATGCGGACGCCGGCTGCCCACCGGATCGCGCCGAGCAGATCGCCGTCCCGGAGCGGGCCGCGGGCGCAGCCGACCGGGCGGTGCATGCTGAGAACGTCGCCCGCGCCTGCGAGGCGGCCGGCGCGGTCGCAGCTCCGGGTTGAGCCTCCG
>DASXOR010000126.1:0-11924 GCA_036494095.1 Gaiellales bacterium | reverse complement strand
AGGCGGCCAAGTCCGGCCTCGCGCCCGCGCTCTCGATCGCGTTCAAGGGCGGCACGGTCACCGGTATCCTCGTCGTCGGCCTCGGCCTGCTCGGCGTCGGCGCCTACTTCGGCATCCTGGATCAGATCGGCAGCGGCACCCAGGCCCACCGCGACCTCGAGACGACGAAGGCGCTCGTCGGCCTCGCCTTCGGCGGCTCGCTCATCTCGGTGTTCGCCCGCCTCGGCGGCGGCATCTTCACGAAGGCCGCCGACGTCGGCGCAGACCTGGTCGGCAAGATCGAGGCCGGCATCCCCGAGGACGACCCGCGCAACCCGGCGGTGATCGCCGACAACGTGGGCGACAACGTGGGCGACGACGCGGGCATGGCCGCCGACCTGTTCGAGACCTACGCGGTGACGGTGGTCGCGTCGATGTTCCTGGGCGCGCTGTTCGGAAACCACGACGCGGTCATGCTGCCGCTGCTCCTGGCGGCGTTCTCGATCCCGGCGTCGATCGTCGGCACGATGTGCGTGCGCCTGTGGGGCAACATCGGCGTCATCTCGGCCCTGTACGTGGGCGTGATCGTCTCGGCCGTGATCTCGGCCGTGATCTACATCCCGGTGATCGCCAACACCGGCAAGGGCTTCGGCTCGTTCACCGGCGGGGCGAGCTCGACCAAGATCTACTTCTGCGGGCTGATCGGGCTCATCATCACGGCCCTGATCGTCGCCATCACCGAGTACTACACCGGCACCCGCTTCGGCCCGGTGAAGCGCATCTCCGAGCAGTCGCTGACGGGCCACGCGACCAACATCATCGCCGGCCTCGCCGTCGGCATGCAGGCCACCGCCCTGCCGGTGATCGTGATCGCCGTCGGCACCGTCACGTCGTTCAAGCTGGCGGGCATCTACGGCATTGCGATCGCGGTCACCTCGATGCTCTCGATGGCGGGGATGGTCGTCGCGCTGGACGCGTTCGGGCCGATCACTGACAACGCGGGCGGGATCGCCGAAATGGCCGACCTGCCCCACGAGGTCCGCGACAACGTGACCGACCCGCTGGACGCTGTCGGCAACACCACGAAGGCGGTGACGAAGGGCTACGCGATCGGCTCGGCCGGCCTGGCCGCGCTGGTGCTGTTCCAGTCCTACAGCGACGAGCTGGGCAAGAAGCTGGGGCATCCCGTGGTCTTCACGATCAACGACCCGTGGGTGCTGGCGGGCCTCCTGATCGGCGGCCTCATGCCGTTCCTGTTCGCGTCGCTCGCGATGGACGCCGTCGGCCGCACCGGGGGCCTGGTCGTCCAGGAGGTGCGGCGCCAGTTCCGGGAGATGCCCGGGATCATGGAGGGCACCACCAAGCCCGACTACGCGCGCTGCGTCGATCTGGTGACGCGGGCGGCCATCCGCGAGATGCAGCTGCCGGCGCTGATCCCGGTCGTGGTGCCGATCGCCGTCGGCCTGATCTCCTACCAGGCCCTGGGCGGCCTGCTCGTGGGGACGATTGTTACCGGCCTCTTCCTGGCCATCTCGATGACCTCCGGCGGCGGCGCGTGGGACAACGCCAAGAAGCTGATCGAGGACGGCGCCCACGGCGGCAAGGGCTCCGACGCGCACGCCGCGTCGATCACCGGTGACACCGTCGGCGACCCCTACAAGGACACGGCCGGGCCGGCCATCAACCCGATGATCAAGATCACGAACATCGTCGCGATCCTGATCATCCCGCTGCTGGCCCGGTAGGCGAGAACCGGGGCCTGGCCCCGCCCTGTGGGCGGGGCCAGGCCCCATCGACCATCCCACTCGTAATAATCACCGCATGCCGCTGAAGCGCCGTCAGGCCGGTGGGCTGCACCGAGTGCTCGGCACCGCCGCGCTGTTCTCGACGGCATACGGCAACGTCGGCTCGTCGATCTACTACGCGCTCGGCCTCGTGACCGTCTACGCGCTCGGCATGACGCCGATCGCCTTTGCCGTCTCGGGCGCCATCTTCTTCTTCACCGCGGTCACCTACGCCGAGGCGACCGCCCGGTTCCCCGAGGCGGGCGGCTCGTCGTCGTTCACCCGGCACGCGTTCAACGAGGCGGTCTCGTTCTTCGCCGGCTGGGCGCAGATGCTGAACTACACGGTCACGATCGCGATCTCGGCGATCTTCGTCCCGCACTACCTGAACAAGTTCGATCCCGGCCTGAACCTGATCGGGCACCCGTGGGACATCGTCGGCGGGGCGGTCGTGGTCGGGCTGCTCGTGGCGATCAACATCGTCGGGGTGAAGGAAGCGGCCGGTCTCAACATCTTCCTGGCGCTGACCGACCTCGGCACGCAGGCGCTGCTCGTGATGATCGGCCTCGTCACCGTGTTCAGCCCGCACGTCCTGCAGACGAACATCCATCTGGGCACGGCGCCGACGTGGAGCAACTTCATCGTGTCGATCCCGGTGGCGATGGTGGCCTACACCGGCATCGAGACGGTCTCGAACATGGCCGAGGAGGCGATCGACCCGCCCCGCCACGTGCCCCGCTCGATCATGTACGTGGTGCTGGCGGTGTTCGCGATCTACGCCTTCCTGCCGTCGGTCGCGCTCTCGGCGCTGCCGGTCAAGCCGGCCACCGCGCTGCAGGTGAAGGAGTCGCACAGCTCGGTGCTCTCGTGCCCGAAGGCCGTGAAGCTCGGCGAGCAGACGTCCGACCTGGCCTGCAGGTTCGCGGGCGACCCGGTCGCCGGCCTGGTCGAGCATCTGAGCATCCCCCGAACGATCAAGGATGGCCTGGGCTATTACGTCGCCATCCTCGCGGCCACAATCCTGATCATCGCGACGAACGCCGGCATCATCGGCGTCTCGCGGCTGACATATTCGATGGGCGAGCACCGCCAGCTGCCGGAGGCGATCCGGCACGTGCATCCGAAGTTCAACACGCCGTACGTTGCGATCATCCTCTACAGCGTGCTCGCGGTGCTCCTGATGATCCCGCCGGGGGCGATCGCGTTCCTCGGCAATCTGTACGCCTTCGGCGCCATGCTGTCGTTCACGCTCGCGCACGCCTCGGTGATCAAGATGCGGCGCACGCTCAGCTCCGCCGACATGCCCTGGCGCGGCCCGCTGTCGTTCCAGGTGGGCTCGTACGACCTGCCCCTGTTCGCCGTGCTGGGCTTCATCGGCTGCGGCGCCTCGTGGCTGGTCACGGTCGCGCTGCACTTCAAAGACGGTGTCGCGCCCGTCGGGATCGTCTGGCTCGCGGTCGGGATGATCGTCTACGTCGTCTACCGCCGCACCCAGCACCTGCCGCTGACCGAGACGGTGACGGCGGCGCGGATGATGGTCGGGCCGGCGGTCGAGGTCGAGTACCGCTCGATCCTGCTGCCGATCACGGCCCACCGGGTCACCGACGAGATGACGGCTACCGCGCTGCAGCTCGCCGCCGAATCGGGCACGAAGCTCGTCGCCCTCTACCCGATCCCGGTGCCGATGAACCTGCCGCTGTCGGCGCCGATGGAGGCGGAGTCGCGCCAGGCCGAGCGGGAGCTGAGCGAGGCGGCGGCGCTCGGGCGCGAGTACGGCGTCTATGTCATCCCCCGCATCGTGCGCACCCGCAACGTCGGCCAGGCGATCGTCGACGAGGCCCGCCAGCGCCGGTCGGAGATCATCGTGCTGGGCGCCGAGCAGCGCAAGCGGGGCGGGGAGCGCATGTTCGGGCGCGTGATCGACTACGTGCTCCGCAACGCCGACTGCCGGGTGATGGTCGGCACGCAGCCGACCGGGTGACGCGATGCTGCGCGTGAACCGCATCCTGTCGGTCGCGTTCATCGTGATCGGCGTCGTGCTCCTGATCGAGACGGCCGTCCTGGGCGGCGGCGAGGTGGGGTTCGTGGCCGGCGCCGTCTTCATCGCGCTCGGCATCCTGCGCCGCCGGGCGATGCGCCCGCCGAGGCCACGCGGGTGACAGGTGTCGATTTCCGGCTGCGCCGTTCGTCCCAGTGGACGGCGGCCCGCACCGGCCGGCGAGACGAAGGGAGACGACGATGAAATATCTGCTTGCCATCTACGCCGACGAGACGGAGTGGGCTGAGCTCGGCGAGGAGGACCGTCAAGCGATGTACGTCGAATACGCCCGGTTCGCCGAGGACATGGGGCGGCGGGGGATGATGATCGACGGGGCCGAGCTGCGCCCGACGGCGGCCGCGACGACCGTGCGCGTGCGCGACGGCCGCACGCTCGTCACCGACGGCCCCTTCGCCGAGACGAAGGAGCAGCTCGGCGGCTACTTCGTCGTCGAATGCCAGTCGATCGACGACGCCATCGAGGCCGCCGGGCAGATGCCGACGGCCCGCCACGGATCCATCGAGGTGCGGCCATTGGTGGAGCGGTAAGCGCCTCCGAGGCGGCCGCCGCCGCGTTTCGCGAGCACTGGGGACGCGCGGTGGCGGCGCTCATGCGCCGCTTCGGAGATGCGGACCTGGCCGAGGACTCGGTGCAGGAGGCGTTCGGCCGCGCCGCCGCCCGCTGGCCGGCCGACGGTGTGCCCGCGTCCCCGCTCGGGTGGATCGTCGCGACCGCCGGCAACTTCGCGATCGACCGCCTCCGCCGCGAGCGCGCCCTGCGCGAGCGGCTGCCCGCGTTGGCGGCCGAGCCCGGGGGGCAGCAACCGGAAGCCTTCGAGGAGGACGACGTCGTGCCCGATGAGCGCCTGGAGCTGATCTTCACCTGCTGTCATCCTGCCCTCTCGGCCGAGGCCAGCGTGGCCCTGACGCTGCGGCTCGTGGCGGGCCTCTCGACCGCCGAGATCGCCCGCGCGTTCCTCGTGCCGGAGGTGGCCATGGCCCAGCGGCTGGTGCGGGCGAAGTCCAAGATCCGCATGGCGGGCATCCCGTTCGGGCGGCCGCCGGGCCACCTGCTCGCCGACCGGCTCGAGCACACGGCCGCGGTGCTCTACCTTGTCTTCAACGAGGGCTACTCGGCATCGTCCGGTGACGATCTCGTGCGCCGCGACCTCTGCGACGAGTCGATCCGGCTCGCGCGGCTGCTCGTCTCGCAGCTGCCGGCCGAGCCGGAGGCGCGCGGCCTCCTGGCGCTGATGCTGCTGCACCACGCCCGGTCGGCGGCGCGGACGACGGCCGCGGGCGAGATGGTGCTGCTCGAGCATCAGGATCGCGGCCGCTGGGACGCCGCGATGATCCGCTCGGGCGCGGCCGAGCTGCGCCGCGCGCAGCGGGCCGGCGCGCCCGGCCCCTACCAGCTGCAGGCCGCGATCGCCGAGCTGCACGCCCGCGCCGAGAGCTTCGAGGCCACCGACTGGGGCCGGGTCGCCGCGCTCTACGCCGACCTGGCCGCGATCGCCCCGTCGCCGGTGGTCGACCTGAACCTCGCGGCGGCCGTGTCGATGGCCGAGGGGCCTGCGCGCGGGCTCGAGCTCGTCGACGATCTGGCCGCCTCCGGCGCGCTCGACCGCTACCACCTGCTGCACGCCGCCCGGGCGGACATGCTGCGCCGGCTCGGCCGCCCGGCGGACGCGCTCGCCGCCTACACGCGCGCGCTCGAGCTTGCCCCGGGGGCGGCCGAACGCGGCTTCCTGGAGCGCCGCCGCACCGAGATGCGCCGCGCGCTGTCTGAATAGCCGACGCGGAGGTGCCTGGCACCGGTGAACCGGTGCCAGGCACCTGTCGACCGTTTGACGGGCCGGCGGCGGCAGGCCTCAGTATTCTCTGCGCAATGGCGCGCAAGATCCCGTCTCTGGGCCGGTTCCTGGGCGCCCCGTCGCTGTATGCGATGGCCTACGGCGAGATCTCCTCCTCGCTCTACTACGCGCTCGGCATCACGGCCGTGTACGCGCTCTCGCTGACCCCGGTCGTGTTCCTCGCCGCAGGGCTGCTCTTCGCCCTCGCGGCGGCGGCGTACGCCGAGGGCGGCGCCACCATTCCCGAGCCGGGCGGCTCCTCGGCGCTCTCGCGGCGGGCGTGGGGCGACCTGGCCGGCTTCATCGCCGGCTGGGCCACGGTGCTCGACTTCGTGATCGCGATCTCGCTCTCGGCGCTGTTCCTGCCCCACTACGTGGCGGGTGCGTTCGGCAAGCAGGGCACCTTCTCGGTGCGGCAGGCGGCGGCGCTCGCGGTGGCGATCCTGGTCGTGATCACGGTCGTGCGGCTGGTGCGGCGCACGGACGCCTACTCGGCCGGGGTGGCCGTCGCGGCGCTCGATCTCGTGGTGCAGGTGAGCCTGGCGGTGCTCGGCCTGGCGCTCCTGTTCTCGTGGAGCGCCCTGACGCGCAACATCGACCTCGGCACCGTGCCCACCTGGAACTCGCTTGCGTTCTCGTTCCCGATCGCGATGATCGGCTACACCGGCCTCGAAAAGGTGTCGAGCGTGGCCGCCTATGCCAAGGATCCGGAGCGGTCGGTGCCCGACAGCGTGCGCTCTTCGGTGTTCACCGTCGTCATCGTGTACGCCGCCGTCGCGACCGCCGCGGCGTCGGCGTTCCCGACCCGTCTCGCCCCGCACAAGGCCGCCGGCGGCACGACGCGGCTCGGCCACTACTGGGTGAACGACCCCATGCTCGGGCTTGCCAACCGCATCGGCGCGCACGCCCCCCACTGGGTGCATGTGAGCCTGATGTTCGGGGTCGGCATGACGGCGTGCGCGATCCTCCTGATGGCCATCTCGACCAGCTTCTCGGGCTGTGGCCGCCTGGCCGAGTCGATGGGCCGGCACGACCAGCTACCCGCGGTCTTCGGGCGCACCAGTCGCCGGGTGATGCATCCGCCGGCGGCCATCCTCGGCGTGGGCCTGCTGGCGATCGGGTTCATCGTCGTGGGTGCGCTCTATCGCGGCCAGGAGGAGCTGACGCTGGCGTCGCTCTACAGCTTCGGCATCCTGATCGCGTTCATGATGACGCAGGCGTCCGTGGTGTGGCTGCGGATCGTCGCGCCCGACCTGCCGCGGCCGTTCATGATGAAGGGCAACATGTGGATCCGGGGGCGACTGATCCCGATCACCTCGGTGGTGGGGACGCTGCTCGCGTTCGTCGCCTGGGTGGTTGCCCTCGGAACCCATCCCGGAGCGCGCGTCGTCGGCCCGCTGTGGATGGTCGCGGGGCTCGCGCTCTACGTGGTCGTGCGTGTCCGGGCGGGCCTGCCGATCATCGAGAGCGTCGCGCAGGGAGCGCCGCCGCCCGTCGACGTGACCGAGATCGCCTACTCCACGATCGTCGTCCCGCTCGAGCGGCTCGACGCGATCGCCGAGGAGACGATGGCGTCGGCCTGCCGGCTCGCGGTCGACTCAGGTGCGGTGGTGGTCGGCGTGAGCGCCCTCTACGTGCCCGTACGCGAGCCGATCGATCGGCCGATGGCGGAGCGCGAGCGCGAGGTGGAGGAGGTGCAGGCGCTCGCGGCCTCGCTCGCGTCGGAGTACGGAGTCGAGTACAGGGGGGTCGTCGCGCGTACGCGCAGCCCCGGGCGGCTGGTCGTCGACGCCGCCGTCGAGTATGGCGCACAGCTGATCATGGTGGGGTCGCCGTACAAACGCCGCCTCGCCCGCAGCCTACATGAGGAATTCTTCGGCCAGACCGTCGATTTCATCCTCCGCAAGGCGCCCTGCCGGGTGATCGTCACGCACTTCCCGGCCGAGGTTGCTGAGGAGGGTGCAAGTGTGTAAACTCTTGTCAACTTGAAGCGCTCCGCCCTTCACGATTCCGATCTGCGCCGGCTTATGACCTCGGCGGTGCTGGTCGTGGCCGGCACCGAGGCCACGGCGATCGTGCTGGCGCTGAGCGTGCTTCGGATGACCGGCAGCACCTACTGGGTGTCGGCCGTGCTCGCGGCCTCGCTGGGCCTGGCGATGCTCCTCGGCCCGTTCGGCGGTGTGGTCGCCGACCGCTACGACCGGCGCTTGGTGCTGACCGGGGTCGCGCTCGCCGAGACGGTCATCTTCGCGACGGCGGCGCTAGCCGCTACCCGCCCGTGGGAGCTGCTGGCGGCAGCCGCCCTGGCCGCGGTCGCCGCGGTGCCCTATGGGCCCGCTCAGGCGGCGGCGGTGCAGGCCCTGATCTCGGACGAACGCCTGCCGGGGGCGAACGCGGCGTTGTTCGGGTCGAATCAGGTGGCTGTGCTGGTGGCTCCCGCGGCGGCGGGAATCGTGTTCGCTCTGGTCGGGGGGCGGGCGGCGATGGCCGTGATCGCGGTCGCCTACGCGGCGGCGGCGGCGGCCATCGCGCGCCTGCACGGCCAGACCCGCCCCGAGCCCGAGCCCCGGCGCGGCTTCGTGCGCGAGGCGTCGGCGGGCTTCGGCGAGCTCGTTCGGGCGCGCATGGTGCTCGTGACCACGGTCGCCGTGGCGGTCATGATCGCCGTCGACGGCGCGGTCGTGGTCGCCATGATCCCGCTGGCGGGGAAGTTCCACCTCGGCGGCAGCGGCTTCGGCATCGAGATGAGCGCGTGCGGGCTCGGCATGCTGGCCGGCTCGTGGCTCGCGGCGCGCCTGACGGCCCGCCGCGACCCCCTGCACGTCTTCGGAGTCGGGTCGGCGGCGTTCGGGCTCGGCATCGGCCTGGTCGCGGTCGCGCCGGTGTTCCCGCTCGTCCTCTTCGGCCTCGCGCTCTCGGGCGCCGGCAACGGCCTCTTCGGCACGGCCGAGATGCTGATCTACCAGCGCCACCTGCCGAACCGCCTGATGGGCCGCGTCCGGGCGGCGGCCGTCTCGATCCTGAACGGCACCTACGCCCTCTCGATGGTGTGCGCGGGCACGCTCATCCACGTGCTGGGCGTGCGCGGCGTGTTCGCCCTCGGCGGCCTCGGCGGCGCGATCGCAACGGCGATCGTCATCGCCGCCGCGGTCACTCCGAGCGTACGAGCACCGGCAGCACTACAGGCCCGGATCGGCTGAAGCCGAGCCCGGCGACGGCCCGCGCCGCCGCCCGCACCGAGCCCTCGCGGGCGCGGTGGGTGAGGATAACGATGTGGACGCCCGCACCGGAGTGCTGCACGACCTGCGCCACCGACACCCCCCGGTCGCCCAGCGCCTGGGCCACCTGGGCCAGCACGCCCGGCTCGTCGTCGACCTCGAAGCGCAGGTAGAACGGGCTCTGCAGGTCGTCCAGCGGCAGCCGGCGCAGCTCGCGGTAGTAGCCGTCGTGCTGGAGGAAGCCGGTGCCCGACGTCCCGATCACGGCGAGCAGGTCCCCGATCACCGCCGTGGCCGTCTCCTGGCCGCCCGCGCCGGGGCCCTCGAGGATCACCTCCCGGATCGAGCTCCCCCGCAGCATCACCGCGTTGAACGCGCCCTGCACCGACGCCAGCGGATGGTCGGCGGCGAGCAGGCAAGGGTGCACGCGCGCGACGACGGCGCCGTCCATCTGCATCGCCGAGGCGATCAGCTTGACCTGGTAGCCGAGCGCCGCCGCATGCTTCACGTCGACCAGATCGAGGCCGTCGATGCCGACATGGTCGACCTGATCCGAGTGCACGCGTGTGTGGAACGCGATCGACGCCAGGATCGCGATCTTGGCGGCGGCGTCGGCGCCGGTGACGTCCTCGGTCGGGTCGGCCTCGGCGTAGCCCAGCTCCTGGGCCTCGCGCAGCGCGGCGGCGTACGAGTCGCCGGCGGTCACCATCCGGGTGAGGATGAAGTTCGTCGTGCCGTTGACGATCCCGTCGATGCGGTGCACGCCGCTCACGATCAGCGACTCGCGCAGCACCTTCACGACAGGGATGGCCGCGCAGACGCTGGCCTCGAACCGCAGCTGCACGCCGCGCCGCTCGGCCTCGGCGAAGAGCTCCTCGCCGTGGCGGGCCAGAAGCTGCTTGTTGGCCGACACCACCGACTTGCCGGCCGCCATCAGCTCGAGGACGTGGCTGCGGGTGGGCTCGATGCCGCCCATCACCTCGGCGACGACGGCGATGGCGGGGTCGTCGCGCAGGCGGGCGAAGTCGGTTGTGAGCAGACCGTCCGGCGCGGTCGGGTACCGAGCCGGGTCGCGCACGAGAGCGGCGGCGACGACGACGGGCCCGCCGGTCACGCGCTCGATCGCCTCGGCGCCGTCGCCGAGCAGCCGGTGCACGGCCGAGCCGACCGTGCCGAAACCGAGCAGTCCGATGCGGATCTCGCTCATCGGCGCGACGATAGTGGAACGCTGCGCGCAGCAGGCACAGGCCCCCTCCAGGCTGTACGCTTCAAGCCATGAAAGTGCTGATCGTCGGATGCGGGCGCGTGGGGTCGAGCCTCGCCCTGCGCATGACCGGCGAGGGCCACGACGTGACCGTCATCGACGAGGATCCGGAGGCGCTCGCGCGGCTGCCTGACGACTGGCCCGGGCGGTTTCTGCAGGGCCACGGCCTGGACACCGACGTGCTCATCGACGCGGGCATCGAGAGCGCCGACGCCGCGATCATCGCCACCGACGGCGACAACACGAACATCGTCATCGCCCAGGTGGCGCAGAAGCGCTTCGGCGTGCCGTGCGTCGTCACCCGCATCCTCGATCCGGCCCGGGCGGCCTTCTACTCCACCCTGGGCCTGCAGACGGTCTGCGCGACCTCGGCGGTAATCGAAACGGCCTTCAAGGCCATCTGCGACAACCCGGGCCGGGCCGCGTAGGAAACGGCGGCAGGGCGCGTGTACATCCTGATCGCGGGTGGCGGCAAGGTGGGCTCGAATCTGGCCGCGACGCTGCTCAAGATGGGTCACGAGGTGACGCTGCTCGAGAACGATCGCGAGCGCTACGCCCGGCTCGAGGAGCGGTTCGAGCACGTCGTCCGCTACGGCGACGCCACCGAGCTGTTCGTGCTCGAGCGGGCGGGAGTCGAGCGCGCCGACCTGGTGGTTGCCGTGACCGGGGACGACGAGGACAACGTGATCGTGTGCCAGGTCGCGAAGGAGAAGTACGGCGTGGCCAAGTGCATCGCCCGGGTGAACGATCCGCGCAATCAGCCACACTTCGACATGGTCGGCGTCGGCCTGACCGTGTCGGCGACGGCCACCATCCTCGCCCTGATCGAGCACGAGCTGCCCGAGCACGAGCTGGTGACGCTGCTCGACCTGCGTCGCGAGAACCTCGAGATCGTCGAGTTCGCGATCGACGACCGGTCGCCGGCCGCGGGCCGCTTCGTGCGCGACCTGAACCTGCCCACCAAGTCGCGGCTGATCTCGGTGACGCGCGACGGCCGGGCCGAGATCGCCATCGGCGACACCGAGATACGGCCGGGCGACCTCGTGATGGCGATCCTCGAGCCGGGCGCCGAGGACGATCTGAAGCGGGTGCTCATGCCCGTCCGCGCATAGGCGCGGCCGGATGCCGCCGGGTCTGATCGAGCGCTACCGCGACCGGCTGCCGGTGAGCGCCGCGACTCCCGTTGTGACCCTCGGCGAGGGCTCGACTCCGCTGCTCGAGGCGCCGCGCGTGTCGGAGCGCACGGGCTGCCGCGTGCTCCTGAAGTACGAGGGCGCAAACCCGACCGGATCGTTCAAGGACCGGGGGATGACGATGGCGGTCTCGAAGGCCCTCGAGGCCGGCGCGCGCGAGGCCGTGTGCGCCTCCACCGGCAACACCTCCGCATCGGCCGCCGCGTACTGCGCCCGCGGCGGCCTGCGGCTGGTGGTCGTCCTGCCCGAGGGCGCCATCGCCCGCGGAAAGCTCGCCCAGGCCCAGATCGCGGGCGCGCGCGTGATCGCCGTGCAGGGCGACTTCGACGATGCCCTTGGGCTCGTCCGTGAGCTCGTCTCGCGCCGCGACGTGGCGCTCCTGAACTCCGTCAACCCGTACCGCCTGGAGGGGCAGAAGACGGCGGCGTTCGAGGTGGTGGAGCAGCTCGGCGGGGTGCCCGACTGGCTGGCCCTCCCGGTGGGCAACGGCGGCAACATCACGGCCTACTGGAAGGGGTTCGGCGAGATCGGCGCGGCGCCGCACATGCTGGCCGGCCAGGCCGAGGGGGCGGCGCCGCTGGTGCATCGCGCGCCGG
>DASXOR010000125.1:0-4934 GCA_036494095.1 Gaiellales bacterium | reverse complement strand
GCCCGGTCGCGCTCCTCGAGGACGAGCCGCTCGCCGGCTGGCTGGGCGCCCACGGCATCGCCCTCGCCACCGACGCGCCCGTGGCCGCGGCGTCGGGAGAGCGCCTGCGGCGGCTGCTTGCGGCGCGGCCGTGGGACGAGACGGTCCCGGCCGGCGGCGCGCTCGAGAGCATCGTCCTGGCCGACGCCATGCTGGCGCTGCCGCGGCTCACCGAGCGGCTGCGGCGCGACTGCCCGTGGGATCGCGAGCAGACCGTGGGGACGATCGTGCCGCACACGGTCGAGGAGGCCTACGAGGTCGCCGAGGCGGCGGGGGCGGGCACCGGCGCGAAGCTCCTCGACGAGCTGGGCGACCTGCTCTTCCAGACGTTCTTCCTCGCCCTTCTGTGCGAGGAGGACGGAACGGGCGACCTGGCCGGCGTGGCCGCGGGCATCACCACGAAGCTGATCCGCCGTCACCCGCACGTGTTCGGCGCGCGCGAGGCGGAGACGGCCGGGGCGGTGCGCCAGAACTGGGAGCAGATCAAGCGCGACCAGGAGGGCCGAAGCGGCATCTTCCACGACGTCCCCGGCGTGCTGCCGGCGCTGCTCCATGCACGCAAGCTGCAGCGGCGGGCGGCGGCGGTCGGGTTCGACTGGGACGCGTGGGACGGGGCGTGGACGGATCTCGCCGACGAGCTGCGGGAGCTGCGCGAGGCCCTCGACGCCGCGCCGGCGCCGCAGGCCGAGCACGAGCCTGCCGCCGAGGTGGTGCACGAGCTGGGCGACCTGCTCTTCGCCGCGACGAACGTGGCGCGTCTCGCCAACGTCGACCCCGAGCTGGCGCTGCGGGCGGCGGCGGGCCGCTTCCGCGAACGCGTCGAGACGGCCGAGCGGCTGGCCGCAGAGGCGGGTGAGGAGTGGACGGCGCTCGATCTGGAGGCGCAGGACGCCTGGTACCGGCGGGCGAAGGCGGCGCTGCAGGGGGCGTAGGGTGCCTGGCGCCGGCGCTGAGAACCGGGGACTGTCCCCGCGGGGAGAGTGGCGGGGCAGGCTGCCATCGGGGCTAGTATCCCGCCTCGAACGATGACCGCCATCGTCTCAGTCACCGGGCGCGAGATCCTGGACTCGCGGGGCAATCCGACCGTCGAGGTCGATGTCCTGCTCGAGTCCGGCGCGTTCGGGCGGGCGGCGGTGCCGTCGGGCGCGTCCACGGGCGTGCACGAGGCCGTCGAGCTGCGCGACGGCGACGCGGGGCGCTACGGCGGCAAGGGCGTGCTGCAGGCCGTGGGTCACGTCAACTCCTCGATTGCGTCGTCGCTCGCGGGCATCGATGCAACCGATCAGCGCCTCGTCGACGCGACGCTTGTCGAGCTCGACGGGTCGGACAACAAGGGCAACCTGGGCGCGAACGCGATCCTCGGGGCATCGCTCGCGACGGCGAAGGCCGCCGCCGACGATTCTGGGCTGGCGCTCTACCGCTACATCGGTGGCGCCGGCGCCCATGTCCTGCCCGTGCCGATGATGAATGTGATGAACGGGGGCGTGCACGCCGACAACAGCGTCGACATGCAGGAGTTCATGGTCGTCCCGGTGGGGGCGGAGTCGTTCGCGGAGGCCGTGCGGATCTGCGCCGAGACCTACCACGTCCTGAAGAAGCTCCTGCACGGCCGCGGCCTTCAGACGAACGTCGGCGACGAGGGCGGCTTCGCACCCAACCTGGCCTCCAACGAGGATGCCATCGCCGCGATCCTCGAGGCCGCCGAGGCCGCCGGTCATCGCGACGAGGTGATGGTCGCGCTCGATCCGGCCGCGAGCGAGTTCTACCGCGACGGGGCCTACCACCTGACCGGCGAGGGGCGCACGCTCTCGTCCGCAGACATGGTCGACCTGTACGACGACCTCACGAGCCGCTATCCGATCATCTCGCTGGAGGACGGCCTGGCCGAGGACGACTGGGACGGCTGGGAGCTGCTCACGGAGCGGCTGGGAACGCGGCTGCAGCTCGTCGGCGACGACATCTTCGTCACCAATGTCGAGCGGCTGCGCGAGGGCATTCGCCGCGGCGTCGGCAACTCGATCCTCGTGAAGCTGAACCAGATCGGCACCCTGTCGGAGACGCTCGACACCGTGCGGATGGCGACGTCGTCGGCGTACGGGAGCGTGATCTCACACCGTTCGGGCGAGACCGAGGACACGACGATCTCCGACCTGGTGGTCGCCGTCGGCTGCGGGCAGATCAAGACCGGTGCGCCGGCTCGGTCAGACCGCGTGTCCAAGTACAACCAGCTGATCAGGATCGAGGAGGAGCTGGGCGCCTCTGCCCGCTATCCCGGCCGATCGGCGTTCGCCGCGCTCGCCGCCTCGCACGCGTCGCGGTGACCGGGCCCCGGCCGCGCCGCACCAAGATCGTTTGCACGATCGGGCCGGCGTCATCCGACCCTGACATGATCGAGCAGCTGGCCTGGGCGGGGATGGACGCCGCCCGCCTGAACTTCTCGCATGGCGACCACGAGATGCACCGCAACTCCCTGGCCGCCGTGCGCCGTGCGCAGGCGCTGATCGGCCGCCCGCTGGCCGTGATCGCCGACCTGCAGGGACCGAAGATCCGGATCGGACGTATCCGCCAGCCGCGCTCGGTCAACCCCGGCGACATGCTCGTGCTGACCGCGCCGGGGCAGGGTGCCCCGGGCGATCTGGACGTGACCTACGCCGGCATCGCCGATGCCGTCTCCACGGGCCGCGAGATCCTGATCAACGACGGCATGGTGCGCGCCCGGGTCGTGGCGGTCGACGGCGGGCGCGTGCAGACGCGGGTGGAGGTCGGCGGGCTGATCTCGTCGGGCAAGGGCGTGAACCTCCCGGGCACGTACCTGCCGATCCCGTCGCTGACCGAGAAGGACGAGGCCGACCTCGAGTTCGCGCTCGCGATCGGGGCCGACTACGTCGCGCTCTCCTTCGTCCGCAGCGCAAAGGACGTCGACGACCTGCGCTTCCGCATCGCCGCCGCCGGGTCGTCCGCCCGGATCGTCTCGAAGATCGAGAAGGCGGAGGCGGTCGAGAACCTGGACGAGATCGTGGCCGCGAGCGACGCCGTCATGGTCGCACGCGGCGATCTCGGCGTCGAGATCGGCGCCGCCGACGTGCCGCTCGTGCAGAAGCTGATCATCCGCACCGGCCGCGACGCCGGCCGGGCCGTCATCACGGCGACTCAGATGCTCGAGTCGATGATCCACCAGCCCGAGCCCACCCGGGCGGAGGCGTCCGACGTCGCCAACGCCGTCCTGGACGGGACGTCCGCGCTGATGCTCTCGGGCGAGACGGCCGTGGGCGGCTATCCGCTCGAGGCGGTCGCGACGATGAACCGGATCGCGCGTGCGGTCGAGCCGTCGCTGATCTACCACGACGCCGGCCGCCGCCGCGAGGGTGACATGGGCGCGATCCTGTCGCACGCCGTGTGCGACGTGGCGGAGGACCTGGATGCGACCGTGATCGCCTGCCCGACGCAGTCCGGCTCGACCGCGCGGATGGTGTCGAAGTTCCGGCCGCGACGCCCGATCGTGGCGGCGAGCCCCGATCCGGTCGTGCTGCAGCAGCTCGCCCTGGAGTGGGCGGTCGTGCCGATGGTGATCCAGAGCGCGAGCTCGACCGAGGACCTGTGGAGGCGCACGATGGATGCGATCCGGCACAGCGGCCTGGCCTCTCCCGGCGAGCGGGTGGTGCTCTCGGGCGGCACGCGCCTGAACCAGCCGGGCACGACCGACCACATCGTCGTTCGCACCATCGAGTAGGAGTCGCGCGGGCGCCGTCGAACGAGATCGCGTGGCATCGGCGCGCACGCGTACCTTCCGACGTGGCTTCACGGCCGGTCGGCTCATCGCCGGCGGCGTGCTCGTCCTGATCGCCGCCCTCTACGTCGGGCCGCTGCAGAAGGAGCTGCGGCTGCGCAGCGAGCTCGCCGCGGGGCGCACCCACGTGGCGGCGCTCGAGGTCCGCCACCAGCGCCTGGTGCGCGCGGAGGCCGCGCTGCACACGCCCGCCGAGATCATCCGCGTCGCTCGCGGATGCGGCTGGATCTTCCCCGGCGAGCAGGCCTACGTGGTCAAGGGGCTCGCCAACCGCTCCTGCCGGTGACGGCCGGGCGAGCGGTCCGGGTACCCTGATCGGATCGACGACCCGGCGGTGATCGCACGTCAGCTCGGCCGGCCGCCTCGCGGCGCTCCGGCGGTGGCCGTACGCTGCCCGCACGGGCGCCCGGCGGTGATCGAGCAGCCCGCGTACCTGGCCGACGGCAGCCCGTTCCCGACCACGTACTACCTCACGTGCCCGCATGCGGTGGCGAGGATCGACGCGCTCGAGGCGGCCGGGGGCGTCGACCGCTACGAGCGTCTGGTGGCGGCCGACGCCGCCGCCGCGGCCGAGTACCGCGCCGGCGCGGCCCGCCAGCGCGACCTGCGCCGGCCCGGCGCGCGGATGGCCGATGCCGGGGCGAGCCTCGTGCTCGGCATCGCGGGCACGAGCCGGCCCGGCGCCGTCAAGTGCCTCCACGCCCACGCGGCGTTCGCGCTCGCCCAGCCCGGATATGCGCTCGGGCGGCGGATCGTGGCCGAGGCGGCGCCGCTCTATCCGGCCGCGGAGTGCTGCACGCCGTGACGGCCGCGGTCGAGCTGGCCCTGCTCGAGTGGGCCGAGGGAGCGCGCCGCCTGGCGGCGCTCGAGCTGACCGCCCGGCGGCGGTTCGTGGTCGAGTCCGTGGTCGAGGAGCTCGACGCCGAGATCGTGCGCCGGGTGGGCCAGTCGTTCGACCTCGCCCGGCTGGCGTCGCTGTACGGATCCAGCGAGCCGTGGTGCCTGGACGTCGTCCAGCGCGTGACCGACGAGACCTGGGCGTATGACCTGTCGATCGTCCAGCCGGCCGCCTTTGCCCGCGTCGCCCGGGACGCGATCGACTACCGCT
>DASXOR010000124.1:0-14247 GCA_036494095.1 Gaiellales bacterium | reverse complement strand
CTCGTGTGGGACTACAAATCGGGCGCGAGCGCGCATTCGGCGGGCGAGATGGAGCGCGAGGGCAGGTTGCAGATCCCGCTCTACATCCTCGCCCTGCGCGACCTCCTGGGCGTCGAGCCCCTCGGCGGCATGTACAGGGCGCTCGCGGGCAAGCGGGCGGCCCGCGGCCTGGTGCTGGCGGGCGAGATCGAGACCGACGGCCTGGCCCGCGGCGACCAGCTCGACACCGACGCGTTCTGGGCGCAGGTGACCCGGGCCACCGAGGTCGCCCAGGCAGCCGTCACCGGTATGCGGGGCGGCCTCGTGCGGCACGACCCGCGCACGGGGGAGTGCCCGGGCTGGTGCACGCTGCACACCATCTGCCGGGTGCCGCGGCCGTGAGCAGCGACCGCTGGAACCCGGAGCAGCGGGCCGCGATCGAGGGCGGCGGGCACGTGTTCGTCTCGGCCGGCGCGGGCACGGGCAAGACGGCGGTGCTCGTCGAGCGGGTGCTGGGGCAGGTGCTCGGGGGCACGCCGATCGACCGGCTGCTCGCGATCACGTTCACCGACCGGGCGGCGTCGGAGCTGCGCCGGCGGGTGCGGGAGGGCCTCGAGCTCGCCGGCGAGATGGAGCGGGCACGGGCGATCGACACGGCCTGGATCTCGACCATCCACCGCTTCTGCCTGCGCATCCTGCGCGCGAATGCGTTCGACGCCGGCCTCGACCCCCGCTTCGCCGTGGCCGACGAGGTCGGCGCCCGTCTGCTGCGCTCCGAGGCGTTCGACATCGCCCTCGAGCGGTTCCTGGCCGGGGCGCCGCTCGACGACGGCGGCCGCCGGCTCGACCTGCTCGCCGCCTACGGCCGCCGCCGGCTGCGCGAGACGCTCTCCGACGTGCACGAGCAGCTGCGCAGCGCCGGCCGTCCGCTCGACCTGCGCCCGCACGCCGTGGCCGAGCTGCGGCCGGCACTCGCCGCCGCCGAGGGGGCGGCGGCCGGCCTCGACCACGAGCGGGCGGCCCGGCTCACGGCCCTGCTCGCGACCGCGCCCGGCCCGGAGGCGCTCACCGACCTCTCCGCGTACAAGATCCGCAACACCGCCGGCCGCCACGACTACAACGCGGCCCGCGAGGGGCTCGAGGCGGCGGCCCTGGATGCGGCGGCGGTCGCCGACGTGGGGCTGCTGGAGGAGCTCCTGGGCCTGCTCGACGCCGCCTACGCCGAGCGCAAGGACGGCCGCAGCCTGGTCGACTTCACCGACCTCGAGCTGCGCACGCGCGACCTACTGACCGCGCGGCCCGACCTGGCCGAGACCTATCGCGAGCGCTTCGCCTGCGTGCTCGTGGACGAGTTCCAGGACACGAACCGGCTGCAGTGCGAGCTGATCGACCTGATCGCGGGCGGCGAGCTCTTCCTGGTCGGCGACGAGTTCCAGAGCATCTACCGGTTCCGCCACGCCGATGTCGACGTCTACCGGACGCGGCGCGAGGCGGCCGGTGACGGCCTGATCGCGCTTCGCCGCAATTACCGCTCGCGGCCGCACGTGATCGGCACGGTGAACGAGAGCTACCGGCGCGAGTTTCCGGAGCGCTACGAGCCGCTGGTCGCCGAGGGTGCCTTCGACGGCGCCGCGCCGGGCGGCGGCCGCGTCGACCTGCTCCTGACCGACAAGGTTGCCTATCGCGCGGCGGGCCAGAGCTGGCGCGACGCCGAGGCGCGGGCGCTGGCGGCCCGCATCGCCGCGCTCGTCGACGGCGGGCAGTGCCGGCCCGGCCAGGTGGTGATGCTGTTCGAGGCCGGCACCGACGCGGCCCGCTACGAGGCCGCGCTGCGCGACCGCCACCTGCAGACGGTGCGCGCGACCGGGCGCGGCTACTACGCACAGCAGCAGGTGTCAGACGTGCTCGCCTACCTGCGCCTGATCCGCAACCGCTACGACGATGTCGCCCTCCTGACGGTGCTCGCCTCGCCGCTCGTGGGCATGTCCAACGACGGCCTCTGGCGCGTGCGCCGCGCGGCCATCCGCCGGCCGATCTTCACCGCCCTGGAGCGCGACGAGCCCCCGGCCGGCCTCTCGCCCGAGGAGCGGCAGCTGGTGCTGGCGTTCGGCCAGCGCTTCGCCCGACTGGTGCGGGCCTCGGCGGAGGTGCCGCTCGAGCGGCTGTGCGACCTGATCGCGGCCGAGCACGACTACGACCTGGCCTGCCTGGCCATGCCCGACGGCGACCGCCGCTTCGCCAACCTGCGCAAGCTCGGCCGGCTCGCGGCCGAGTTCGAGGCAGTGCGCGGGCCCGACCTGGAGGGGTTCGTGCGCTTCTGCGACGAGCAGGCCGCCCTGCAGGTGCGCGAGGGCGAGGCGGCCACGGCCGAGGAGGGCCGCGACGCCATCGTGCTCATGACCGTCCATGCGGCGAAGGGGCTCGAGTTCGACGTGGTCGCCCTGGCCGACTGCGGCCGCGAGCGGGCCTCGCGGCAGACGCGCGACATCCTGGTCGACTCCGGCGGCCGCATCGCGCTGCGCGCGGTCGATCCCGCCACGGGCCTGCTGCGGCCCGCGCTCGGGTACGCCGATGTGGCCGCCCGGGAGCGCCAGTCCGAGCGGGAGGAGGCGCGCCGGCTGCAGTACGTGGGCATGACCCGCGCCCGCCACCACCTGATCGTGAGCGGCGCTCTGGATCCCGGTGAGGAGACCACCATCGCCCACCTGTGCGGCGTGCTCGGCGTCGACCTCGACTCCGAGCCCGAGCTCGACGTCGGCGACGCCCGCCTGCGCGTTCGCGTCGAGCGGCCCGCCGATGCCGATCCGGCTGCTCCAAACGGCGCGGTGACTCTTCGGGTCGAGGCTCCGGATATGCATCCGGTGGGGGAGCAGCTTGCGCTGTTCGGCGAGGGCGGGCGCACGGTCGAGGCGCTGCCCGCGCTCGCGCCGATCCCGGCCGCGCCGCCGGTGCCGCTGCGCCGGCTGAGCTACAGCGCCCTCTCGCTCTACCGCCGCTGCGGCTACCGCTACTTCGCCCAGCGGGTGCTGGGGCTGCCCGAGCCCGAGCGGGCCGAGGCCGAGGGCGGCGGCCTGGACGCGCTCGAGCTCGGCGATGCCGTGCACCTCGAGCTCGAGCGGGCCGACGGCCGCTGGCGCGACCTCTATCCGCACGCGAGCGGCGACGACGAGGAGCGGATCGCGGCGTTCGTGGCCGCATGGGCGGCATCGCCGCTGCGCGCCCGCGTCGCCGAGCTGGTCGACGCCCGCCACGAGGTGGCGTTCGCCTTCGACGTCGACGGCGTGCTCTTCCGCGGGCGGCTCGACGTGTTCGGTCGCTTCGGCGACGGCACGGTGCTCATCGTCGACTTCAAGACCAACCGCCTGGGGGAGCGCGTCGCGCAGGAGGTGATGGACACGGCCTACGCCGAGCAGGTGACCACGTACGCGCTCGCCGCGCTGCGTTCGGGGGCGCCGGCGGCCGAGATCGCATACGCCTTCCTGGAGAACTCAGAGGCGGTTGCCGTGCGCCGGTTCGCGGCCGCCGACGCGCCCGGCCTCGAGGCCGAGCTGCGCACCGCCATCGAGGCCATCCGGGCCGGCCGCTTCCCCGCCCGGCCCGGCCCGCACTGCCGCGAGTGCCCGGCGCTCGACCTGCTGTGCGCTGGGCCGAACCTGGAGTGGGAGGGATGAAGGAGCGCCGCCGCCGGGCGGTCGAGATCCTCGACCGGCTGGCCGCCCAGCACCCCGACGCCCACATCGCCCTGCGCTGGTCGACGCCGCTCGAGCTGCTGGTTGCGACGATCCTCTCGGCCCAGTCGACCGACGTCGGCGTGAACCGGGTGACCGACACGCTTTTCCGCCGTTTCCGCACGCCCGAGGACTACCTGGCCGTCCCGGTCGGGGATCTCGAGCAGCTCATCAAGCCGACCGGGTTCTTCCGTCAGAAGACGGCGGCGATCCGGGGCTGCTGCATGGCGATCCTGGAGCGGCACGGGGGGGAGGTGCCCGAGAGCACGGCCGACCTGGTGGCGCTGCCCGGTGTGGGCCGCAAGACCGCCGCGGTGGTGGCGTCAAACGCGTTCGGCAAGCGCGAGGGGATCGCGGTCGACACCCATGTCCGGCGGCTGTCGAAGCGGCTCGGGCTCACCCGCCACACCGACCCGGGAAAGATCGAGCGGGTGCTGATGCAGCTCTACCCGCGCGAGCGCTGGCTGGAGGTCTCCGACGTGCTCATCTTCCACGGCCGGCGGGTGTGCCACGCCCGCTCGCCGCGCTGCGCCGAGTGCGCCGTGGTCGACCTGTGCCCGTCGGCGTTCCGCGTCGGCGTCCGCGGATCGACAGCCGTCAAGCGGGGACAGTCCCCGGTGACCCGGGGACAGCCCCCGGTCCGGCCGGAGGGCCGTCCCGGCACGGTCTTGTGACGTGGGCGAAGCAGACCCTGGAGACACACGCCGCCGACGCGGACCATTCGTACACACGCAGGGCTCGCGCAGGACATTGCTCCGGTGGATCGGGACAATGACCGGCGTGGTGCGCATAGCGTTCGGTGTGCGCACGGTTCTGATCCACGGATCGCTCGATTGCCGCCACTCCGGGATCGCCGGGCGCGTCCGCAGCGGTCACCCGCCGGCTCACCCACACGCCCTACTCGGCCGTCTGGCCGGCTCGGCCGGACTGGCAATCGTGGTCGGATCCCGCCGCTACTTCTCGCGATACGGCCGGTCGAGTTACTACGCGGGCCTCCCCCCACCGCCGACCGGGGATGTTCCGGCACGGTTTCGTGACACCGGCGGCGTAGAGCCGTGACGGCCCGGCAGGCGATCATCGCCGCATGTCCCGGATCGAGCTCGAGCTCTATGCAGACCGCGTCGCCCGCCACGCCGAGCGGCTGCGCGATGACGTCGACGGCGCCCGCCTGCGGCTGGCCTGGGCCGGCATCGAGGGGCGCGTCCGCGCCGAGCTGGGCGCGCACGACGCCGCCGTGCTCGAAGCGCTCGGCGTGCTCGTGGCGGTCGATGCGGCCGGCGAGCGGCGTCTGCTCGAGCGCCGGCTGCGGCAGCTGCGGGCGCTCGAGCGCCTGCAGGCGCTGGTCGAGCGCGAGCTGGCGGCGGCACGTCCGGCCGAGCCTGGGACGATCGAGTGACCGCTCTGCGATGCTTCTCTTCATGGCCACGTTCAGGCGAATCGCGCCGATCTTCGCGGTCGCCGACCTGGAGGCCGCGACGGCGCACTACGAGCGGCTGGGCTTTGCCACCCGCATCTATGTGGGCGGTGGGTATGCGTTTGCCACCCGCGACACGCTCGAGCTGCATCTGGGCGTTGTGCCCGCGGCCGACCGTCAGACCGGCGCCGCGTACCTCTGGGTCGACGATGCGGACGCGCTCGCCTCCGCATGGCGCGCCGCGGGCGTCGAAGTGCACCGCCCAGTGGATACCGAGTGGGGGCAGCGTGAGGGCGCCGTCGTCGATCCCGACGGCAACGTCATCCGCGTCGGCTCGCCCCTGACCGCGCAGCGGCCGGACGAGCGGCTTACTCCCTCGTGCCGTTCATCTCCGGCGCGAGCGAGGCCAGCATGCCGCCATCCTCGTCGTAGGCCGGGAACAGGTCGACCCGCACGCGCTTCGACCGGCCCGAGTGATGCCGCAGCGTCACGTGCTGGTCGAGCTTGCGCACGCCCCACTCGAGCACGACCGGGATCGGATTGTCGCCGTTCGTGAATCCCGAGAGCCCGAAGGCCTCCCCGAGCTGCTTCCCCATCACCTCGCGCTCGGAGTAGCCCGTGAGCTCGAACACGCCCCGGCCGCACGAGAGCACCCGACCGTCGCGGTCGCAGGTGACCATGCCCGCGCCCGCAGGGGGGAAGAAGTCCTCCAGGAGCTCGAACAGGTAGCCGAACCCGCACTTCTCGCAGCCGACGGGCTGATGGGTGAGGCCCGCCTTGCCGTCGTCGTCGAGCGCGCGGGTGGTGCAGTTGGGGCAGATGAAGAATCGCACGCCTTGCAATGTACCGAAGCGCCGCGTGCCATCATGTGGCATGCAATCCAGCGCCAACAGGCCGCGGACGCTGGCCGGCCGGTCGACGGCGGAGCTCGAGGGCGCCTTCGCCCGCGGCGTTCCGCCCGACCCCGCGCTGGACGGCCGCTACGACGGCGCGCTGCTGCACCTGACGCTCGGCCCCGGGGCCGACGTCGTGCTCCAGGGCCTGCTGCGGCTGTGGCTGCCCTGGCTCGGGAAGCGCTTCGACGCCGCCTCGGCCAGCGGCGAGAACGTGTTCGACATGAGCGCCTACCGAGCGGGCGAGCGGCTGACGCCGGCCGCCTACCGTGCGTGGTGGCCCGAGGACGTCTCGAGCTACCGCGCGCTTCGGTTCACCACGGCGGTCGCGCCTGGGCGGCTCGACCCCGGCCTCGAGGTGCTCCGCATCGACTACGACCTGCCCGAGAACCCGCCGCCGTTGCGCCGGGTCGTCGACGAGCTCGTGGCGGTTCAGCCCGGCGTCTACCTCGGGCAGGCGATCCTGCGCCGCGGCTCCGGCGGCAGCCGCGTGGCCTGGTTTACGCTCGAGTAGCGGCGGCCGCTTCGGCGGCCGGCTTAGGGTCCGCGGCATGCGCCAGGAAGCGCTCGGCGTCAAGCGCCGCCATGCAGCCCATCCCCGCCGCGGTCACCGCCTGGCGGTAGACGTGGTCGACCACGTCGCCGGCGGCGAAGACGCCCTCGACGTTGGTGGCGGTGGAGTCGTCGCGCGTGAGCAGATAGCCGGCCTCGTCCATGTCGAGGACACCGGTGAACACCGCCGTGGTCGGGTCGTGGCCGATAGCGACGAACAGGCCGTCGGCCTCCATCTCGCGCGTCTCGCCGGTGACCGTGTCCTTGAGCCGCACACCCTTCACCTGGCCGTGGTCGGTGCCGAGCACCTCGGTGACGGTCGCGTTGGTGACGAAGTCGATGTTCTCCTTCGCCTGCGCCCGGTTGGTCATGATCTTCGAGGCCCGGAACTCGTCGCGGCGGTGCACCAGCGTGACCTTCGTGGCGAACTTGGCCAGGAATGTGGCCTCCTCCATCGCCGAGTCGCCGCCGCCGACGACGACGACGTTCTTGGCCCGGAAGAAGGCCGCGTCACACACGGCGCAGTAGCTGACGCCACGGCCCTGCAGCGTCACCTCGGTCTCGAGGCCGAGCTGGCGGGCGGTGGCGCCTGTGGCGACGATCACGGCGCGGGCGCGGAACTCGTCGTCGCCGACGTACACGCGCAGTGGCTGCGCCGAGAAGTCGACCCTGGTGACGTCGTCGGCCACGAGCTCGGCGCCGAAGCGCTGCGCCTGGGCGCGCATGGTCTGCATCAGCTCGGGGCCGAGGATGCCGTCGCGAAAGCCGGGGTAGTTCTCGACGTCGGAGGTGATCATCAGCTGGCCACCGTAGGCGAACCCCTCGAACACCAGGGGCTCGAGGTTGGCGCGCGCGGCATACAGGGCGGCCGTATAGCCGGCCGGCCCGCCGCCGATGATGATGACCTCACGAATGTCGCTTGTCATGTGGCTCCTTCGCCGTCGTTCGGGGGATCGCGTCCCTCACTTAGGTTAACGACGGAGACGCGAAAAGATTCCTGGCAGCCCTCGCACCAGCGGCTGCCGTCGGTCATGCGGTTGCCGAAGAACGATCCCAGCGGCTGGCCGCAAAACGGGCAGAAGCGCGGCTCGAGGGCGTCGGCGGCCGGCCCGGTCACGATTCCGCCAGCCACGCGCCGGCGAGGAAGGCGGCAAGCGTCAGGGCAAGCACGAGCGCCGATGCCGCGATCCGCGCCCGCCGCCCGCGCACGGTGGCATGCCCGGCGAGCAGGGCCACGATCGCGACCAGCAGGCCCTCCTTGAGGTCGATCACGCCGGGGTGCGCCGAGGCCGACGACTCGTGCTGGGCGAGCGCAACCCCGCTCGCGGCGAGCACGGCAAGGGCCGTGCCGCCGGCGATCGCAAGGCTCTTGCCCGCCCCCCGCACCGTCGCGCGCACCTGCTCGGGGGGCAGCAGGCGCCGCAGGGCCGGCACCAGCACGAGCAGCGTCACCTGCATCCCCAGGAGCGTGGCCGCGGCGATCAGATGCACGAAGCGCACGAGCGTCCATGTCCACATGTCGGGCCAATATAGGCGGAGTGCCCGCTGTGGGGCCGTCGCTATCATCGGACAGGATGGGCAAGGCCAAGAAGGAGCTCACCAACCAGCGCCGGGCACAGCGGCTCGGCACCGGCGCCGGCATCGCACCCGCGGCCAAGAAGCGCAACGGCGCCATGCCCGCGTGGGCGTGGGTCGTGAGCGGATCCGTGCTGCTCGCGGCCGTGATCGTGGCCGCCGCTTTCGTCGTCACGCGCGGCGGCTCGAGCGCGCCGAATCAGTCCGCATCGGTGGTGCAGGACCGGCTGACCCATTCCAAGATCGACTTCGTGTCCGCGGGCACGTGGCAGCCGGACTACACGGACCTCGCCGCGGCGCTGCGGAAGCTCGGGCTCGCGCCGGCGAACGAGGTGAACCCCGTCGTCCACTACCACTGGCACCTGACGGTGTTCGCCGGCGGCAAGAACATCCTGATCCCGCGCAACATCGGCCTGCAGGCCCCGCCGGCGATGTCGTCGGAGATCCACACCCATGACGTCAGCACCGACGTGCACTCCGGCATCATCCACGTCGAGTCGTCCGTGCCCGGCTTCCAGGCGACCATCCTCCAATTCTTCGACGTCTGGGGCGTGTACGCGAGCAACCAGTGCCTGGGTGGCTACTGCGACGGCGTCAAGGTGTACGTGAACGGCAAGATCGCCCCGGCCGGCCTGAATACGAAGCCGAAGGAGCACGACGCCGTCACGGTCGTCGCCGGGAGCCTGCCCCCGGGCGTCAAGCCCGCGACGAAGTACACGGGCTTCACCCCGGGCGAGTAGCCCGCGGGCTAGCCGGTCTCGTCGTCGGCGAAGAGATCCTGCGCCCCCAACCGGCCGACGCGCGGGATCAGCTCGAGCTCGCCGGGATAGCTGTAGTACTGGCGCTGCGGCGTCCCGGAGGCCATGTAGGGGCGGTCGAGGTCGAGGATGACGCTGCGGCCGGCGACGCGGGCGACGGTGCCGGCCTCACCCAGCTTCGGGCTGTTCCGCCCCACGATCCGCACCCGGTCGCCGGGCGCGACCGTCGGCGGCTCCGGGCGGAGCTTGTAGGTCGGCTGGTCGGGGCGCTTGCGCAGATGCACGGCCGCCGGATTGTACGGGCAGGACCGGCCCGACCACCCTGATCGAGTCGCCGCCGTAGGCGAGCGCCGCACAGGCGAGGCCGCCGCCCACGAGGAAGCCGCCGGCGATGTCGGTCGGGACGTGCAGGCCGCCGATCTCGAGCAGCACGGTCACGATCGCCGCCCAGGCAATCACGGCGCGCCGAGCGCGCGGCCACACGGCCGCGAACATGGCCGCCATGATCACCGAGCGGATTGTGTGGCCGCTCGGGTAGGAGCCGTCGATCGTGACCCCGAGCACGGTCACGCTTGTACCGAACCGGAGCTGGTCGACGAGGGCCTTGCCGGCGACCTCGATCACGAGCCCGGCGAGCAGCGCCGCCATCCACGCCGCCGCCGCCCGGGAACGGCCGCGGCGGCGCAGCACGAGGCCCGCGCCCGCGACCAGGATCAGCGCGGCCGCGGTGTCGGCGGGCGCGAGGACGATCGCAAAGCCGCTTGCGATGGGAGTGCGATCGCCCGTCACGATGGGGGCGAGCGCCGACAGCGGCTCGGGCGGGGCGACGTTCTTCTCGAACGTGTCGCTCGCGAGCGGCTGCAGATGGTGGATCGCGTACCGGTCGACGGGGTGCAGCCGGCCGGCTCCGACGGCGGCGGTGAGGAGGGCGAAGGCCGCCCCGAGCAGGATGGCACGACGCATCCGGACACCCTACGCGGTCGCTCGGGCCGGCTCGCCGGTCGCGGAACCGCCCGGCGCCTGCCGGATCGGGTGTACCGTCGCGGATGACCCTGTGGCGGAACTGGTAGACGCACCGGGCTTAAACCCCGGAGGCCTCCGGGCCGTGTGGGTTCGAGTCCCACCAGGGTCACTCACGGAACACCACACCAGGGAGGACGCATGATTCCGGAGGCTCCGATGCAGGACGGCCCGGGCGGCAAGACGCCGGCCGGCGAGGGCTGGTTCGTCGTGAACGCGAGGGACGCGGCGTGGATCCACAACGAGAAGTTCGGCGCGGGCGTCACATTCGAGGGCACGCCCCATTTCCCGCAGTACGGGATCAACGTGCAGGTGATGTGGCCGGGGCAGCCGAACTGCTACTACCACGCCGAGGAGGGCCAGGAGGACTTCCTGGTTCTGAGCGGTGAGTGCCTGCTGCTCGTCGAGGGACAGGAGCGCCGCCTGAAGGCGTGGGACTTCGTGCACTGCCCTCCCTGGACAGAGCACGTTTTCGTCGGCGCCGGTGACGGCCCTTGTGTGTTCCTCGGCGTCGGGGCGCGCAATGCCGGCGACGGTCTCCGGTACCCCGTGTCGGAGCTGGCGCTGCGCCACGAGGCCGGCGTGGCCGAGGAGGCGGCCTCCGGCGAGGTGGCGTATGCCGCCGTGCCGAAGACCGTCCCCGGCCCGTGCCCGGAAGGGCTGCTCCCCGGCTAGGGGGTCGGCAGCGCCCGAGTGCCCTGCTCGCGGACGGCCTCGAGCAGCCGCGGATCGAAGCCCAGGAGCCGCATGATGGTGGGTGCGATCTGGGTCGTCTCGACCGGGGTCGACACGGCCCCGTGGCCGAAGCCCGCTCCCGCCACGATCAGCGGGACGCGGCGATCCTGGGGGTCGTCGCCGCCGTGCTCGGCGATCTTGCCCGTGCCGCCCGTGTACACGACGCCGTGCTGGACGATGCCCACCAGGTCGGGCACGCGGCCATCGGCCTTCGCGACGCCGAAGAAGCCCGGCCCGTACCGAGCGGTGCGCAGCCCCGATGCCGTGAATCCGATCGGGTTGCCCGCGTAGTCGGTCGCCGCGTCCGCCGAGGCCGGCTGGGAGTAGTGCAGCAGGAAGTGACGGGCGAAGCGACGCGCCCCGTCCGAGCGGTCGGCGAGCCAGATGTACATCGCGTCGTCGTCGATCGCGAACGCGACCAGCTTGCCGCTGCCGCCGTGGATCTGCCACGCGGCATTCAGGGCGTCGATGACGTTGCCGTCGTCGATGCGCTTGAGCGCCGTCGTCTCGATGGGCGACTGGCCGTGCTTGGCCGACAGGATCACGGCCGTCGCGCCGCCGAGCCCGTGCCGGGCGAGCTCGGCCGTTATCCGGCCGACCGCGCGATCGACGAACCCGAGGGCGTCCCGCAGCACCGGCCCCGGCACCCAATGGCCGCCCTGGCGCACATAGCCGCCCAGCTCGTCGGTGCCTGCGATCGGCGATGCCGGCAGCTTCTCGGCCGTCGAGACCGACTGGAAGTTCATCCCGAAGATCGCCGGGACGCCGACATGCGCGGTGCCGGCGTGGTTGCGCCCGTCGATCTCGTTCAGCACGGCTCGCACCTTGATCGCGTCGTAGAACTGGGTATCGCGGTTGGTCGTCGTCCAGTCCCCGCTCGGGCCGGCCGGTAGGCTCGGGTCGGTCGTGGAGCTGTTGATCTCGGGAGTGAACAGGTCGTCGATGCCTGTCCCGGAATGGCCTGCGAGCAGCTCGTAGGCGGGATGCTTGTCCGCCCAGGCGGTGCGCAAGCCGGCGTCGTGCGCGACCTGGAACACCGTGTTCACCCGCAGGTACTGGCGCGGATAGACCGGGGCGCACGTGGCCGGGTCGAGAGGCACCTGGGCCGGATCGATCATCCCTGCCTCGATCGCCTGCACCGTGCCGGGGAGGGCGAGAACGCTGCCGGGCAGGCCCGCGTACAGGTTTGGGATGCCCAGGCCGGCATCGATCGAGTTCAGGTTGCGGTCGATGTTCTCGGCGAAGCTCACCTCGGTGCCGAGCCCGGTGCTCTGCCCGGGCGTGCAGGTGCTGCCCGGGGGCAGCAGCCTGCGGTTGTACGAGTCGTCGTAGTAGATGCCGGTCGTGCGCGGATCGCCGCCGGTGACCTGGGCGACCATGCCCGGGAAGGAGTCCGACGGCACCGGCGTGACCGCGTCGCTGTAATCCGTGCCCGCGCGTGCAAGCCGGGCAAGCGCGCTCTGCGGATGGTGGCGCACCCACCAGCGCAGGTCCGACTGGTGGAGCCCGTCCACCGATATCAGGAGCACATGCTCCGCGTGCGGCCGTGTGCCCGGGGTTACCCGGTGCGTGCCCACCGCTGCTGCCGCAGCGGTGGTGGTGAGCGCCCCCAGGCCCAGCGCGACCACGCTCGCGCGCCGTAGACGATCGAAGCTCGACATCAGACTCCCCTTCCGACGATCTCTACCCGCCGTTTCGCATCCTTCTCAAGGCGGAGGCGTCGTGGGGTGACCGATCGGTGACCGGTCGGTGAGCATCCGGAGTACCGGCGTCGCAGCGTTGGTGGGGCCCGGCCACGTGGCCGGGCCCCGGTGGGAGACCCCCCGCCTAGCGTCGGGCGGGATCGTTGTCGGGCGCGCGCTCGGCGGACACGTCCGGGTCGAGCTCGTTCGCCCGCTCGTGCAGGGCGTTTGCGTCCGCCCGCTGGCGGTCGGCTTCGGCGCGCTGCTTCTCGGCGGCGAGCCGCTCGCGCTCCGCACGTGCGGCCTGCTCGTCGGCGGCGGCACGGGTCTGGTCGGCCGCGAGCGTCCGCGTCTCGGCCTCACGGCGGTGGTCGTCGGCAGCGATCCGCTGCTGGTCGATCCGCCTGGTCTGCGCCCGGCGAAGGAGCGCGATCAGGATCGCGACCACGACGATGATTGCGACGATGATGATGATTGTTGCGGTTGTGCTCATGTCCGGTATGTTCCCCGACCGGCGCGAGCCGAAACCGCTACGGCGGTGCGGTCGCCTCCCGGCCGCTCATGCCGAGGGCCGCACGATCGTGCGGAAGTCGCTCGCCAGGTCGGTCGAGAGGATGTACTGCCACGGCATCAGGAAGTAGCCGCCGAGCCCCCAGCCCGGGCCCCAGCTGTTGCGCACGAGCAGGTAGTTCGGCTCGCTCGCGAGGTAGCCCACGGCGAGCACCTCATGCCCGCCGATCTGCTGCTCGTCCGGCGTGGGCATGGGGACGATGCCGGTCTTCGCGACGTCGGCCGACTCGAACGAGTCGTACACCGAGAAGCCGAACGCGATCGTCTGCTTGTTCGACATCACCGACTTGAACTGGTTCACCGAGCGCGGCACGGACTTGTAGGACTTGGTCAGTTTGTGTGCGGCCGCGTCGTCCCAGGCCGATTGGGGCGGGTCGTCGGCGTACTTGCTGGTGTCGTAGGGCCAGTCAGTCTCGGGCGGGGTGCCGTAGCGCTTGGCGGCCTTGAAGCCGTCGCGCCCGAAGGCGCCGGTGTCGCCCTTGTCGAGCGAACCTTCGATCGAGCGCTCGCAGTAGTAGATGAAGAGCCGGCTGGGCGCAACGGGCGCGGCCCCGTCGAGCATGCCGTCGTACTCGAGGGCGGCTCCGACCGCGTTTGCGGTGCAGCTGCCCAGCTGGCCCTGGTCATACACCTCCGGCATCTCGCCGCGCGGGTCCACTTCCGGCAACGGCGTGAGCCCGGTGGTGTCGGCGAGCAGGTCGCGATGGTCGGGAAGGCTCGGTTTCCATCCGTACCGCTGGATCTGGCGCTGCCCTTCGCTCATGACGACTCACGCTCCTTTGTGCGGTGGTCGGCGGCGGATTTCGCCGCGAGCGTAGCCGCATCCGGGCGTTTGCGCGACTCTTTGTGCCCGCTTCTTTACAGATCGAATGCGGCCAGCGCGGCGCCGTGCAAGATGTCGCGCTCCGACACCACCACCGTCTCGGCGGCGGTCGCCGCCACGATGGCCGTGAGGATCACCGCGCCGGCCACGATCGTCGGCGCCCGCTCGGGCATGAGCCCGCGCACGAGCCGGCGCTGCTCGAGCGGCAGCGCGGCCAGCTCGCCCAGGAGCCGCTCGGCCGCAGCCGCGGGCAGCCGGTGGCCGTCGATCACCTCGGGGATCTCGCATTCGAGGCCCATGTCGATGGTGGCGAGCGTCGTCACCGTGCCGGCGACCCCGACCAGGGAGCGGGCCGCGGAGGTGAGCCGCGCCGGCAGCGCGCCGGCAGCCTCGGCCCGCAGCGTCTCGAGCTCGTTCGCGGTCGGCGGGTCGGTGTGCAGGTGGCGCTCCGAGAGGCGTACGCAGCCGATGTTCAGGCTGGCCCGGTCGCGCACACCGTCCGGCCCGCCCAGGACGAG
>DASXOR010000123.1:0-16848 GCA_036494095.1 Gaiellales bacterium | reverse complement strand
GTCTCGCGCGCAATGCGCTCAGATCGTGAAGTGCGCCGTGAGTGCCGAGAGCTCCTCGGCGGTCTTTTGCGAGCTCGCCCGCGCTGGCGGCGATCTCGTGCGCCGCCGCCGACGTCTGCTCGGTGGACGCGGTCACCTGCTCGGTGCTCGCCGACGACGACTCGGCGGCGCTTGCGATCTCGGACGCCGCCTGCGAGATCTCGCTCGTCCGCTCGGTGACCGCCTGGATCGACGCGGTGATCTGCTCGAACAGCACCTGCGACTCGCTGGTGGCGCGCGCGCAACGAGAGATTCCGGATGATCGACATCGAACTGCCTCCTCGGCGGCTGGGTGGCGCCCGAACGATGCGTGGGGGCTGCTACGCCGGTTAGTCGGCTGCGCATCCGCGCGACGGAGGCCGGCCGTGGGCGCCGTCCGCGAGTTCCGTAGAAACCCGTGACCGCGCCTACGCCGAACTGGCCGAATGCGCCCCACCCGGGGTACGCGACGCATACTGCGGCCATCGTGACCGGCCCGCCGCCCCTGCCCGATCCGCTGCCGTGGACTTCGCCGCGGCTGACGCTGCGCAGGCTCCGCCCCGCCGACCTGGCCGCGTTTCAGGCCTACCGCCACGACCCCGAGGTCTGGCGCTACCAGGGCTGGGATCCGGTGACCGACGACGCGGCGCTGGCGTTCCTCAGCGAGATGCAGCAGGCGCCGTTCGGGCTGCCGGTGGAGTGGCTGCAGATCGCGATCGCGGCCGCGGCCGGCGACGACCTTCTGGGGGACATCGGCCTCGTCACGATGGCCGCCGGGCGCGAGGCCGAGTTCGGCATCACCCTCGCCCGCGGGGCGCAGGGCCGCGGGCTCGCCGAGGAGGCCGCACGCACGCTCATCGCCGGCCTGCGCGCGCACACGGGGGTGCGCCGGCTGATCGCGATCACCGATGTCCGCAACCTCGCGAGCGCCCGCCTGCTGCGGCGGCTGGGGATGAGCCTCGAGGCGGAGGCGAGCGCCGAGTTCCGCGGCGCGCCCTGCCGCGAGTGGCACTTCGCGCTCGTTCTGTGAGGTCGCCGCCCGCAGGTCTCCCCTACCCTGCGGGCCACATGCAGGCGCGCGCCGACATCCGCAACATCGCCATCATCGCCCACGTCGACCACGGCAAGACGACACTGGTCGACGCGCTCCTGCGCCAGTCGGGAACGTTCGCCGCGCACGAGCAGACCGTCGACCGGGTGATGGACGCCGGTCTCGAGCGCGAGCGCGGGATCACGATCCTGGCCAAGAACACGGCCGTGCGCTTCGGCGAGACGAAGATCAACATCATCGACACCCCCGGGCATGCCGACTTCGGCGGCGAGGTCGAGCGCGGCCTCTCGATGGTCGACGGCGTGCTGCTCCTGGTCGACGCGAGCGAGGGGCCGCTGCCGCAGACGCGGTTCGTGCTGCGAAAGGCGCTGCAGGCGCGGCTGCCGGTGATCCTGGTGGTGAACAAGATCGACCGCCCCGACGCCCGCATCGCCGAGGTCGTCGACGAGGTGTACGCGCTCTTCTTCGACGAGGACGCCGACGAGTCCCAGATCGACTTCCCGATCGTCTACACGAACGCGCGGATCGGCACGGCGACGCTCGACCCGGCGGAGGCGGGACAGAACATCAGGCCGCTGCTCGACCTGATCGTCTCGCACATGCCCGCGCCGACCTTCGCGGAAGCGCACCCGTTCCAGGCCCAGGTCGCGAACCTCGACTCCTCGCCGTACCTCGGCCGGCTGGCGCTCTGCCGCGTCCGCCACGGTGAGATCCCGCGCGGCGCGATGGTCGCCTGGTGCCGCAGGGACGGGACGGTCACCCGCACGCGGCTGACCGAGCTCCTGGTGGCCGAGGGCCTCGATCGCGTCCCGGCCGAGCGCGTCGGGCCGGGCGAGATCATCGCGATCGCCGGCCTGGACGAGGTGATGATCGGCGAGACGATCGCGGATCCCGACGACCCACAGCCGTTGCCCCTGATCGTCGTCGACGAGCCCAGCCTCGCGGTCACGATCGCCATCAACACGAGCCCGCTCGCGGGGCGCAGCGGCACGAAGCTGACCGCGCGCATGATCAAGGACCGGCTCGACCGGGAGCTGCTCGGAAACGTGGGCCTGCGGGTGTTCGACACCGAGCGCCCGGACACGTGGGAGGTGCAGGGCCGTGGCGAGATGCAGTTCGCCGTGCTGGCCGAGATGATGCGCCGCGAGGGCCACGAGATCACGATCGGCAAGCCCCGCGTCGTCACGCGCTCCGTCGCCGGGGTGCTGCAGGAGCCGGTCGAGCGTGTGTCGATCGACGTGCCCGAGGAGTACTCGGGCGTGGTCATCCAGGCGCTCGCGCTGCGCAAGGGCCGGATGGAGAGCATGACCAACCACGGCACGGGCTGGGTGCGGCTCGAGCACCTCGTCCCCGCCCGCGGCCTGCTCGGCTTCCGCTCCGAGTTCCAGACCGAGACACGCGGCACGGGGCAGCTGCATCACGTCTTCGAGGAGTACCAACCGTGGGCGGGCGAGATCAGGAGCCGGCCGAACGGCTCGCTGATCGCCGACCGGCGCGGGTCGGCGACGGGGTACTCGATCCAGAACCTGCAGGCCCGCGGAGTGCTCTTCGTCGACTCGGGCGAGGAGGTCTACGAGGGCATGATCGTCGGCGAGAACAGCAGAAGCGGCGACCTCGACGTCAACATCACGAAGGCCAAGCAGATGACGAACGTGCGCTCCAACGCCGACGTGCTCGTGCGCCTGAACCCGCCGCACCGGATGAGCCTCGACCAGGCGATCGAGTACATCCAGGAGGGCGAGTGCGTCGAGGTGACGCCCGCGGAGGTGCGGCTGCGCAAGGCCGTGCTCTCGGCGTCGGAGCGGTCGAGCCAGCGCTCGAAGGCGGCACGGGGGAAGTAGCCCGGAGCTGCGCTCCGGCGCCGGGTATCGTGTGGCTGTTCGAGCAGGGCGTGCGTGCGTTCGCGCGGCGTGCAGCCCGAGGGGAGCGGCGGCGGCCGGGCGGTCGGCATGACCGGCCGCTGGGCGCGCTGGTGCGCCCTTCACCCGCGGCGCACGGTGGGCGCCTGGCTGGTGGCGGCGGCGGTGAGCGCCGGCGTCTCTGGGACGCTCCTCTCCGGCGCGCTGACGACGCAGTCGACGTTCACGGGCACGCCGGAGTCGCAGCGTGCGCTCGATCTCATCCAGCAGCGCCTGGGGCGCAAGCAGCCGCTGCTCGACGTCGTGATCGTCACGTCCGCGGCGCAGACGGTCGCCGAGCCGGGCTTCCGCCGCCGCGTCGGCTCGCTCCAGGCCGGGCTCGCCAGGCTCCGGTCGACCGGGGTGCGGGTCGGCCCGACCTGCGCCTGCGCTACACGCATCCAGGCCTCGACCGGCCGTTCCGCGCCCCGGGCGGGGCAGCGGGCGCGTGGCTGATCTCGCTCACCTCGTCGGCCTGGTCGCTGCTTGCGGCGGTGAGCCTGCTCTGGCCCGCGATCGGCACTTCGCACCCGGACGCCGCCCTCCCCGCAGGGTTCGAGCGCGATCGGGCGACGTTCGAGATCCTGGTGCTCTCGCCGGTTGCATTCCTGGTAGCCGTCTGCCTCATCTTCTTTGCGATTGCCGCGCCGCGGCGGGCGATTCGGCGGGTCGGCAGCCCCGCGGAAGTCTCAGGTTTGGAGCCGCCCCCCGCGGGGTAACCCGCGGGCATGGGCAGTGGGCAGGTGGCGGGGCATTCCCTCGCGGAGGCGATCGGCGCGAACGCGTCGCCGAGCGATCGGCGCGAGGCGGCGGCGGCTTTACGCGCGATCGTCGGCCGGCTGGCGCTGCCCGGGCACGTGGCGGGCTACCTCCGCGGCATCGCGGAATGCCTCGACCTCGACGGGGCCCCCGGCAAGAGGACGGCGAGCCACGCCGAGGCCGACCCACTGGCGGGGTACGTGCGCGCGCCCCCCGTCGCGTCCGGCCTCGGCATCGACGAGCAGCGGCGCACGATCCTGGCCGCGAGCGGCCGCTACGGGGTCACGGTGACGGAGTGGTACGAGGATGCGGCCGACCACGCGAAGAACACCCGCCGCGGCGGCCTGCGCGCCGCTCGGTCGGCGATCGCGGGCGGGGCCGCTCACGGGATCGTCGTCGCCGAGGTCGCCCGCCTCGGGCGCAACAGCCTCGACGTCCTCGACCTGGTAGCGCGCGCGCACGACGAGCGGTGGCGCGTGGTCGCGGTCGACTGCCGGTTCGACTCCTCGACCGAGGCGGGGGCGATCGTCACGTGGGCGCTCGTCGGGGCGCGCCGGTCCGAGTGGCGCAAGGTGGCGACGGGGCCGGCGCCGACCCGCGCCCGCCCGGCGCGCAGCGCGAGCCGCGATCGTGAGGTCGCGGTCCCAAAGAGCCTCGTCAACCGCATCACGGCGATGCGGGCAGACGGTGAGAGCTACCGCGCCATCGCCGCCGCTCTCAACCGGGACGGAGTCCGCAGCGCCTCGGGTGGCGAGTGGCACGCCACGGCGATCCGCTCGGTGCTGCGCGCCGCCCGCGGCGCGCGGCCGGGCAGCAGCGGCTCGAACTGAGCAGGCAGAGCCAACCCGGTCGCTGCGAGCGCCACGATCTGCCAGTCGATGTTTGAGAACTGGCGCTTTGCGGGTAAAGTGCTTTACGAGTTTCCAGCTCCGAGGGCAGCACGCCGTCCCTGACGGTACGGCGATCGGCACGTGGCACTTCTCGGCGCCACGAGCTGAAGGAGGTTGGGCGGACGTGGCGGACGATCGGGCGGAAGGTCGCGGTGCATCGCGGCGCGACGGAGCGAGCCGGTGGCTGCCGGCAGCCGTGCTCGGCGTGCTCGTGGTGGTGGCGTTTGGTGTGTTCCTCACCGTGCGCCGGGCGGTCGACGACCAGAACGGCCGGATCCTACGGGAGCGCACGGGCGAGATCGGGCTCCTGCTCAAGAGCGCTGTCGGCGAGATCCCCGCCACGATGAGCGCTCTGGGCGTGGCGTCGCGGCTGGGAGCAGCGCCCGACCAGGCGTTCCTGCACGAGGCTCGGCAGCAGACCGCGATCGCAAGGACCGAGTCGATCGCCCTCGTGCGCCGGTCCGGCTCCCGGCTGACCGTCGCCGCCGTCGCCGGGCTGCCCACGATCGCGCCGGGTGACGTCCTCACGGGCGCGCGGGCAGCGGCGGTGCAGCGTGCCCTCACGAGCGGGCAGGTCGTCTCGACCCGCGTGCTCGGATCCGGGCAGACGCGCGTGATCGGCTTCGCGCTCGGCCCGCCGGCGACGGCGCCGGGGACGGCGATCTATCTCCAGTCCCCGATCGACCCCGCCGCCGCCGCGCAGGGGCAGGTCGCCCAGCAGCGCCCGTTCGACGAGCTCTCGGTGGCGCTGTACGCGACCCCACGTGCCGATCCGTCCCAGCTCGTGCTGGCGACCGCGAAAACGACGCCGCTGCACGGCCAGGTCGCGCGCCAGGAGATCGCGGTCGGCGGCCGCAAATGGCTGCTGGCCGCCGGCGCGCGCCAGCCGCTGGTGGGCACGTTCGCAAACGACGTCCCCTGGGTGATCCTGGCGGTCGGCCTCGTCATCGCCCTCGTCTCGAGCGGCGTCATGGTGGTGTTCCAGCGCCGCCGCGACTACGCGCTCGCGCTCGTCGACGTGCGCACGGCCGAGCTCGAACGCTCCATGAGCGACCTCTCCGAGACGCAGGCCCGGCTCGTGTTCCAGGAGCGCCTGGCCGCCATCGGCCAGGTGGCGGCGGCGGTCGGCCACGAGCTGCGCAATCCGCTCGGCGTGCTGACGAACACGCTCTACCTGATCCGGTCCGGCCTCGCGGACGACGAGCAGGCCCGGCTGGGCCGCCATCTCGACCGGGCCGACCGCGAGATCGGCGTGGCCGTCGTGATCGTCGAGAGCCTGCTCGAGTTCGCGCGTGCGCGCGACCCGCTGGACGAGCCGGTGGATGTGGCCGACCTCGTCGAGGAGTCGCTCTCGGTGGCGCCGCCCCCCGACGGCGTCGACGTCGTCCAGATCGGCCTCGACGGCATCGAGCCGATCCACGCCGATCATCAGCAGCTACGGCAGGTGCTCCTGAACCTGCTCACCAACAGCTACCAGGCAATGAGTGGCGAGGGTGTGGTGACGATCCAGGCCAAGCGCCGCGCGAGCGCCCTCGAGCTGCGCGTCTCCGACACGGGGACAGGGATGGACGAGGACACGGCCAACCACGTGTTCGACGCGTTCTTCACCCGCAAGGCCAAGGGCATCGGCCTGGGGCTGGCCGTCACGAAGCGGATTGTCGAGGCGCACGGCGGGACGATCGCCGCCGAGTCGACGCTCGGCGTCGGCACGACGTTCGTCATCTCGATCCCGCTCGAGCGGGTTGCCGTCGAGGTGCGATCGTGAGCGCGGTCGACGTGCTGGTCGCCGACGACGAGCTGGGCATGCGCGAGACGCTGATCGACATCCTCGAGGGCAGCGGCTACGTCGTGACGGAGGCGGCCGACGGCGATGCGGCGCTCGATGCGATCAGGCGCGGCCACTACGGCGTGGTGGTCATGGACATCCGCATGCCCGGGCGCGACGGCGTCACCGTCCTGCGTGAGGTGGGCGCTCCGCCACCCCCGGTGATTCTGATGACGGCGTACGCCAACCAGGCCCAGATCCGGGAGGCGCACCGCGCGAATGCCTTTGCCGTGCTGAGCAAGCCCTTCCCGGTGCCGCAGCTGCTCGGCCTGGTGGCCTCGGCCACCGGAGCTGCCGCGTGAGCACCGTCCTCGACATGGCGGCCGGCCGCCGCAGCGTGGCCACCGGCACGGTGCTTGTCGTCGACGACGACGACTCCATGCGCGAGACGGCCGTCGAGATCCTCGCCGCGACGGGCATCCGGGCGGAGGGGGCGGCCTCGGCTGCGGCGGCGCGCAACATGCAGCCGCAGCTCGCGCCCCAGGTCGCGCTGGTCGACCAGCGGCTGCCCGACTCGAGCGGCGTCGAGCTCGGCAGCGCGCTCAAGCAGCACGACGGCGACATGACCGTCCTGCTGGTGACCGGCTACGCGAGCCTCGAGAACGCCATCGCCGCCGTATGGCAGTTCGACGGCTACCTGACGAAGCCGGTGCCTCCGGCAGAGCTGGTGCGGGTCGTGCGCATCGGGCTCGAGCACACCGGCCTGCGGAAGCAGAACCGCACGCTCGTCGAGGAGCTCCGGCAGGCGAATTTGAGGCTCGAGGCGAGCGTCGCCGATCGCACGAGCGAGCTGCAGGCGCTCGTGCGGCTGGCCGAGGCGCTCGCGGGGTCGTCCGACCTCGACCGGGTCGTCGAGGCCTGCCTGGGCACGGCCTCACACGTGACCGAGGCCGCATACGCCGGGCTGTACCTGACTGGCGGCGACGACGAGGCGGGCGACATGCGGCTGCGCGGGAGCATCGGCGACCGGCCGCTCGCAGAGCGACTGCGGGCATGGCCGCGCCCGGCGATCTCGGGGCAGGGCGGGCCCGGCGACGACATCGTCGCGGCCGAGGACATCGTCTCGCTCGAGGCGGGTGGCCGGCGCGTCGGGGCGCTCGTCCTCGGGGGCGCGACCCGCCGGCACCCGATGTTCCTCACCACGCTTGCGGCGTCGGCGGCCGTCGCCATCCAGAACGCCCAGCGGCTGGGCCGCGAGCGCCAGACCGTCGAGCGCCTGTCCGAGCTCGCGCGCATGAAGAGCACGTTTCTGGCGGCCGTCTCGCACGAGCTGCGCACGCCGCTGGCCGCGATCCTCGGCCTGGCCGAGCTGCTCAGCCGGCGCTCGTCGCGGCTCACGCCCGAGCGCGCGGCCGAGATGCTCGAGCAGATCCTCGACCAGGGACAGCGCCTGGGCGGCCTGATCGACGATCTCCTCGATGCCACCCGGATCGAGTCGGGCGGCCTGCGGGTGAAGCTGGCGGCGATCGACGTCGGCGCGGTGATCGCCCATGTCGCCGGGTCGTTCCAGGCGGCCGGATCGCCCATCGCACTGTCCGTCGCATCCGACCTGCCGGTCGTCGTGGGCGACGCAGCCCGGCTCGAGCAGGTGATCTCCAACCTCGTCACGAACGGCTTCAAGCATTCACCCGCGGGCGCTCGCGTCGAGATCGCCGCGACGGCGGAGGGCGAGCGCGTGCGCATCGCGGTGACCGACTCGGGGAGCGGCATCGAGCCGGAGTTCCTGGCCCACATCTTCGAGCCGTTCACACAGGCGGCCGGCATCACCGGCCGTCGCGACGGCCTCGGCCTGGGGCTCTACATCGTCCGCGGCCTGGTCGATGCGATGCGGGGCGCGATCGAGGTCGAGAGCACGCTCGGCGAGGGCAGCCGGTTCACGGTCTCGCTCGAGCGGGCCGGCTGACGATACCCCGAACGCCGCCGGCCGGGTGTTTGCCACCCCGGCGCGGTGGGCAAGGCCTTCCTTAACGAACGAGATTCGGAGGTACGACGTGAGACGCACGCTCGTGAAGATCGGACTCCGGCAGGCCCGGCGCCATCCCCGGATGGCTCTTAAGATGACGACATCCGCTGCGCGACATCCGCGCCGCACGCGCACGCTCTTGCGGGTTGCGCGGGCCGGCAAGATCGCCCCTCTGGCCGTGGCCGCAGAGCGGGGCGCCCTGATCGACGCGCTCGGCACGATGCGGTCTGCCGGCGCCGCCTACCGCAAGGCGGCCGTACGGGCGCGGCGGCGTGCACGCATGCGCAAGATCGCGGTCGGAGCCTCGGTCGTCGGCGTGGCGGCATTTGCCGAGCGCAGCCGGCGCGCGGCGGCCTGATCGCGGAGGGCGGCGCCGGAGGGGAAGCACCAAAACCGCGTCAGCCCACCCAACGCGCGCGGGGACCTCGCAGGAGCGGGAGGTCCCCGCTGCGCACCCGGCTAGGCGTCCACGCGGGCCGCGCGCACGGCTTCGGCAAGCTCGTGGACGGCCGAGCGGATCGCCGGCTCGGGCGTCTGCCCGTAGCCGAGCAGGAGCGTCGCGGGGCCGGTGCCGGCGGGGATGCCGTAGTCGGCCATCGTGCAGAGGTCGATGCGGCGCAGGCGCGTCTGTGCGAGGATCGCGCGCTCGTCGTCTGACTCTGGCAGCTCCACGGTTGCGTGCAACCCGGCGGCGATGCCGCGGACGGCCGCCTCGGGCAGCTCGTCCGCGAGCGCGGCGACCACCGCGTCGCGGCGCTCGCGGTAGCTGACCCGCATGCGCCGCAGGTGGCGGTCGAGCTCTCCCCGGGCGACGAAGTCGGCGAAGGCGATCTGCTCGACCCGGGCCGTGCCTCGGTCGGAGAGGAGCTTGCCCTCGGTGACCGCCGCGAGCAGCGCCGGCGGGACGACCAGCCAGCCGAGCCGAAGCGCCGGGGCAAGCGTCTTGCTGGCGGAGCCGCCGTAGACGATGCGGTCGGGCTCGAGGCCCTGGAGGGCGCCGATGGCGGCGCGGTCGTAGCGGTACTCGGCGTCGTAGTCGTCCTCGATCGCGATCGCCTCATGCTCGCGCAGCCAGGCCAGGAGCGCCGCACGCCGCTCGGCGGAGAGGACGACGCCGGTGGGGTGCTGGTGGGCGGGCGTGACGATGACCGCGTCCGCCCCGGCGCGCTCGAGCTCGTCGACGCGGATGCCGTCAGCGTCGACCGCGACGGGCACCGGCTCGAGGCCGGCACGGGCAGCCACCCGGTGCTGCTCGGGGTCGCCCGGCGACTCGAGCGCGATCCGGGTGGCGCCCCCCGCCGCGAGTGCCCGGCAGACGAGGTCCTGGCCCTGGGTGTAGCCGCAGGTGACGACGACGTGACCGGGGTCGGCGACGACGCCGCGCACGCGGCCGAGATAATCGGCCAGGACCTCGCGCAGCTCCTCCACGCCGGCGACATCGCCGTAGGCGAGGGTGGCGTCGGTCATGCTCGTGAGCGCATGCCGCAGCGAGCGCAGCCAGGCCGAGCGCGGGAATCGGGAGACGTCTGGGATACTGGGGCGCAGGTTGAAGCGGGGCGGCGGGGCGGCCGCCGCAGCCGGGCCAGGCGCCTGCCCGACGAGCGCCGCGGCCTCCGACACGCGCGGGCGCGCGCCCTGGCGCAGGCTCAGGTAGCCCTCGGCCGCGAGTTGGGCGTAGGCGTCGACCACGATCCGGCGGGACACACCGACCTGGCGGGCGAGGTCGCGCGTCGAGGGCACGCGTGCTCCGGCGTGCAGCGTCCCCTCGCGGATCGCCCGTCGCAGCTGCCCCTCGATCTGGGCGCCGAGGGTCGCAGGAGCGTCGCGTGTGACCGAGAGCAGGAGCTCGAGTGGCTGGCTGGCCTCGTCCATTGCCGTCTGCGCCTGGTCGTGCCGCGGCGCGAGGCCAAACCTACCATCGCGGCTCAGCGCGAGGCCTCCGCGATGGCGGCCGGGTGCCGTCGCAGGCCGGCCGGCCTGCTGCGCTCCGGCAGCATCCGCGCGCACAGGACGGCGATGAGCACGGCGGCCGCTCCGGCGCCGCCCGCGAGCACGAACCCGGCGGTGGGGCCGGCCGCATCGGTTGCGGCGCCCGCGGCCGCGGCGCCGATCGAGGTGCCGATCGCCGAGGCGGTGTTAAGCCACGCAAACGCCTCGGTCAGCGTGCCGGCGGGCGCCGATCGCTCGACCATCGCGTAGACGGTCGCAAGCGTCGGGGCGATGGTGGCCCCGGCGAGCGCCAGGCAGATCGCCATGCCCGCCACGCTGTGCGCGGCCGGCGCCAGGGCGAGGTGGCTCGCGGCCATCGCCGCCAGGATCAGCGCCAGGCCGGTGCCGGTGCGGGCGCCGCCGCCGAAGCGGGCCGCGGCGATGCCGCCGGCGACCGATCCCGCGCCCCAGACGCCGAGCAGCGGGCCCGCGCTCGCGGTGCTGCCGAGCATCTGGGTGGCGGCTGCGACGGTGACCTCGACCGCGCCGAAGACGACGCCGACCGCGACCAGGACGAGGACGAGGGCGCGCATGGCGGGCGCTCGCAGCGAGCCTCCGCGCGGCACGTCTGCAGCCGCGGCCGGCCGCCACGCCCGTGAGGCGGGCTGGAGGGCGAACGCGGCGGTCGCCGCCACGAGGATGATCCCGGCGATGAGAAGCGCCGCGCCGGTCGAGAGGAGGTCGCCGAGCACGAGCACGATCGGCGGGCCGGCGATCCAGGTCAGCTCGTTCGCGGTCGTCTCGGCGGCGTAGGCCCTGCGCACGGCCTCGTCTCCCGAGATGACCTCGGGCAGGAGCGTGCGCAGGCATGCGGCGACGGGCGGGAGGCCGAGCCCGAGGACGGTCGCGAGCGCGAGCAGCAGCCAGGCCGGGGCGCCGGCGGGAAGCAGGGCGACGGCGGCGAGCGCCGAGCCGGCGACGGCCGCGCCGGCGAGCAGGACCACGGTCTGGCCGCGGCGGTCGGCCAGGCGTCCGAGCAGCGGGCCGCCGATGCCCTCGGCGAGGGCCAGGGCGGCGGCCACCAGCCCGGCGGCGGCGAACGACCCGGTCAGGCGCTGCGCGTGCACGATGAGCCCGATGCTCAGCATGACCATCGGCAGGCGGGCGGCGATCGAGGTGCCGAAGAGGCGGCGGGCGGCTGAGGTGCTCCAGATCGATTGCATGCCGGCATCGTGCCACCGAACTGGTGCATGCGGAAGATCCAGACTTGATGGGAATCATGAGACCAGTTGTGGTCGCGTGACCGTTGGCGCCCCTGATCTCGGCGAGCGTGCACGCGGCGCGAGTCTGCGGCTCACTCCCGGTAGGGAGCGGAGACGCGCTTGGGCACGACCATGCTCCACGCATCGATCACGAGGTCGCGCATCTCGGCGGCGTCGATGGCCGCGAGCCGAACGACCACCCAGTTGAACCGCAGGTCGGCCTCGCCCGGCATGAGGAACTTCTCGGGCTCGGTGCCGACCAGCCACTCCCGTTCCTCCTTCGGGAACCCGAAGCCCATCAGCGTCTCGTCGCGCGAGAACGCGACGAAGACGATGCGGCCGACGCGGAACTTGACGCGGCCGCGCACGAGTGCCTCCGTCGTGCGCGGCAGCGCGAGCGCCACCGACCGGACATCCGCGACCGTCACCACCATGCGCCGAACGGTAACGCGCTCCCAACCCCTTGACCCGCCTCCCGAGATCGTCCTAGAATCGCCGTTCTAGAACGGCTGTTCTCGGAGGTGTCATGCGGCGCATCGCGGTTCTGATCCTGGCAGTGGCGACGGCCGCGACGGCTCTGGCCGGCTGCGGCGGTGGGTCGTCGGGGACGAGCTCGGGCCCCACGGGCACCGGACACCGGGGCGGGACGCTGGTGATGCTCTCGAACTCGAGCTGGGGCACTCTCGACCCCGCCAAGAACTACACGGTGCTCGGCTTTCAGTCGGTGCAGTACGTCGACGACGGTCTGGTCGGCTTCAGGCGCGCGGCCGGAGTCGCAGGCACCGAGGTCGTGCCGGACCTGGCGAGCGCGGTACCGGCGCCGACCGACGGCGGCAAGACGTACACCTTCCACCTCAGGCCGGGAATCCACTATTCGGACGGGTCGCTCGTCCGGCCGAGCGATTTCGTCACCGTGTTCAAGCGCCAGTTCACGGTCCCGGGGCCTGCGAACAGCTTCTACCAGGGCATCGTAGGCGGCACGCAGTGCGCGAAGTCCGCGGCGCAGTGCGACGTCACGAAGGGTGTGGTGGCCGACGACGCGACGGGCACGCTCACGTTCCACCTGACGGCGCCGGATCCCGAGTTCCTGGACAAGCTGGCGCTGCCGTTCGCCGTTGCCGTTCCGGCGAACACGCCGCTGCACGACATGGGCAACACGCCGATCGCCGGCACCGGCCCCTACATGTGGAAGTCCTACGAGCCGAACAACGGCGCCGTCATGGTGCGCAATCCGCACTTCCACGTGTGGTCGACGGCCGCGCAGCCGCCCGGGACTCCGAACCAGATCACGTTCAAGTTCGGCCTCACTCTCGAGGATGAGGTGACCGAGATCGAGAACGGCCAGGCGGACTGGATGGCGGACGCGCCCCCCGCCGACCGTCTGAACGAGATCGGCACCAAATACAGCGCGCAGGCACACATCAACCCGCTGACCGCCATCTACTACATGGCGCTCAACGTGAGGGTGCCTCCGTTGAACAACCTCGAGGCGCGGCAGGCGGTCAACTACGCCGTGGATCGCGGCACGTACGTGAAGATCTTCGGCGGCGCGTCCCTGGCGCAGCCGTCGTGCCAGGTGCTGCCGCCGAACTTCCCCGGCTACAAGCCGTACTGCCCGTTCACCCTTCATCCGAGCGCGGACGGCAAGTGGACCGCGCCTGACCTCGCGAAGGCGCGGCGGCTCGTCAAGCGGTCCGGGACGCTGGGCGCGCACGTGGCCGTGGTCGGCACCAACGACACCCTCGGGAGGGCGATCACGCTCCAGTTCGTCGACGACCTGAATCGGATCGGCTACGTCGCGACCCCGAAGCTGCTCTCAAACGCGATCCAGTATCCGTACATCCAGCAGTCGAAGAACCACATCCAGGTGGGCTACTCGCAGTGGTTTCAGGACTATCCGGCGGCCTCCGACTTCCTGAACGTGTTGCTCGGCTGCGGCTACTTCCGCCCCGGCAGCGACGCGAGCCCGAACATCTCCGAGTTCTGCGATCGCGCCGTGCAGGGCCAGATGAACCACGCCCTCCAACTGGGCGAGAGCGATGTCCCCGCGGCCAACGAGCTGTGGGCGCAGGTCGACGCTCACGTCACCGACCTCTCGCCGATCATCACGCTCTTCAACCCGAAGCTGGTCGACTTCGTGTCCGCGCGTCTGCGCGGCTACCTGTACAACCCGCAGGCGGGCTTCCTCTGGGATGAGGCGTCGGTGCGGTGATCGACGCCGGCGCCGATGCCGGATCCGGACGGCGCTCGTCGGCCAGGCGCGCGCGTGTGCTCGAGGCCGCGATCGCGGCGATCTGCGAGCGGGGGCTCTCGGACACCCGGGTGCTCGACATCGCGGGCCGGGCGGGTATGAGCCCGGGGAATGTCATGTACTACTTCGCGACGCTCGAGGAGATCCTGATCGAGGCGCTCCGGTTCGCGAACGACGGCTTCCTCGAACGGGCCCTGCGCGAGGCCCAGTCAGAGCCCACCGCGCACGCCCGGCTGCGGCGGCTGATCGAGCTCGGGATGCCGTCCGACCCTGCCGAAGAGCCCCACAGCCAGTGGCTGCTGTGGCTCGACGTGTGGGCTCGCTCGCCACGCAATCCGAGCGTCGACGCCCACCGCCGCGAGCTCGAGGAGCACTGGATCAGCGCCTACGCGGGCATCGTCGAGCTGGGGCAGGCCGCGGGTGAGTTCCGGCCCGGGGTCGATGCCCACGATTTCGCCGTCAGGCTTGCGGCGCTGATCGACGGCCTGGGCAAGTCCCTCGTCCTCGCCGACCCGTGGATGACCCGCGCGCGGATGCTCGACATCTGCGCCGGGGTGGTCGCCGCCGAGCTGATCCCGGGCGACGTCAGAGAGCGACCTCGCCGCTGACGCAGGTGACCGTGCCGCCGCCGACCCAGATCTGGCCGCCGGCATCGGCGGTGATGTGGATCCGGCCCGCCCGCCCGAGCGCGGCTCCCTGGCTGGCGACGTACGGCGGCGCCGCCCGGCCCGTGCGCACGAGCCACTGGGCCACCGAAGCGTTCAGGCTGCCCGTGACGGGATCCTCGACGGTGGCCCCGTCTTTGGGGAAGAACGCGCGCAGCTCGAACGCCTCGGGGGCGCCCGCCGGGTGCGGCCCGACGAGGCCGACGTCGTGGTCGACCGCACCCGGCCGAACCGCGAGCACAGCCTCGGCGCTGGAGAGCAGGATCGCGATCCAACCCGGGCCGTTGTCGGCCCATTCGGCCGCCACGATGGCGGCCGGATCGATGTTCACCGTGGCGGCGACGTGGGCGAGCTCCGCGGCATCGACCGGCCCCGAGCGCACGAGGGGCGGCGCCGCGAACGCCAGGCGATCGCCGGTGCGCGTGATCGGCACGAGCCCGGCGGCGCACTCCTGGACGATCCGTGCGTCCCCGCCCGCCCGCCCGGCCGCCTCGAGCCAGGCGTGGCACGTGCCCAGGGTCGGATGGCCGGCGAACGGAAGCTCGGCGACCGGGGTGAAGATGCGGACGCGGTAATCGGCCCCCGGGGTCTGCGGCGGCAGGACGAAGGTGGTCTCGGAGAGGTTGGTCCAGTGCGCGAACCGCTGCATCTGCCCGGACGTGAGCCCCTCGGCGTCCAGCACCACGGCGACGGGGTTGCCCATGTACGGCACCGTCGTGAAGACGTCGACCACGTGATAGGGCCGTGGCATGACCGGAGTCTTTCACAGCAGGCGAACACGCAGTTTCCCGCAGCGGATTTCAGTAGGCCTCCCGATGGCGCGCACGCCGGTGGGGGCGATACTGGGATCCGGTCTATCCCACAGCAACCTCGACGGAGGCGGTCGATGCGCGCTCAGTATGCAGATGTGATGCCCGGTGCGATGAAGGCGATGGTGGCGCTTGCCCGGGAGGTGCGCCACAGCTCGCTCGAGCCCGGGCTGGTCGAGCTCGTGAAGATCCGCGCGTCGCAGCTGAACGGCTGCGCGTACTGCGTTGACACGCACGTGCGTGCCGCGCAATCCCGCGGCGAGGGCGACACCCGCCTGCACCTGCTGTCCGTGTGGCGGCAAGCGCCGTGCTACACCGAGCGCGAGCGAGCGGCGCTGCGCTGGTGCGAGGAAGTGACGCTGATCGCCGAGACACACGCGTCCGGGGCGGCGTACGCCGACCTGTCGCGGGTGTTCTCTGAGGAGGAGATCGTCGCCCTCACCCACGCGATCATCTCGATCAACGGCTTCAACCGGCTCGCGGTCGCCTTCCGGCAGCCGGTCGCGGAGCCGCGTGCGTCCGTCCGCGTGGCTGCCAGGTAAGGCCCGGGGTTAGCGACCGGGCTTCTGACGCCTGCTGATGGCGGTGTCGAGGCGCAGGAGGTCGGCGTCGGTGACCTCGGCGAACGCGATGCCGAACTGGGTCTGCGTGCGGCGCGCGAGCGGGGCCGTGCACGTCAACGGCAGCGCTTCGCCTGCCAGGTACAGCTCGAGCGCCCAGGGCCCGTCTCCCAGGCAGGGGCGATTCTCGAGCAGTGCGCCGCCCATGCTGACGTCGACCGCAGCCGTCTCGACACGGACGGCCGTGCCGGCGGCCTGGAGCACCGCTCGGACGGAGGCGTCCAGGGCGACCCGCGGGGCCGTGCGCCGCTCGGCGATCTGCACCAGCCGTTCGGTGGCGGCGGTGAGCGTCGTCTCGCTCGCCTTCGTCGCGGCGCGCTGGGCACTGACGGTCTCTTCGATCCGGCGGGTCGACTCGTCGACGGCCGCGAGCGCCGAGCTCGTCGCCTCGATCGACGTGGCGACGCCGGCGCTCTGGGTGCTGACGGTGCGGATGTGCTCGAGGACGCGCTCGGCTGCGGCGCCGGCCGCGTGGGCGAGCTCTCCGACCTCCTGCGCGACCACCGCGAAGCCGCGTCCGTGCTCGCCGGCCCGCGCCGCCTCGATGCCTTCAGTTCAGGGGGCGGCGGTGGGAGCGGTCATCCCGGGCAACGCCGTCACGTTGGCACGCTCGCGGAAGCCAGTCCGGCGCAGCGGCCGCGCCAGGTCGACGGTGTACCGGTTGCTGCGGCCGACCCGTTCCCGCGCGATGTACCCGGCCCGGCACAGGTCGGCGACGATCATCTGTGCGGCGCGTGTGCTGATCCCGGCAGCATTGCTCAGAGCGGCGATGCTGATCCCGGGGTTGTCGGCGATGAGGACGAGGACGGCGGCGTGGTTGGTCAGGAACGTCCAGGTCTGATCGCGCGTCGCCTGCCGTGCTTCGTGATCCATCCCATCCTCGTCGGCACGTACGCGGTCGGGCATGA
>DASXOR010000122.1:0-6073 GCA_036494095.1 Gaiellales bacterium | reverse complement strand
GGCCTCGGCGTGCCCGCGCAGGCCGCGCGGCTCGGTCGAGTCGATGAGGTCGGCGGCGGCCGGCGCGCGGACGACGACGTCGGGGCCGGCGTGCCGGCGCAGGTCGTCGATCGTCCCGTTCACGCGGCGGTGAGCAGCCATGCGCCCATCTCGCGCAAACGTTATCGCACCCGCTGCCGCTGACTAGGATGTGTAGCCATGAGTCAACGCCCGCGGCCGGTGCGCCTCGAGGACGTGGCCCGGGAGTCGGGAGTGCACGTCTCGACCGTCTCGCGGGTGCTGAACGAGTCGGACTCGCTGACGGTGCGGCCCGAGACGCGGGAGCGCATAGTCGAGACCGCGCGCCGGCTGCACTACCGCCCGAACGCGATCGCGCGCGGGCTCAAGCTCTCGTCGACGGGCGCGCTCGGCCTGCTCGTCCCATCGCTGCGAAACCCCGTCTACGCGGCCGTCATCCGCGGCGCGTTCGACCGGGCCTGGGAGGAGGGCTTTGTCGTGCTGCTGGCCGAGGACACCGACGGCGGGCGCGGCCAGCGGGCGTACGAGTCACTCGTGGGCGAGGGCCGGATCGACGGCCTGCTGATCGCGAGTGCCCGCCCGGGCAATCCCATCCTGGAGCGATTCGCGGAGGGGATCGTCCCATGCGTATTCGTGAACCGCCGCCACATCGGCAGCGGCTGCAACGCCTCGATGCGCGAGGAGGACGCGGGCGCCGCCGCCGCAGACCACCTGATCGGCCTCGGTCACACCCGCCTCGGGCAGGTCGCCGGCCCGCTCGTGCTCGACACGGCGCACCGGCGCATGCAGGGCTTCGCGGCGGCCGTCGCCGCGGCCGGCCTCGATCCGCCTCGGGTCGAGGCGGCGGCCTTCGACGAGCCCGGCGGAAGCCGGGCGATGACCCAGCTCCTGCGTGGCCGCGACCGTCCCACCGGCGTGTTCGTCTCGAACATCAGTCAGGCGGTGGGCGCGTTCGCCGGCGCCCGCCGGCTCGGGCGCGCTATCCCGGCGGACGTCTCGGTGATCGGCTGCGACGACGATCCGCTGGCGGACTACCTGGATGCACCACTGACCACGATCCGCATGCCGCTCGCGGAGCTCGGGGCGGCCGCGGTCGACGCGCTGATCGCCCAGCTGCGCGGCGAGCCGCCCAAGGACGTCGTCGTCGACACGCCTCCCCAGCTGGTGCTGCGCGCTTCGACCGGCGTGCCGATCTAACGTCCCCCGCACATGCTCGGCAAACGGTTCGAGGAGGCCGTCTCCTACGCGGCGGTGCTGCACGGCGATCATGTGCGCAAGGGCAGCGGCGGGGTGCCGTACATGGCGCACCTGCTCGGCGTCGCGGCGCTCGTGCTCGAAGACGGGGGGGACGAGGACGAGGCCATCGCGGCCATGCTCCACGACGCCGTCGAGGACCGGGGCGGGGCGGCCCGGCTGGAGGACATCCGCCGCCGGTTCGGCGAGCGGGTGGCCGAGATCGTCCGCGGATGCAGCGACGCCATCCGCGAGCCGGGCACCGGGAAGGCGGACTGGTGGCTGCGCAAGTGCACCCACCTCGACCACCTCGCCGATGCCGACGGCGATCTCGCGGCGGCGCTCCTGCGGGTGTCGATGGCCGACAAGCTCTCCAACCTCCGCGCCACTGTGCGCGACGCCGGACTGCGCGGCCCGGGGTTCTGGGTCGTCTTCAGCCAGGGCGCCGCGAGCCAGCTCTGGTATTACGGCCGCATGATCGACATCTTCCGTGCGCGCTGCCCGCACAGCTCGATGCTGCCCGAGCTCGAGCTCCTGCTCGTCCAGCTGAGCGGCCTCCTGCCCGAGGAGGAGCGGGAGCGGGCCGAGCGGTACCGGGCCGAGCGCTGCCCTCAGCCGGGCGGGCGGTCAACCTGATCCATCAGCGCGGGCCTCGCGGCGGACCCCGATCGCCTGCGCGCCCAGGTTCAGGATCGACACGTACACGATGATCTTCTGGGCCGCGACCTGGAACTCGAGCCCCGACTTCGTGGCGAGGCCTGGCCCGGCGAAGAGCGCGAGTACATAGAGGACGAGCACGACCAGGTGCAGGGCGTTTAGGCCGACGAACGCCGGCGGCCAGGCGTTGCGCGCCTGCAGCGCCAGCAGGCAGAGCACGAACACCAGCAGGACGCTGAAGGCGACCTGGACGAAGAGGTTGTGCGCGTCGAGCACCCGGTCCCACGGCGTCAGGCCGACTCCGATGAAGCCGGCGCCGCTCACGATGCACGCGACCTGGGCGATCACACCGAAGGGGCGGCCCTCGCCGCGGCGGGCGGCGATCACCCGCCAGGTCGGGCCGAAGCCGATCATCGCGAGCCCGACGCTCACGGCGGCGATGCTGAACAGCACGTGCGCGGTCGTGTTGCCGCGGCCCGAGTACGTCTTCGTCGCCCCGAGGTCGCTGAAGAAGTTCTGGAAGAACAGGTAGCCGCCGCTTTCGTGGTCGTACTTGGCGCCGCCCGGATAGGCCAGCATCGCCGCGACCGTGAGCACGCAGAACACGGCCGCTGCGATGATCAGAAGCTCGGCGCGCCGCGCCGGCCCGAGCCTGCCCACCCGTGTCTGCGCGCGCACGTGGGAGACGATATCGCCTACTTGACGATCATTACGGGGCAGGGAGCGTGGTGGGCGACCCGATCGGCGGTCGACCCGAGGACGTAGTCCTCCAGGAAGTGGCCCCGGTGCCCGACGACGACGAGATCGGACGCGTGGTCGCGCGCGTAGGCCGTTATCAGCGCTGCCGCGTGGCCGGCGCGCACCTCGACCTCGACGGTGACGCCCGCGCGCTCGGCCTGCTCGCGCGCCTCCTCGGCCACGGTCGCGAAGAAGGCGTCCTTCTGGCGCTTGACCTCGTCGACCTCGCCGACCGTGGCGGCGTAGGCCGGCAGCGGCCCCTCGATGGTGAGCGCCGTAACGGTCGCGCCGGTGAGGCGGGCGAGCTCGAGCGCCTTCGTGAGCGCCCTTCGGCCACCCTGCGACCCGTCGATGGCGACCAGGATGCGCGCGAACGGCATGCGGCCGATCATGCCACTCGCGAGGCGCGATGGCGAGCCGGGATTTCGCGGCGAGGGCGGACGGGCGTCCGCCTCGGACGCGCCCGGCACCGCCGGGCGCGCGTCGCCGCATCGGCCGGGCCGGCGCTTCGGCTAGCCCGCTGTCGTGGCCGGGGGTATCGCGGCCTCGCGCCGCTGTCCGCGCTCCGCCAGCGCGACCAGCACCGCGACGACTGCGATGTTCGTCCCCAGCCAGACCCCCGCGATCCACATCAGGAACATCATCCTCCTTCCGTGTGTCACCTGAAGGATCGCGGTGGGACGGCCGCCGGGGGTGAAGATGCGGTGTCGGCACGGTGAAGATGTGGCGCGCTATCCTCGCCGGCGCGATGGCAGGCAAGATGCAGCCGGATCGGCCCGCCGGCACCGCCGGGCGCGGCTTCGGCGTGACCGAGATCGTGGCGGCGGCCGCCAACCCGGCGACGGCGCTCGACCTCGGCTGCGGCAGCGGCCGGGTGACGATCGCCCTGGCGCTCGCCGGCGCCGCGGCGACGGGCGTCGACACGCACGCGGGGCGGCTGGCCGACGCCCGCGACGGGGCGGAGAGGGCCGGGGTGGACGCCACCTTCGTGGCGGCGGACATGAACGCGACCCTGCCGTTCGCCGACGCCGCCTTCGCCGCGGTGACGAGCCGGCTTGCACTCATGATCGCCCGCGATCCGGTCGCGACCCTGCGCGAGGCGGCCAGGGTGCTGCGGCCGGGCGGCGTCGTCGTGACGGCGGTATGGGCGCGGATCGATCAGAATCCGTGGTTCGGGGAGCCGCGCGCGGCCGTGGCGGCGGCGCTCGGCCCCGAGCGAGCGGCCTTCGCGAACGCGTTCGACAGGCTGGGCGACGCCGACGAGCTGGTCGATCTTCACCGTCGCGCCGGGTTCGCCGGCGTGGAGGGGAGGGTGGTCCGGGACGAGCTGCACGCCCCGGACGCGGCCGCCCATTGGGCGTACCTGACGGCGACGATCGGCCACTTCTCTCGGCTCGCCGCCGCACTCTCGCCGGACGAGCAGCGGTCGCTCCACGCCGAACTCGCCGACCGGCTCGCGCCGCTTCGCCGCGACGGCGAGCTGCGTCTTGGCAGGGCGATGGTGCTCGTCAACGCCCGGCGCTGACCGCGCGCCCCCCTGGCTAGAGGATCATGCGGCGCGCACGGCGCGCGCGATGCAGCAGGAAGCGCGACAGGCGCTCCCGCCGGGTGCGCTTGCGGCGCGGCCAGACGACCACGTCGATCGCGGCGAGCTCACTCACGACGCGCTGCCGCAGCGCCGTCAGATCCTCTTTCATTTGCACCTGCTCCACCGCACCTCCATTGCGCCGGAAGTATCGCACTCGGGCCGGTCGGCGTGCATCTCCGGCCTTCCCATTGTGCCAGAACCTGGTTCGATTCCCGTTAGCGGCACGTAACGATCTGGAGACATACGCGTGCCCGTGCCCAGTACCTCCGGTTCGCTCGGGACGCTCGATCGGTTCACCGATGCTGCGCGGGCTTGCCCGGCGGCGGCGCCGGTGCGACGATACCTCGTGATGGGAGTGACGTTTGAGCTGATCGACGCCCCGTACCCGTACCTGTGCGCGGTGTATCGGTGCGGCTGCGGAGCGGTTGCCGTGCAGCATGCGAGCGACGCGGCGTCTCCACCGGAGCGCTGGGACAGGCAGGCCGTCGACGGCGACGACGAGGAATATCTCTGCCCCGGTTGCGCCGAGCGCCGGCGCGTCGCCTCCGATCAACCGGTCTGAGCCGCCCCCCCGTGGGCGGCCACGCCGACCATCACGAGCGCCACACCGGCGCCGTCGCGCGGCGACGGCACCTGGCCGAGCACGACCACCCCGACCGCGACCGCGGTGGCGGGCAGCAGCGAGACCATGAGCGCGTACGCCGATCGCTCGAGCCGGGCCATCGCCAGCTGGTCGCACACGTACGGGACCACCGATGACGTGATGCCCACGCCGATCCCGGCCGCGACCGTGGCGGGAGCGGCCAGGGCCGGGAGCGCCGCCGCGCCTCCGATCGGCGAGACCACGACGGCGGCGACGAGCATGGCCGCTGCGAGTGCGTCGATGCCCGCCCCGGCCCGGGCGACCCGGTGGCCGAGCACGACGTAGACCGCGAACAGCGCCGCGTTCGCGAAGGCGAACGCGAACCCGATCGGCTGGCCGTGCAGGCGCACGCCGGTGACCAGATAGACGCCGAGGACGACGAGGAGCAGTGCGAGCTGGCTGCGGCGGGTACGCATCCCGGCGGCCGCGACGACGGTCGGCCCGAGGAACTCGATCGCCGCCACCGTGCCCAGCGCCAGGCGGTCGATGGCCAGGTAGAAGCACACGTTCATGACGGCCAGCGTCATCCCCAGCGCGACCACCGTGCGCCGCTCCGGCCGGGCGAGGCCGGCGTACCAGCGCCATGGCCGTCTCCAGGCTGCGAACACCGCGGCGGCGGTGGCGATCCGCAGCCAGGCCACGCCGAGGACGCCCACGTGGGCGAAGAGGAGCACGGCGAATGCCGGCCCGAGGTAGTGGAAGACCGCGCTGCCGACGAAATACCCCTGCGGGGGAAGCGACCGGGAGCCAACCATCGTGAGATGAAGTATCGATGGTTTGAACCGCATATGCCAGGGATGTTCGATGATAAGATCGCCCCCATAGGCGTAGATTCTAAGGATTTGCATGGTGACTGATTACGAATCGATACTCGACCGGACGAACCGGCGTCTGCTGGCCGAGCTCGAGGCGGACGCCCGCATCTCGGTCGCCGAGCTGGGCCGCCGGGTCGGCCTCTCCGCCCCGGCGGTGGGCGAGCGCATGGGCCGGCTCGAACGCGCCGGCGTGATCACCGGCTACCACGCGGCCGTCGAGCCGCGGGCGCTCGGCTTCGGCCTGGCCGCGATCGTGCGCATCCGCCCCAACAGCCGCGAGCTGCACCGCATCCCGCAGATCGCGGCCGACACGCCCGAGGTGGTCGAGTGCTACCGCATCACCGGCGAGGACTGCTTCTTCGTGAAGCTGCACCTGCGCTC
>DASXOR010000121.1:0-3280 GCA_036494095.1 Gaiellales bacterium | reverse complement strand
AGGTCGACGAACGGGAACTGCTCGAAGAGCTCGTCCTTCATCGACTCCGACCAGCACCCGCCGACCACGATCACCTTGCCGGGGTCGCGCTGCTTGGCGGCGCGGGCATCCATCAGGTGGGCGATCAGGCGATCGTCGGCCTTCTCCCGGATCGTGCAGGTGTTGAACACGAGGAAGTCGGCGTCGTCCGCGGCGTCGGCCTCCCCCAGCCCGACCGACTCGAGCAGGCCCTTGATCCGCTCGGAGTCGTGCACGTTCATCTGGCAGCCGAAGGTCGTGACGTGGTAGCGCTTGGAGTTCACAACAGCCGGAACGATACCGTCCGCCGCAGCGCCGAGCCCGTCGCGCCATCCCGATCCACGGGTCGTCGACGAGCTCGCATGCTCGTGCCGGTGTGCGAACGCCGACCGCCTGCCGGGCTTGAGGCGGGAAAGGGAGATTCCGGTCTGCTCGGCAGCCAGGGCGCTGCGCGCGACGCGCGCCTCCCACACCTCGCCGAACCGTTCTCGGGGGCTGCACCGTGGACGTCCCCCAGGTTCACGTGCGTGAACTTGTCGGCCATGCATCTCCTCGCTAGCGGCGGGCGATTCCGCGGTCGCTCAGGGCCTGCAGGCAGAGCAGCAGCACGACGGCGCCGACGATCGAGGCCAGGAAGCCGGCCGACTGGCCGGAGTGGTACACCCCGGCCGCCTTGCCGCCCACGGTGGCGATCACCGAGCCGGCGATCCCGACCACCGCCGTGACGACCAGGCCGCGCGGATGCTTACCCGGCACCACCAGGCGGGCGATGGCGCCGACGATCAGCCCGACGATGATGGCCTCGACGACCCACATGCCGCCATCGTACCCCGCCCGGCCGTCAGCTCCAGCTGGTGGTGACCGGCGGCGGGTCGGTGAGCGTCTGCATGACGACGCAGTAGCGCTCGGTGCGCCGCTTCAGCCCTTCGAGCTGCTCCGCGCTTGCACCGGGCGCGTCGATCGCGAAGCCAAGCCGGATGCCGGTGAAGCCGACCGGTGCCTCCCGGTCGATGCCGAGCGTGCCGCGCAGGTCGAGGTCGCCCTCGACCGTGACTGCGATCTCCCCCACGTCCAGGCCCATCGCGGCCGCGACCATCTGGCAGGTGATCTGGGCGCACGCGGCCAGGGCGCCGAGCAGCAGGTCGCCCGAGCATGCGCCGGTGCCAGCGCCCCCCACGCCGGCGTGGGCCTGGGCGGCGTACACGGCGCGGCCGAGGTCGACCGAGCACGCGATCGGGCCGTCGCCCTGGCCGCCTGTGGCCTTAAGGGTGACCCTGCTGCTCCCGGGGTCGGCCCGGTAGCCGGCCTTCAACGGCTCCTGCATCGAACGAAGATCCATCTCAACCCCCTTTTCGCCTGACGCTATCGTGAACGCCGATGAACGTGCGCCTGGAGCTGGTGCAGGGTGACATCACGACGATCGCGGCCGACGCGATCGTGAACGCGGCGAACACCGGCCTGCGCGGCGGCGGCGGCGTCGACGGCGCGATCCACCGCGCCGGGGGTCCGGCGATCATGGAGGAGTGCCGCGCGCTCGGCGGCTGCCCGACGGGTGACGCCCGGGCGACGGGGGCCGGCCGTCTGCCGGCGCGCTTCGTGATCCATGCCGTCGGCCCGGTGTGGCACGGCGGCGGCGCGGGCGAGGGCCAGCTGCTCGCATCGGCCTACCGGCGCGCCGTGGAGGTGGCCTCGGAGCTCGGCTGCGAGTCGGTGGCGTTCCCGGCCATCTCGACGGGCGTCTACGGCTACCCGGTCGATCTGGCGGCGGCTGTCGCCGTGCCGGCGGCACTCGCGGCCGCCCAGGCCTCGGCGCACGTGCGCCGGCTCGTGTTCGTGCTCTACGCCGACGCCGATCTGGCCGCGTTCCGGGCGGCGGCGGAGGCGCGGCTCAGCGGCTGAGCACGCGCGCGGCCTGGTCGCACACTGCCTCGGCCACGGCGGCCAGCGCCGGCGCATCCACGACCAGCTGCACGGCGACGCCGCTGCGGGTCGGGCTCTGCGTCTGCGCCCGCCCGGCATCGACCCATACCGCCAGGCCCACCTCGTCGATCGCCCGGGGTACGCTCGGCGGGGCCAGATCGAGCCCGAAGACCTCGTCGGCGGGGACGAAGTGGCCGAATCCGTCGGCGGCCGCGTCGAGCAGCGCGTGGCCGAGGGCGAACAGCTCGGCCGGTGTCAGTGCGGCGTCGGGCACATGCGCCACGGCGTTACCGCCCGCGTGCAGCGTGAGCGAATACGGCACCGACTCGGCGAACGGCTCGGCAATGATCACGAGCTCGACGTTGATCCCGGAGACGTCCTGCTCGGTGTCGCAGAGGCGGATCCTCATTTCGCCCGCCTGCGCCGCTTGCGCGGCAGTGACAGCGTGAACGTCGACCCCTGACCGGGCTCGCTCTCGACAGACAGGCGGCCGCCGAGCGCCGTCGCCAGCTCGCGGGCGATCGAGAGGCCGAGGCCCGTCCCCCCCTCGCCGCGGCGGCTGTAGAAGGGGTGGAACACGGCCTCGCGCTCGGCCGGCGAGATGCCGCGGCCCGTGTCGGAGACCGAGATCGCCGCGACGCCGTTCGAGCTGTTGCAGCCCAGCTGGACGGTCCCCCCGCGAGGCGTCCAGCGAAACGCGTTGTCGAGCAGGTTGTTCACGATCTGGAGCACGCGGTCGCCGTCGGTGATGATCGTCGGGGCCTCGTCGACCGGCGTGTGGAAGATCACGTCGTTCGTGCGGGCCTTCTCGCGGAACGAGGCCGCCGCCCGCTCGAGCAGCGCCGCCAGCCCCACCTCCTCGCTCACAACCCGGAACTGGTGCGCCTCGAGTCGCGTCAGGTCGAGCAGGTCGCCGACCAGCCGGTCGAGCCGGCGCACCTCCTCGTTCACCGCGGTCAGCGACTCGTCCAGGTCGTCGGGGCCGACCACCCCCTCCGCGAGCGCCTGGACATGCCCCGAGATGGCCGTGAGCGGCGTGCGCAGCTCGTGGGTGACGCGCATCAGGAAGTTGCGCTCGAGCTCGTCCACCTCGCGCAGGCGGTCGACCATGCCCTGGAAGCGGGTGGCGAGCTGGCCGAGCTCGTCGTCGGACGTGCGCCTGCTGATCACGTTCACGTCGAGGTCGCCGCGGGCGACTTTGTCGGCCGCGCTGCCCAGCACGCGCAGCGGCTGGGTGATGCGGCGGGCGACGTAGGTCGCCAGGATGATCGCGACGATCAGGCCGACCGCGACACCGGCGGCGACGAGCCCGATCACGTTCTTCCAGGCGTTGTTCACGTCG
>DASXOR010000120.1:0-8430 GCA_036494095.1 Gaiellales bacterium | reverse complement strand
GGGCGCGTGAGCGCCCGTGGTGGTCGCCCTGTGGTCATGGGGTGATGCCGTCGTGATGCTGGTCCTCGTATTCGAGCGGTGAGATGTAGCCGAGCGCGGAGTGGCGTCGGGCGCCGGCGTCGGTTGTACCACGCTTCGATCCACTCGAAGACGGCCGTGGAGACGCCGTCGATCGTCTTCCATACCTGGCGGTTGAGGAGTTCGATTTTCATGGTGCCGATCAGGCTTTCGCACATGGCGTTGTCGAGCGCGTCACCGACGCTGCCCATGCTGGGCGTGATGCCGGCTGGAAGTCGTCCATGGGCCGGCCGTTACTGGTGGGGCTGGTGGAGCCCTCGTCCGAGCTGGTACTCCGTCCAGTCGACGAGCACGGGACGCAGCTCGGGCAGGATCGGGATGCGGCGCGGTCTTCGAGTCCTGCAGACGGAGCGTGTTCACGGCCGGTCGATGGCCCGCCCCGGCTCACCACGCCGCTCGATCTGGGCCGCCCCGAACTGGGTCTTCACACAAGTCGAGGTACACATTCTCGATCTCATCGGCGGAAATCGTGTCGGCCTCGCGACCGCGAGCCCAGCGCTCGAAATAGGCCAGGTGCGACGCGTACTTGGCTTGCGTGCCGTCGGCACCCCGGCGCCGCCGCATGTACGCCTTGTGGGCGGCGAGGTTGTCTGTGACGCGCGTACCGGCCCCAACGGCCTGGTGCGCCCAGGAGACCGGAGGACGGTATGTGCATTCCGTCACGCCGGGGCATCCGCCCGGCCGGATGATCCGTACTACCCGATATGGAACACAACACCACATCCGATTCGGGCCATCGCGGCCTGTGGATCATCGTCGGCGCCATCGCCCTTGTGGCCGTCATCGCGCTCGTCTACCTGACAGGTGGGGGCGGCGGGGGTGGCGGAGGCGCCGGCTACTAGCGCGCGGCCGATCCGCGCTGCACGGGCGCCACCCTCCACGTCCGTGCAGCGCGTGATGCCCCGAACGAGCGCAACGCCGTCCCGCCATGCCGCGGCGGGCCGAGGTCGAGCAGCGGCTCAGCTCACCTTCTTGACCCCATGCACCGGCCGGCCGAGCGCCCGCCACTGGAACAGTGTCATGGTCGGCAAGGTGTCGTCGTAGAGCACGATCCGGGGATTGCGCCCCACCTGAGCGGCCCGGGCGGCGTGATCGATCAGGTCGTCGCGATCCGGGGTGACGATGACGTGGTGGCACGCGGTCACGTACGCGAACTCCTCGCCGCAGGCCGGGCACGGCCACGGGTCGGTGTGGATCGCGTACCAGTCGCCTTCGTCGGTGCCGGCGTCGTCGCCGGCGAGGATCTCCTCGAGCTCCTCGACCTCGTAGACCGTTGGTGCCGTGGGCAGGTTCGCCACCGGGTCAGGGTAGCAGCGCCCGCGCTCGTCACATCGACTCGGGGGCCTCCACTCCGACCAGATCGAGCGACGTCGCCATCACCTGCGCCGTCGCCCGGCAGAGCGCCAGGCGGCCGCGCTCGACGGCCGGCTCCGCGCCGATCACATGGCACTGCTTGTAGAACTGGTGGAACGCCTTGGCGGTCTCCTGGGCGTACCCGGCGATCCGGTGCGGGCCGCGCCGCTCGGCGGCCTCGGCGACGAGACCGGGGAACTCCACGAGCGCCTTGATCAGCTGCGTCTCGGCGGGCTCGGGCGTCCAGGCCTCGTCCGGCCGGGCCTCGCCGCCGCCGGCCTTACGCAGGATGGCCGCGATCCGCGCGTGCGCGTACTGGCAGTAGTAGACCGGGTTCTCGGCGTTCTGGGCGGTCAGAAGCTCGATGTCCAGGTCGATGGGCTGGTCGTGCCCGCGCTGCACCAGGGCGTAGCGGGCGGCGTCCACGCCGATCGCGTCGAGCAGGTCGTCGAGGGTGACGATGCGCCCGGCCCGCTTCGACATCTTGCCCTCGCGCAGCCGCACGAGCTGGTAGATCTGGACGTCGATCCGGTCGGGGTCGTAGCCGAGGGCCTGCGCGGCCGCCTTGAGCCGGCCGACGTAGCCATGGTGGTCTGGCCCGAGGACGTACATGGCCGTGTCGAACCCCCGCTCGAGCTTGTCGACGATGTACGCGAGGTCTCCCGCGACGTACGTGTATGTCCCGTCCGAGCGCACGAGCACGCGGTCCTTGTCGTCGCCGAGCGCCGTCGAGCGCAGCCACGTCGCTCCGTCCTGCTCGTACACGTGGCCGCCGGCGCGGACGCGATCCATCGCGCGCTGCACCGCCCCGCTCTCGTACAGCGACCGCTCGAGGAACCAGCTGTCGAACGAGCAGCGGAAGCGGGCGAGAGTGGCGCGGATGTGGGCCATCATCGCGTCGGTGCCCGCCCGTGCCCACGTCGCCGCGTCCGCCTCCGGGTCGAGCCCGACCTCGGCCGCGACCTCCGCCACGTACCCGCCCAGATAACCGTCGGCAGGGGGCTCGGCTCCGCGCGCCCGCGCCCGCAGCGACTCACCGAACAGGTCGATCTGGCGGCCGGCGTCGTTGAAGTAGTACTCGCGGCCGACCTCATGGCCGGCGAACGCGAACAGCCGCGCGAGGCTGTCGCCGTAGGCGGCGTTGCGGGCGGTCGCGACCGTGACCGGGCCCGTCGGGTTGCCCGAGACGTACTCGACCTGGATCCGCTGCGGCGTGGCGGCGGCGCCGGATCCGTACCGCGGCCCCTCCGTCAGGATGCGCTCGACAGCGTGTCGATACCAGGCCGCCGACACGCGCAGGTTGAGGAAGCCCGGGCCGGCGACGTCGACCGAAGCCAGGTGGTCGGAGTCGAGCGCGGCGGCGATGCGGGCGGCGATATCGCGCGGCGCCGCCCGCAGCGGCTTCGCCAGCTGGAGGGCGACGGCCGTCGCGTAGTCGCCATGCTCGGGATCGGCCGGCCGGTCGAGCCGGATGGGCACCCCATCGCCGCCCACGGCTGCGACCGCACGCCCGACCGCGGCAGCCAGCTCGTCGACGACGCTCGCGCTCATGGCTCCATCGTAACCTTGGTAGGGTGCGGACATGGACGACGACGCGCCCTCCGAGCGCCACCTGAACATCCACTTCTCGCCCGAGATCATGGCGGGGGTGTACGCCAACTTCGCGAACGTCAGCCATTCCGACTACGAGTTCACCGTCACGTTCGCCCGCGTCGACCACGAGGTCGAGGACGAGGAGGTGCCCGGTGTGGTCGTCGCCCGCGTGAACCTCTCGCCCCGCTTCATGAAGGAGCTCATCGACGCGATGGGCGACAACTACTCGAAGTGGCAGACCAAAGAGGGCATCCGCGACCTGCCCGAGTTCGACGGTCCCGAAGGCGCGTAGCCCCACACCGTTCACGCGCCGGCGGCGGTCGGTAGATTGCGCCGGTGAAGGTCGCGGTCATCTCGGACGTGCACGCCAACCTGCCGGCGCTCGAAGCGGTGCTCGCGGCCATCGACGCCGAGGGCGCCGACGAGCTCTGGTGCCTCGGTGACCTGACCGGCTACGGCGCCGAGCCGGCCCGATGCATGGAGGTCGTGCTGGGCCACGCCGACGTCTGCCTGGCCGGAAACCACGACATGGTGGTGACCGGTGAGATCAACATCGCCGCGTTCTCGTCGGACGCCCGCACCGCCGTCGAGTGGACGATGGGCGTGCTCGACCCAGACGAGCTGCGCCGGCTGCGGGAGCTCCAGCCGAAGGGCGAGCGGCACGGCGTCGAGCTCTACCACGGCAGCATCCGCGACCCGGTGTGGGAGTACGTCATCGACGACCGGACGGCCGCGATCTGCCTCGAGCACCAGGGCTCGGCCCTGAGCCTGGTCGGCCACAGCCACGTGCCGCTGGCCTACGGATACGCGAACGACACGTTCCTGGGGGGCCTGGCCCCGGCGGACACGCGGCTCGAGACCGCCCCGGGCCCGTTCCTGCTGAACCCCGGCTCCGTCGGCCAGCCCCGCGACGGCGACCCACGGGCGGCCTACCTCACGGTCGAGCTCGAGACCGGCGCGGCCGACTGGCGGCGGGTCGACTACGACGTGCGCGCCGCCCAGCGGGCCATCCGCGACGCCGGGCTCCCGCTCCGGCTCGGCGCCCGCCTGGCCGAGGGGCGCTAGGTCGCCGCGCGGGCGACGGTGGCGTGGCGACCGCTGCCGACGTGGTACCCGTCGCGCGTGAGCTCGGCGACCACGGTCTCGCGCGCCTTGTAGATCCGCCACTTGACCGTGGCCAGGGTGGTCTCGAGCGCCTCGGCGATCTCGGCGTATGAGAGGCCCACGACGTCTCGGAGCAGGAGCGCCATCTTCAGGTCGAGGCTGAGCCGGGCAATCGCCTCCCACACGGCCTCCATGCTCTCGATCGGCTCCACGGGCGCGACCGACAGGCGCAGCTGGGGCGCCGAGCTGAGCTCGATGGTGGGCCGGCCCCGGCGCTCGCGGGCCCGCAGCTCGTCGACGACGCGGTGCTTGGCGACCTGGAACAACCAGGTTGTGAACTGGCAACGGGCGTCGAAGCCCGGCAGCGCCTGGTAGACGCGCAGAAACACCTCCTGGCACACGTCCTCCGCCAGCGCCCGGTCGCCGCCCAGGATGCGCGCGATGTAGTTGAAGAGCGGCGTCTCGTACTGGCGCATGATGAGCGCGAACGCGCGCTCATCGCCGCGGCGGGCGAGTCGGAGCACATTGGGATCGGGCTGCGGAAGGGCCAAGTGGTGAAGCGTTGGTTACGAGAACCACTGGCGAGTATAGACATTCGCCCACACGGTGCCGGTGTCCACCCGTACCGTCCTCCACAACGGGCGGCCCTAGAGGACGAGCGAGGTGCCGTTCATCGTCTGCGGCTGATCCACGCCGAGCAGCGCGAGCACCGTCGGCGCGATGTCCGCGAGCCGGCCGCCGTCGCGCAGGTCCACCCCGTGCCGGGTCACGATCAGCGGCACCTGGTTGGTCGTGTGGGCCGTGTTGGGGCTGCCGTCAGGGTTCAGCATGACCTCGGCGTTGCCGTGGTCGGCGGTCACGAGGCACACACCGCCGCGGGCGTCGACCGTCTCGACGACCCGGGCAAGACAGCGATCGGCCGTGTGCACGGCCTCCACCGCTGCGGGGATCACGCCGGTGTGGCCGACCATGTCCGGGTTGGCGAAGTTCACAAGGCCGAAGCGCACCTCGGGGGCAGCGAGCCGGGCACAGAAGCGTTCGGCGACGCCGTCGGCGCTCATCTGCGGCGCGAGGTCATACGTCGCCACGTCCCTGCGCGAGTCGACGAGCACCCACTCCTCCCCCGGCTGGCGCTGCTCCGAGCCGCCGTCGAAGAAGTAGGTCACATGGGCGTACTTCTCGGTCTCGGCGCCGTGCACCTGGGCCATCCCGGCGGCCGCGAGCGTCGAGGCCAAGACGTCCCTGAGCGACTCGCCGGGGAACGCCACCGGCGCGTGGATGTCGTCGGCGTACTCCGTCATCTGCACGAGGAACGGCAGCGGCGGCTCCGGCCCGCGATCGAACTCGGCGAACCCGGGATCGATCAGCGCCCGTGAGAGCTCGCGGGCGCGATCGGGCCGGAAGTTGAAGAAGATCGCCACGTCGCCCTTGCCGATGCGCCCCTGCGCCGGGTCGCCGATCACCATCGGCTGGATGAACTCGTCGGTCTCACCGGCGGCGTAGCGCTCGCGCAGCGCCGCCACCGGGTCGTCCGCCCGCGCGCCGACCCCGTGCACGATCGCGTCGTAGGCCCGCTTGACGCGGTCGAAGCGGCGATCGCGGTCCATCGCGTAGTAGCGGCCGGACACGGTCGCCACGCCGGGGATGCCGTCGAGGTAGCCCGCGCCGCCGGTGGGCGAAGTGTCGCGGCCGTCGGTGAACGCGTGTACGTGCACATGCTCGACATGCTCCCGCGCGGCCAGCTCGAGCAGGCCGCGCAGGTGGCGGACGTGGCTGTGCACACCGCCGTCGGAGACCAGGCCCATCAGGTGCAGGGCCGAGCCGCGGGCACGCCGGCAGGCGTCGACGAGGACGGGGTTTGCGAAGAACGCGCCCGACTCGAGGTCGTCGTCGATGCGCACCAGGTCCTGGCGCACCACCCGTCCGGCGCCGAGGTTGGTATGGCCGACCTCGGAGTTGCCCATCTGCCCCTCGGGCAGGCCGACGGCCTTGCCGGACGCGTCCAGGCGGGTGTGCGGATACGCGGCCTCGAGGGCGTCGAAGACGGGCGTCGAGGCGAGCTCGACCGCGTTTCCGGGCCCGGGCGGCGCGATCCCCCACCCGTCCAGGATCACCAGGCAGACCAGCGGCTCGGTCATCCCAGCGCCGCGGCGAGAACAGCGGCGAAGTCGTCGGGCTCGAGACTCGCGCCGCCGATCAGCCCGCCGTCGATGTCGGGCTGGGCGAACAGCTCGGCGGCGTTCCCCGGCTTGACGCTGCCGCCGTACTGGATCCGCACGCGCTCGCCGACGCCACGCATCCCGTCCACCAGGCCGCGAATGAAGGCATGCGCGGCCTGGGCCATCGCCGGCGTCGCCGTGAGCCCGGTTCCGATCGCCCAGACCGGCTCGTAGGCGATCGTGGTCGCCGCGACCTGCTCGGCGGTGAGGCCGTCGAGGCCGGCGCGCACCTGCCGCTCGAGCACGAGCTCGGTCAGCGCCGCCTCGCGCTCCTCGGCCGTCTCGCCGACCGCGAGGATCACCCGCAGCCCGGCCGCGTGCGCGCGGGCGGCCTTCGCGTTCACACCCGCGTCGGTCTCGCCGAAGAGCTGGCGCCGCTCGGAGTGGCCGACGAGGACACCGTCGACGCCGGCCGCGAGCAGCATCCCGGCCGACACCTCGCCGGTGAACGCCCCGGCCTCGGCCTGGTGCATGTTCTGCGCGAACACCGCGACGCCCGTGCCCGCGGCGGCGCGGACGGCGTCGGGGAGCGCGGTGAACGCCGGGCACACCCCCACGTCGACGCCCTCGGGCACGCGGCCCGCGAGCGCCTCGAGGAAGGCGACCGCCTCGGCCGCGGTCTTGTACATCTTCCAGTTCCCGGCGACAAACGGCCGCCGGCTCACGCCGCCGCCTCTTCGAGCGCCGCGACGCCCGGCAGCACGCGACCCTCGACCAGCTCGAGCGCGGCCCCGCCGCCGGTCGAGACGTGCGTGATCCGGTCGGCCACCCCGGCGACGTTCACCGCCGCCACGGAGTCGCCGCCGCCGACCACCGACACGGCCTCCGAGGCCGCGACCGCCTCGGCAACGGCGACCGTGCCGCGCGCGAACGGCGCAAGCTCGAAGACGCCCATCGGCCCGTTCCAGAAGATCGTGCGCGCGCCCGCGAGGCGGGCGGCGTAGCCCGCGACCGTCTCGGGGCCGATGTCGAGCCCCATCCAGCCCGCCGGGATGGCCTCGACGGCCACCGTGCGCACATCGGCGTCCGCGGCGAACCGGTCGGCGACGACGACATCGGCCGGCAGCACCAGCTCGCATCCGCGCGACGCCGCGTCGGCCACCGCTTGGCGGGCCGTCTCCTGCCCCGCCTCGTCCTCGTGGCGGGACTCGCCCACATCGAGGCCGCGCGCGGCCAGGAAGGTGAACGCCATCGCCCCGCCGATCAGGATCGCATCGGCGAGCTGGGTGAAGCGGTCGATCACGCCGATCTTGTCGGCCACCTTGACGCCGCCCAGCACGACGACGAACGGATGCGCCGGGGAGTCGAGCAAGCGGTGGAAGGCGTTCAGCTCGGCCTCGAGCAGGAGCCCGGCGGCGCACGGCAGCAGGTGCGCCACGGCCTCGGTCGACGCGTGAGCGCGGTGGGCGGAGCCGAAGGCGTCGTTCACGTAGAAGTCGGCGAGGGCGGCCAGCTCGGCCGCCATCGCCGGGTCGTTCTTCGTCTCGCGCGGGTCGAAGCGCAGGTTCTCGAGCAGCCGCAGCGGCCCCGTCTCGTCGCCGAAAGCCACCGGCTCGCCCAGCAGCTCCGACATCCGCCCGGCGACGGGGCACAGCGACAGCGCCGGGTCGGGCGCGCCGTTGGGCCGCCCGAGGTGCGAGCAGACGACCACGTCCGCCGAGCGCTCACGCAGGTACCGGATCGTCGGCAGCGCCGCCCGGATGCGGGAGTCGTCGGCGATCCGGGTGCCATCGAGGGGCACGTTCAGGTCGGCGCGCACGAGCACCCGCGCGCCCTCGACGGGCAGGTCACGAACGGTCCTCACGCCACCTTCTGGATCAGATCGGCCACCCGGCACGAGTATCCCCACTCGTTGTCGTACCAGGAGACGACCTTGACCAGGTTCCCGTTCACCATGGTCAGCGGCGAGTCGAAGACCGAGCTGTACGAGTCGCCGACGATGTCGCTCGACACAAGCGGGTCCTCGCTGTAGCGGAGGATGCCGGTCAGCGAGCCCTTGTCGGCGGCGGCCGCAAACGCGGCATTGACCTCGTCCTTGCTCGTCTCGCGCCCGACCTGCGCGACCAGGTCGGTGACCGAGCCG
>DASXOR010000119.1:0-15605 GCA_036494095.1 Gaiellales bacterium | reverse complement strand
GCGCCGGCCGGGCGCGTGGCCGACCTCGCCGAGACCGGGCTGCCCGACCTGGTGGCGGCGCTCGAGCGGGCGACGGGGCGGCCGGCCGCCGCCGCCGTGCAGCGCCGGTCCGACTCCGAAGCGGCCCCCGCTCCGCCGGGAGGAGCGTTCGATGGCTACGCCTGAGCGCCCGCCGGCCCGCCGCGCCGCCGCCGTGCGCTACCGCAGCGGCCACGACTCGCCCGAGCTCGTGGCCCGCGGCCGCGGGCACGTGGCCGACGCGATCCTGGAGGCGGCCGTCGCCGCCGGCGTCCCGATCCGCTCGGACACGGTGCTCGTGCAGGCGCTCGAGACCCTCGAGCTGGGCCAGCACGTGCCGCCCGAGCTGTACGCGGCCGTCGCCGAGGCGCTCGTGTGGGCGTACCGCCTCACCGGCCGCAGGCCGCCGGCATGAGGGGGTCGCGCTCCAGTGGCGGTCGCGGCTACAATTGGCGCATGGTCAACCTCACCGAGATCGCCGCAGAGCGGGTGAAGGCGCTCGCGTCCGAGGATCCCGAGGCGCGGGTGCTGCGCCTGGCCGTCGAGGGCGGCGGCTGCTCGGGGTTCCAGTACGCGATCGGGTTCGACACCGACCGCGAGGCCGACGACATCGAGATCGACTCGCACGGGGTGCGGGTGGTCATCGACCCGATCAGCCTGCCCTACCTGCAGGGATCGATCATCGACTACCAAGACGGGCTGATGGGCGCGGGGTTCAGCTTCGAGAACCCGAACGTGGCCTCGACCTGCGGCTGCAACGCCTCGTTCCAGGCGAAGCCGGGGATCGACGGCCCGTACTCGCCCAAGGCCGACGGCTGCGGCTGACCCGGACGCACCAATAGGGTCTGCCCCCTGTTGGTGCTTTTGGTGCGACGTCAGGGGCCGTGGGTGATCGCGGCCGGGTTCGGCTTGCCGGCGCGCGTGACCGGTACGAAGTCGAACCCGTCGGGGATGTGCAGGTAGCCGGGGCCGGTGCCGCCGACCGCCGTGTGCCCGTACTGCCACACGATCCGCTTGGTGTGTGGGTCGATGATGACGATCCGGTCGTTGAAGTCGTCGCCGACGATCACATCGCCGTTCGGGAGCATCGCCGCCAGGCTGGGATGGTCGAGCATGCCGGGCCCGGAGGCCGGCCGGTAGCTCCAGAGCACCCCGCCGGTGCGGCGCGACAGGATCACGACGCCGCCCGGACGGGCGTAGTCGGCCAGGATGATGTTCCCGGTGCGGGTCAGCTGCGGATCCGACGGATAGCTCACCGGCGGGCGGTAGGTGCGCACCAGCCGCCCGCCGAGGGTGAACTCGTCGATGTATGACCCGTTGATCTCACTCACCAGCAGATGGCCGCCGGGCAGCGGCGTGTCCCCATTGATGGCCCCGAGGCTTCGGGGCGGGTTGTGCGCGCACACGCCGTCCCCAATGCTGCGCACCACCCGGTGGCCGCGGATCTCGAGCACCCGGCAGTTGTAGGCGTCGGCGACGGTGACGAGCCCGTTCGGCAGCAGGTACGCGTCGTCCGGCGTGTTCAGATACCCGGGCGCCGACCCGCGCACGCCGGGGTGCCCGTAGCTCCAGACGATCCGCCCCTGCGGGTAGGAGATCTGGACGATGCTGTGATCCTCCTCCTGGTTGGAGATGATGCGGCTGCCGTGGGCGCCGAAGAACGTGTCGTCGTCGAAGTGCAGATGCACCTGCCCGGGCCGGCTCGGATAGCGCCACAGGATCCGGCCCGAAGGGTCGACGAGGAGGATGCGGTCGTTGCCACGGTCGGCGATCAAGAGGTCGCCGGGAAGCGCGCCGCGGAAGCGCGCGGGCAGCCCGGCGGACCGGCGCCGCCTCGACACCCTCGCAGCGGCGGCCGGCGCAGCCCGCCGCTGCCGCAGCGCGATGCTCTCGACCGCCGCAACCGGCGCGGTGCCGTCGTTGCCGCCCACCACCACGAGCCGGTCGGGCAGCGTCACGACCCCGGCGTCCGAGAGCGGCTGCGGCAGCCTCGCCGCGATCCGGGCGCGGCCGTCGGCGGCCACGGCGACGACGGCGCTCGTCGCGCCGGCCGGGCCGATCCCGCCGACGACGTACATCGTTCCGCCGAGCACCCCGGCCGAGGCGTGCATGACGGGCTGCGGCAGGCGGCCGATCCGGGTCACGCCGCCGCGGGCGGGATCGAACCGGTACACGGCCGACGACGGCCCCTGCGTCGTACGGCCGCCCGCGATCACGACGTCGCTCCCGACCGCGGCCACGGCGGCGTAGCGCAGCCCCTCCGGCAGCCGCCCGACGGTGCGCGCGTGCCGGCCCGTGAAGGCGACGATCCGATCGGAGAAGACCGAGCCCGTATAGCCGCCGACGATGTAGGCCGTTGCGCCGATCGTCGCCACGGCCAGATCCGAGAGCGGCGTCGGCAGCGAGCCGACCAGGCGGGTGCGGCCGCTCCCCGGGTCGAACCGGCCGATCCCGGCGTAGCTCTGCACCTGGCCGCCGCCGAACACGTACAGGCGGCCGCCAACGGCCGCCGCAGCGGCGTCGTGGATCGCAACGGGCAGAGCCGCGCCGGTGTGGGCGCCCGCCCCGACGAGGGTCGTCACCGACGCGACCGACGCCTGCGCGCCGTCCAGGCCGCCGAAGGCATACACGCGCCCACCGAGGGCGGCCACGGCCGCGTCCTGCACCGGGGCCGGCAGGCTGCCCAGCCGGCGCACGACCGGGACGAGCACGGCCGCCCGCTTCGGGGCCGGCCGCGCCGCGGTCGTGCTCGCGGGCGCGCTGCGTACGGCGGCAGGGACGATCGGCGGCGGAGAGCGCAGGAGCTCGTGGGCAAGAGCTCCCGCGGGGGCGGCGAGCACGACGGCGAGCAGGACACCTCGGCGCATCAGGCCACCCTAGGCGGCCGGCTGCTCCGTGTCGCGGCCAGGGTTGGGGCTTCGTTGGACAGGCCGCGCCTCTTGACGCGATACGTTGCAGGCGGTCTACTCGGTGAGGGCGAGCGCCCGCTCGCCCACGATGCGGCGAGTGACCACCGACCTCGTGGGAGAGCGACAAGAGTGCACGCAGTGGAGCGTCCGAGCGCAGCCGCCGGGCGACCGGCGGGCAAGCCGATCCTGGTGTCTGGAGCGATCCGGTCGGGAACGGGCTGGGTGGGCCAGATCCTGGCGGCCTCACCGACGCCGATCGGCTACATCTGGGAGCCGTTCAGCGTGCTCCACCGCCCCGGCACCCTGGCCGTGCGCTGGCCGCACTGGTTCCCGTACGTGTGCGCCGAGAACTGCGACGCGTACGTCCCCGCGATCGAGCGCTCCCTCGCCTTCGACTATCGCACCGGCGCGGAGCTGCGATCGGTGCGCAAGCCGAAGGACGCCGGCCGGATGGCCCGCGACTGGTATCGGTGGCAGGCCTACCGCCGCCGCGGCGCCGCCCCTCTGTACAAGGATCCCATCGCCGTGTACTCGGCCGAATGGCTGGCCGACCGCTTCGACATGGACGTCGTCCTGATCACGCGCCACCCGTGCGCCTTCGCCGCGAGCATCAAGCGGCTGCACTGGCCCCACACCGAGCGCTTCGGCGACCTGCTCGCCCAGCCGCTTCTGATGCGCGACTTCCTGGGCGGCTACGAGGAGCAGCTGCGGGAGTACTCGGCCCGCGAGCACGACATCGTCGATCAGGCCATCCTGCTCTGGAACGTCCAGACCGAGGCCATCGCGCGCCACCGCGAGCGGCGCGGATCCGACTGGGCCTTCACGCGCCTCGAGGACTTCTCACGCGCGCCCGTCGAGCGGTTCCGGGAGCTCTTCGCCCACATGAACGTCGTCTGGGACGACGGCGTCGAGGCGCTCGTGCGCTCGACCTCCGACGCGTCGAACCCGGCGGAGGCGAGCCGGCCCGACTCCGTCCGCCGCGACAGCGCCGCCCACGTGACGAACTGGAAGCGGCGCCTGACCGAGGACGAGATCGCCCGCGTGCGGGCCGGCACCGAGCGGCTGTGGACACAGTTCTACACCGAGAGCGACTGGTGAGCGCGGGCCCCGGCCGTCACCGCGTGGCCGGGGCGGGGTGGGCCCGGGCGCGGTACGCGTCGGTGCGATAGCGCAGGTCGAGCTGTGTCACCCGGTGGCGGGCCAGCAGCGCCTCCACCTCGGCGAGCACCTCTGCGCGGCCGTCCTCCGGCAGCACGGCGACGACGCTCCATGAGGCCACCCGGGCGAGGAACTCCGCGCGGTCCGCGCTGTGTACGTGGCGAAACTCGCGCTTGCGCACGGGCGCGAACAGGGTCGAGCGCTCGAGCGCGGCCCGCCACTCGCCGGCGGCGTAGCGGTTCGGCGCATCGTCCTGATTCGCGCGGGCGCGCTCGAGCACGTCCGCGAAGCCGGGGTACCAGGGCTCACCCTCCCACTCCGGGCGGTTCCACAGGAGGCCGAGGCCGCCGCCGGGCTGGAGCACCCGGTGGATCTCGGCCAGGGCGGCATCGGCGTCGAACCAGTGAAACGCGGCGGCCACCAGCACCGCGTCGACGGTGCCCGCCGCGAGCGGGATCGCCTCGGCGGTCCCCTCCAGCACCTCGGCGCGTGGCTGGCCCGCCGCGAGCAGGCGGCGCATCTCGGCCACCGGCTCGACCGCGATCACGTGACGGACGAGCGGCACGAGCCCCGCGGTGAGCTTGCCCGTGCCGGCGGCGAGGTCGAGCGCGGTCGCCCCGGCGCCGAGCCGGAGCTCGGACACGAGCCAGGCGAGCCCCTCCGGCGGATACGACGGACGGCCCAGGTCGTACGCCGCGGCAACGCGCCCGAACGAGGCCGCGAGCGGATCGAGCGGCGGGTCCGGCATGACCGAATATCTAGCGCGTCACGGCGCGGTAACGATGTGTACCGCACGGTTCCGGCGTCGGATCTCGCCGGTACACTGCGACCGATGCGGCGCCTGCTCGTGCTGACCGGATTCGTCGCGCTCGCGGCCGTCGCCGCCGGCGTGTTCGTCGCCGCGACCAGGAGCTCGGCGAACACGCCCGCCAAGGCCGCCACGACCAGGCCGGCGCACCACGCGCTCGTGGTGTATCGCCACCATCGCGGCCATGGCAGCCCGCCGGCGCGCCGGGTCGGCAATCCACGCATGCACTTTCACCTCGTCAGCGAGGGCGCGCAGGGCCCGAACGTCTTGCGTCTGCAGCAGCTGCTCGCGAAACGGGGCTACCTGCCGGTCTCGTTCCAGGCATACGGAACGCAGCCGCCGTTCGAGCTCGCGCCGCGCCACGGACGCTTCCGGTGGCGGTTCAACGCCCCGCCGGAGCTCTCGTCGCAGTGGCAGCCGGGCGTGTACTCGACCATCACCCGCGGCGCGGTGATGGCATTCGAAGCGGATCACGGGATGACGATCGATGGGGTCGCCGGCCGGCGCGTATGGCAGGCGCTCGTCGGGCCGCGCCCGGCTGCCGAGGCGCCCTACACCTACGTGCTCGTGCGGGAGGGGTCTCCGGAGACGATCACGATCTACCAGACCGGGCGGGCGCCGCTCGTCTCGCCCGCCAACACCGGCATCCCCCAGGCGCCCACGGCGCTTGGGACGTATCCGGTGTACCTACGCTACACATCGACGACGATGCAGGGTACGAACCCGGACGGGACGCACTACTTCGACACGGGCGTTCCGTGGGTGAGCTATTTCAACGGCGGAGACGCGGTGCACGGATTCCTGCGCGGCTCATACGGGTCGCCCCAGAGCCTGGGCTGTGTCGAGTTGCCGTACGCAGCCGCGGGGACGGCGTACCAGTTGATGAATTACGGCACGCTTGTCACAGTCGCCGCCTAAGAGCGCCAAAAGGCCGACCGCCGGGCACCGTTCCTTCTCGACGTGTAACGCCCGTGGCGATGCGCCACGGATCGATGCACGTCGGTCGGCCGTTGCGGGCGCTTAACCGAGCAGCTCGCGCAGGCGCTGGTCGCGCTCCTGCACCTGACGCACCAGCTGGGCCACCAGATCGCTAATCTGATTTGCAAGCGCGCCGATGTCGCCGTCGGCCGCGCGGGCGGGGGCCGCCGCGGGCGCTGCGGCGGCGGGGCGGCGGGGTGCGGATGCACGGCGGGTGCGGGTCGTCCGCCTGCGGGCGCCACCTGCCGACGGCTGTGCGCGAGCGGTGCGGTAATAGTTGGCGGCGATGGTGCCGGGCCGACTCGAGCGCTCTTGTGCGATCTGGGTGAATGCCTCGGTTCGGCTCTTGCCTTCCGAGACGAGTTGGTTCACCCGTTCGAAGACGGCTGGGCCGATGGTCGCTTTGCGGGGCATGCGGTCTGTTCCTCCTGTGGGGGTCGTATAACCTTACAGGAAGATGTAACTGGAGTCGCGAATACGCGTATGGAATCGCGCGGTGTTGCGTGAGTTGCGCCTGACGGCAAATGACATATGTCTGCTATGCCAAATGGCATCGCGCGGACATGCGACTTTCACTCACGCATCACTGACGGCCGACCGATCAGCCATCGAGCGCGACCCCGGCGCGGCGGGCGCTGCGCGTGTCCACGTCGAAGCCGGCGACCGGGACGCTCAGGCGCACGCATGTGCCCTTGCCGCGCGAGGAGATGATCTCGACCGTGCCGCCCACCGCCCCGACCCGTTCGTGCAGGGCGTCGAGGCCGAGATGCAGGGCTGACTGCGGCCGGGAGCGGGCGTCGACGATGTCGAACCCCCGCCCGTCGTCGCAGATCTCGGCGCGGATCATGCCGCCGAGCTCGTCGAGCGTGACCGCGATCGATGCGGGCTTTGCGTGCTTGCGGACGTTGGCGAGCGCCTCCTGCACCGACCGGTACACGAGCTCCTCGATCGAATGGTCATGGCGGGCCACCACGCCCCGCACGCGCGCGCTCGCCCCCGTCTCCCTGCCGACCTGTTGCGCCAGCACGCGCACGGCGGCGACGAGGCCGTCGCGCAGGAGCACGGCGGGCCGCAGCTCGAACATCAGCCGCCGCGTCCTGTCGGTGGCCTCCTCCAGCGTCGCCCGGGCGACCAAGACCGCCGACTCGAGCTGCGCCGACCCGGTCTTCTGGGCGACCAGCGCGACCCGGTCCATCGCCATCAGCGAGGCGATCATCACCTGAACGGTGTCGTCGTGCAGCTCGGTCGCGATCCGGCTGCGCTCGACCTCCTCGGCGTGCAGCATGCTGGCGAGCACCTGCCGGCGGCGGCGCTCGCTCTCGCGCAGCGCCCGTTCGGTGCGCCGCTCGTTGCGGCGCCGGCCTGTGACATCGCGGCCGATCTCGGCGATCCCCACCAGGGTGCCGTCGGCGGCACGCACCGGCGCGGAGGTCACCCACACGTCGATGCGCGACCCATCCTTGCGCGACCTCGCCGTCTCGCGGCCCTGATCACCCCGGCGGGCGGCGATCCGGCGGGTGAGCTCGGCGCAGCGGTCGGGCCGCAGCGTCGGCTCGACCAGCGCGATGGGCCGTCCGATCGCCTCTGCGTCCGCGTACCCATAGAGCCGCTCGGCGCCCGGGTTCCAGCTGCAGATGACGCCCTCGAGGTCGAACGAGACGATCGCATCCCCGGCCGCGTTCACGATCGCGGCCGACTCGCCGGGCCGCCCATCGGCCGCAGGTGCGGCCGCGAACACGCAGATCACCGTCATGGATCCGGCCCCTGCGGTCGGGTACAGGCTGACGACGTGCCGGCCCGTGGACGCGGCGATCTCGAGCCCGGCCTCGGCGGCGCCCGTCTCGAGCACCCGTGCGACCCCGGGCGCGATCGCGCCGCCGACATCGGGATCGACCGCGGCGAGCAGCGCGCCCACGCTGCCCGTGCCGACCCGGCCGAGCGGCGCCGCCGCCTGCACCGAGACGATCCGCAGATCGCGGTCGAGCACGATCATCCCCGGCGGCACGGCTGCGACGGACAGGATCGCCTTCCTGCCCTGCCCGACCGTCCGGCCGAACCGGAGGGTCGTCATCGCACACCCCCCTTACGGGGGGGGCGAAGAGCCCGTTTTCCACCCCACACAGCGATCGCATCCTACGTAGTCCGAGGGGGTGTTCCATCCCCATTTCGGGGTATTTGCGGCGTCACACAAACGGGTGGCGCCGGATCGCGTCATCCGTCCCCGAGCGCCCGCATTCGGTTGTTGCGCGCCTGGTGCTCGACCTCGGCCCGGCCGAGCACCTCCAATGACGGGCGGCACGTAGTTCGCGAAGCGGCCGCGCAGGCCCTGCTTGAGGCCGTACCAGCCGCCGGTCGGGTTGCTGTCCGACCGCGCCCATTCCTCCACCGTGCCCTCCGCGGCCGGCTTCTGCTCGTCGGCGCTCCCGAGCGGCATCCAGTCGCCGTGGGAGAGGAGCATCGCGTGCAGGTCGTCGAGGCAGCGCAGGTGGTAGCGCAGCTCCGTCTTGCCCACCTGCACGACGAGGGCCGGTGGGTCGAGCGTCTCGTCCCGGAACGCCTGGTACTCGGACTGCCCCGGTGGGGTGCGCAGCACCCAGGGATCCTCGCGAGTGCCGCTGCCAACGCCGTTCGACACGTCGTCCTCCTTGTGTTAGGCACTTCTTACACTCTCACGCCCAGTCTACCGCCGCGGCCGTCGATAGGATCCCCGGCCGTGGACGCGAGGCCCGCGCTCCCCATCATCATGCTCGGCGGCGAGGATGCCGGCGAGATCCTGACCCTGCAGCGGGCCGCATACGTGACCGAGGCCCAGGCGCACGCCGACCCCGGCCTGCCGCCGCTGCGCCAGACGCTGCCCGAGCTGCGCGCCGAGCTCGCCTCGGCCGACGTGTCGGCGCTCGGGATCCGCGACCGCGGCCGGCTGATCGCGACCGTGCGCCTGCGCCACGACCCGGCCGCGCCGGGGAGCGCCGAGGTAGCCCGGCTCGCCGTCGCCCCCGATCGCCAGGGCGAAGGGCTTGGCACCCGTCTGCTCGTCGAGGTCGAGCGGCACGCCCGGCCCGGCGTGACCGCGCTCGTGCTCTTCACGGGCGACCGCAGCCACCGCAACCTGCGCCTGTACACCCGCCACGGCTACGTCGAGACGCACCGCACGCCGTCGGGCACGCACCGGCTGGTGCACATGCGCAAGCCGGTGGGATAGCCGCCGACCGTTTACGCTGTCCCCCACACCTCCTCGGCGGTCTCGACCACCAGCCGCAGCTTGGCGGCCTGCTCGGCGATCGTGAGCCGGTTGCCCTCGACGGTGGACGAGAACCCGCACTGGGGCGAGAGGCACAGCTGGTCGATGTCGACGTAGCGGGCCGCCTGCTCGATCCGGCGCTTGAGCACATCCTTCCCCTCGAGCAGCGGGCGCTTGGTTGTGACGAGGCCGAGCACCACGCACTTACCCGGAGGGACGAACCGCAGCGGCTCGAAGCCTCCGGAGCGGGCGTCGTCGTACTCGAGGAAGAAGCCGTCCACCGCGAGCTCGGAGAAGAGCGCCTCGGCGACGAAGTCGTAGGATCCCTCGGCCGCCCACATCGACTGGGCGTTGCCCCGGCACATGTGGGTCGTGACCGCGAGGCCGTCGGGGCGGCCGGCGAGGGCGTGGTTGATGTTGCGGATGTAGATCTCGTGGAGGTGCTCCGGGTCGCCCCCGATCGCCACGATGTGCTCACGCTGGGCGGGATCGTTGACGTAGGCGAGGCTCGTGTCGTCGAGCTGCAGATAGGTACATCCGAGCGCGCTCAGACGCGCCACCTCGTCGGCGTAGGCCGCCGCGAGGTCGGTCCAGAACGCGTCCAGATCGGGGTACACGGCGGGGTCGATCGCGGAGTTGCCGCCGCGATAGTGCACCATGCTCGGAGAGGGGATCGTCAGCTTGGGAGTCGCGCCCGAGACGGTGTCGCGCAGGAACCTGAAGGCGTCGCCGAAGATGGTCTGCTCGATCCGCACCCGCCCGTCGACGCGCATCGCCGGAGGCGCGAAGTCGTACTCACCCTCGTCGTCCCGGAACTTGACGTGGATGCGCTCGCCATCGACCTGCGAGATCCCGCCGAGCTGATAGATGTAGTCCATGTGCCATGACGCCCGCCGGAACTCGCCGTCTGTGGCGCTCCGAAGCCCCACGTCGCGCTGCATGGCGACGGCGTCGCGGATGGACTCGTCCTCGACCGCGCGCAGGTCGGCCGCCGAGATCCGGCCCTCGGCGTGGTCGGCGCGCGCCTGCAGCAGGCGGGGCGGGCGCAGCAGGCTGCCGACGTGATCGGCGCGGAAGGGTGGGCGCGTGCGCGGGGGCATGTGTCCTCCTGGTCGCTTCGCGGTCGATCGTAGCCGCAGGCGGGTATGGTGGCTCCACGATGAGCGGAACCCCGCCGCGCCCCGACCTGGCCGACGCAGCGCTGACGGAGGCGGTGGTCGCGAGCTTCGCCGGCGCCCCGACTGCGCGCGCCAGGCAGATCGCCGAGAGCCTCGTTCGCCACCTGCACGCGTTCGTCGGAGAGGTCGCGCCGACCGAGGCGGAGTGGTTCGCCGGGATCGACTTCCTCACCCGCGCCGGCCACATCACCACGGACACTCGGCAGGAGTGGGTGCTCCTGTCGGACGTGCTCGGCGTCTCGATGCTCGTGATCGGCATCAACCACCCCGCCCGCGACGGCGCCACCGAGTCGACCGTCTTCGGGCCGTTCTTCGTCGAGGGCGCGCCCGAGCTCGCAAACGGCGCCGACCTCGCCGCCGGGGCGCCGGGCCGTCCGTGCCTGATGCGTGGCCGCGTCCTGCGCACCGACGGCACACCGGTCGCCGGGGCCGTGATCGACGTCTGGCAGGCCGACGACCACGGCCTCTACGACGTGCAGTACGACGACCTCGACTCCCCCCGCGGGCGGGGCCGGCTGCGCAGCGAGGCGGACGGCCGGTTCTGGTTCTGGTCGGTGCTTCCGGTTGCCTACCCCATCCCCAGCGACGGCTCGGCCGGCGAGCTGCTGCGCGCGGGCGGGCGCGACCCGATGCGCCCGGCCCACGTCCACTTCCGCGTCGCCGCCCCCGGATGCGAGACGCTGACCACGCACGTATTCGCCGCCGGCGACGAGCACCTGGAAGGCGACGCGGTGTTCGGGGTCAAGCGGTCGCTGATCGCGCCCTTCCCGCTGCACCCTCCCGGCCGGGCCCCCGACGGGACGGCGATGGACGAGCCGTACCACACTCTCCAGTACGACCTGACGCTCGCCCCCGGCGCAGCCCGCCCCGACCGGTAACATTGGCACCGCGCTCGCCCAGCGCCACCCCCTGGTGAACCTCCTCCTTCTCATCGCGGTCGGCTATCTGATCGGGAGTATCCCGTGGGGATACTGGCTGCCGCGCTGGGCGAAGGGCGTGGACATCCGCCAGCACGGCAGCGGGAACATGGGGGCGGCCAACGTGGCGCGGGCGGTCGGCACCCGTTTTGCGATCGCGGTCGCGTTGCTCGACATCGGCAAGGGCACCGCCGCGGCGCTCGTCGGGCTCGCGGTGGCCGGGTCGCTCGGGGCCGTGGTCGCGGGCGCCGCGGCCATGGTCGGGCACTACCGGCCGCTCTTCCTGGGCTTCGCCCGCGGCGGCAAGGCGGTCGCCACCGGCCTCGGCGCGGCGCTCGCCGTCGCGCCGCTCGCTGCGCTGTGCGTCGCCGCGATCTGGTGCACGCTCTTCGTCGCCACCCGCTATTCGAGCATCGCGTCGCTCTCGAGCTGCGTCGCCATGCCCCTTCTCGCGTTCGTCTTCGGCGCGCCTGCCCCGGTGCTGATCTTCCTCACCGCGGCCTGCGCCGCAGTGGTCGTCTTCCACAGAAAGAACGTCGGCCGGCTGCTGCACGGCACCGAGAACCGGTTCGGGTTCTCACGCCGGCCGTGGGACTGGCGGGGGTCGCGCGCGCCGCAGGCGCCGCCGCCGAGGTAGGCGGAGGATCGGCCGCCACGCGCTTGGGTGCGGGCTCGTGCTGCTCGCGGTGCTCGCAGGTGCGTGTGGCTCGTCCGGGCACAGCGGCAGCGGGCAGCCGACGGCGTCGCCGGCCCAGCTTCGGCGCGTCGCCGAGATGGTGCTCGCAGACGGCGACCTGCCGGGGTACTTCGTGGGCCACACGGCGTTCGAGAAGCTGGGGGCTCAGCTTCCGCCGCGGGGCATGCGCCATGAGCAGCTGATGACGCGGCTGATCCGGCGCAACTGGATCGCGAGCGCGAACTCGACGCTCGCCGCGAGCGGAAGCGCACGCCCGTCGATCTTCAGCGACGCGAACCTCTTCGCGCGCGTGCCGGCGGCGAAGCGCATCTGGAAGCTCGAGCTCCAGACCGCCCCGGGGATCGCGATACACCGGCTGAAACCGCCGCCGGGTGCACCGGCCGGGGCGTCCTACGTCACCCTGCGCAAGGGCAGCCGCTCGGAGTACGAGCTCGGGTGGCTGGAGGGACCGGTGATCGGCCTCCTGGTCGTGCAGATCCCGGCAGGGGCGCCGGCGCCCGGCCTCGACCCGCTCACGGTCGGCGCCGTTCTCGTGCGGGCGGCCGCGGTGCAGTCTCGCCGGATCGCGGGCGCCCTGCGCTCGCAGCGAGCGGTCTAGCGATCGCCCGGCTAGCTGAGGCCGTACGCGCGGTGCAGGAGCTCGAGCGGGTGCACGCTCGGCAGGCCGGTTGCCTTCGCGATGTGCCAGCGGCACGTCTCCGAGTCGCACGCCGTGCAGTCGGCCCGGGCGGCGGCGATGTCGGCGAAAAGCGGCGCGCCGACCTGCATCGCGATCGGGTACTTCTCGACCTTGAGGCCGTACGTCCCGGCCACGCCGCAGCACTCGCGGTCGGTCTCGATCACCTCCAGCTCGGGGATCAGGTCGAGCAGGTCGAGCGCCGGCTTGCCGAACCCGTGGCCGCGGCCCTGACAGGGCTGGTGATAGGGAACGCGCATGGGCAGGGCGCGCATGTCGGTGCGCAGCTCGCCCTCGTCCAGGAGGTCGCGCAGGAGCTCACAGATGTCGAATGTCCGCGACCCCACGAGCGCCAGGTCGTCGTCGTCCATGCCCAGGATCTCGCGCGCCTCCCGCTTCAGCATCAGCCCGCAGCTCGTGGAGTTGGCGACGATCATGTGCCCCTCCCGCGCGTACGGCGCGAGCCGCCCGACCAGCGCCCGCACGTACTCCCGGGCCGGCTCGAACGCGCCGTTTGACTGCAGCGGCAGGCCGCAGCAGCCCTGCGGCGGCACGATCACCTCGAAGCCGTTGTGCTCGAGCACCTCCACCGCCATGCGGCCGACGCTCGGCTCGTTGTAGTTGGCCGCGCAGCCGTGGAAGTAGACGACCGTTCGCGTCGTCCCGGCCGGCGGCCGGTGCTTCCGCGCCCACGACTGGAACGTGGTCCGCGAGTAGGCGGGCAAAGCCGCGTCACGGTGGATGCCGAGCGCCGCCTGGAGCGCGCGCCGGCCCGGGCGCGAGCGCGTGACCGCGTTTGCGATCGGCGCGACCGGGTGCGTGAGCCGACCCAGCAGCGGCGGGCGGGCGATCAGCCGGTCGCGCAGCGGCATCCCCCGGGCGGTCTTCATCTCGGCGCGGGCGCGGGCGTTGATCTCGGCGATATCCACGCCCTGCGGGCACACCTGCGTGCAGATGCCGCAGCCCGAGCAGTAGTCGAGCGAGGCGTCAACGCTCGTGCCGTCGCGGCGGTAGCGCTCGCTCTGCGGGCCGGCGTACTTGGGGCCTGGGAAGAGCGGCGTCGCGGCCGCCACCGGACAGAACGTCTCGCACACCGTGCACTTGACGCAGTTGTCCAGCGAGCCGCGGATGTCGACGCTCATGCGGCCCGCTCCGCGAGCACGGCGTCGGCAGCGGCGAGGCCCGACGCCAGCGCGAGCCCGTTGCCGGAGAGCTCGCGCCACGGCACCGCGCCGCGCAGGAGGGCGCCGGCCGCGCGCACGTTCGGGTGGATGACCGCGCCGTCGGCATCGAGCGGGCGCATGTGTGCGTCGACGCGCACGCCGGCCCGGTCGACCGGCTGCTCGTGGAACGCGCCCTCCTCGTAGCGCTCCTCGCCGGGGTCGTCTGCGAGCGGCAGGCCCAGCACCGGCTCGCGCAGGCGGTCGTGGTGAAGCTCGATGCCGCCGGTGGCGATGCCTCCCGTCGCGAGCACGACCGCCTCGGCGGGAAAGGTGCGGGTGCGCCCCGACACCTTCACCTCGAGGGCGGTGACACGTGCGCCGTCGCGCGCCGCGGCGACCGCGGTCGAGCCGATGATGATGCGCGCGCGCCGGGATCGCAGCTCGGCCAGGAGCGCGCGGTACAGGCGGATGCCGGCCACCGAGGGCGGGGCCGTCGGCACCTCGAACACCTCGGCGCCGAGCGCGTCGGAGAGAGCCGCCACGACCTCGGCGTGGCGGTCGATACCGAGCGCCGCCGGCAGGCCCACCCGGGCGCCGTCGGCGGTCCCGATCGCCGACCGCAGCGCGGCCGCGACCCGGGCGCGCTGGTCGGGCTGTTCGAGCGCCCGCGCGAGCGCGAGCGACGAGGCGTCGCCGTCGCCGCGGACGTCGACCGTCGCCTCGGCCGAGCGCGTCTGCACCGACACCGCGGTCGCGGCGGCCACATTCGCCGCCACGAGAGCCGGGAAGAAGTCCCGCAGGGCGTGCACGCTCGCGAACACCACCGACCCTCCGGCGCGCAGGTCGCCGGCGGCGATCGCGGCGGGCGCCACAGCCGTCGGCCGGACGGCGCCGAGCGCCGACGCCAGGAGCAGGTTCTCCTGGCCGCTCCCGCGCAGGTCGAGGGCCGGCAGGCGCTCGGCGAGCCACCGGGCCGAGGCCGTGACGCGATCGCGCCCGAGCAGCGCGTAGGGATGTTCGGGAGGCAGCGCCCCGATCGCGTCGAGAGGCCGCGACACGAGCGCCGGGTTGTAGCCGAGCACGTCGATCGTGGCACCGCCCAGCTGCAGCGAGCCGGCGCCGGTTGCGATCAGCGTCACGGGCGCGCCCTGGTCGGCCAGCCGCAGCGCGCATGCAAGCCCGGCGAGGCCGGCGCCGACGACGAGCACCCTGCTCATGCGGCCCTGCTCACGCGGGGAGGTGGTCGATGTCGAGGGTCCCGTGGAACATCCACTCGTCGAGCCGGGTCTGGCGCGCCTGCCGCCCGTCCAGGATCGGCCAGTCGCCCTTCCACCGCTCCTCGACGAACGCCCGCACCGCCGTGTTCGCGGCCGCGGCCTCCATGTGGCCGGCGCTCACGAGCATCCCGGCGGCGCGCGGGATGCAGAAGCCGCCCTGGCACGGCCCCATCCCGAGGCGAGTGGCCCGGCGCAGGTCGTCGAGGTTGTGCGTCGGGTGGGCGGCGGCCGCGGCGAGCAGCGTCGCCCGGGTGACGAGCTCGCACTCGCACACGATCGCCTCGTCGTGCAGGTTGCCCTCACGCTCGGCCAGACGCTCGCCGACCGTCTGCATGTGGCCGTCCTCGGAGCCGGGCAGGATCTCGTCCGCGGTGCGGCACGCCGCCTCGACGCCGAGGTGCTCGCAGACGGCGTCGACCGTGACCTCGGCCATGCGCCGGAAGGTGGTGAGCTTCCCGCCCGTGATCGTCAGGAAGCCGGCGACGCCCTCGCGCTCGCGGTGGTCGAGCAGCGTGAAGCCGCGGCTCATCTGGCGTGTGGCGGTGCCGGTCTGGTGCTCGCTGTAGAGCGGCCGCAGGCCGGCCC
>DASXOR010000118.1:0-8661 GCA_036494095.1 Gaiellales bacterium | reverse complement strand
CCCTTACCCTGAGCCGCCAACGGCGCCAACGTCTTCATCAACGAGAAATCCGCCGTAAACGCCGCCGCATCCGGAGCAGGCACCGACGCCGCCGGCGCCGACGAACCCCCACCCGACGAACTCGACCCCGAAGAACCGCAGCCCGCCGCCACCGCCAGCGCAAGCACACACACACCCAATCCCAGCAGCACGCGCCTGGACCGTCCATCCATCGTGGTCTCCTCCCACTCTTTCGTCGCAGCCGCCGAGACGGCGGGTGCGCACCCGGCGCGGAGCATATACCGGCCCTTGGCGCGTACGCAAGCGGGATTTACGTGATGGTCGGCGCGGTCACACGTTGTATGAATGCATAAAAATACGGCTCGGGTTGTCATAACCTTTTTGCACATCGTCGGGGGTGATCACGCCGCCCCGGCACTCGCGTCGGCTACCGTCCGGTCGTCCCCCGTCGGAGACCGCTCTTGCCGCGACGCAACCGAGATGGCACGACCGGCCGCCCCTTCGAGCTCGATCTGGCGACCGCCACGGCGGCGGCCGGGGAGCCGATCCGCGGCGAGCTGCGCGGGCTGCCAGGGCCCGCCGACCTCACCCTGCTGCGGATCGAGGTCTGCCCGGCGGGGCGGCTCGCGACGCCCGTCGGCTCCTGCCGGGTTGACCCCGACGCCGGGCACGGCCGGTTCGAGCTGCCGGTGCCGGCGGAGACCCCGCCCGGAATGGCGGGGCCGCGCTGCGAGCTCGGCTTCGCCGTCCGCGCACGCACACCGGTGTCGGGACGGCATCGGTCTCAAGTCGTCATGCCCGTGAGGATCGTGGGTGGCGACCGGCCGGTCCACGAAGCGACGCACCTGTTCGATCGCATGATCGCCTCGTTCCCCGCCCGCCACTTTCACGTGGAGCTGGCCGACGCGCTCCTCGAGGGCGGCGGTTGGATCAAGGGCCGCGTCCACGTCAACGACGACGGCTCGGGCACGGTCGACGTGATCGCGCGCTGCGAGGAGTCGTGGCGCACGAACTTCCGGTTCCGCAACCATCGCCAGCCGCCGCTCTGGCATACCGATCAGCTCTGGAGCGAGACGCAGACGGTCGGGCGCGACCCCGACCGGCGCTGGCACCCGTTCGCGTTCGCCATCCCGCCCGGGCTGCCCACGGCGGTCGAGGGTCACGTCGTCTGCTGGCGCTACGAGGTCGAGGCGCGCAGGCGCGCCCGGGTGGGGCCCGCCGAGCGCGCGGTCGTCACTCCGCTCCGGTTCGACATCGCCTAACGCGATATGCGCTCACGGCACGGCGCGGGGCCCCGGCGTAGGGTGGGGGTGTGCGTGTGCGCGAGGCCGACCGATCTGACTGGGGCTTCGCCGGCCTGCGTGTCCTCCTGGGCGTGCTCTGGCTTGCGAACCTCACGTGGAAGCTCCCGCCCGACTTCGGGCGGCACGACCCACGCGGGCTCATGTACTCGTTCCACCAGGCCGAGCGCTACGCCCTCGGAGAGCCGTTGCGGCGGTTCATGGCCCACGTCGTCATCCCCCACTTCACGGTGTTCGGATGGCAGGTGTTCCTGGTCGAAGCGGTTGCGGGCGTCCTGCTCTTGCTCGGGTGGCACACCCGCATAGGCGGGGTGATCGGGCTCGTGCAGGCGATCGCGATCACGGTGCTGACCGCCCGGGCGCCACACCAGTGGTTCTGGGGCTTCGTGCTCTTCATCGCCGTCAGCCTGCTCGTCACCGTCGTCCCGTCGAACCGCCACCTGAGCCTCGACCGGCGGCAGGGCCGGGCATGAACATCTCGGTGGTGATCCCGACCCTCGACGAGGCAGCGGCGATCACCACCGCGGTCGTGGGGGCGCGGCGCGCGCTCGAGGGCTGCGAGGTGATCGTGGTCGACGCCGGCTCGCGCGACGGCACCGCGGCTGCGGCGGCTGCGGCCGGTGCGACCGTGGTCACCGCGCCGGGCAGCCGCGCCGAAGCGATGAACCTGGGCGCGACGGCCGCGACGGGCGACGTCCTGGTGTTCCTCCACGCAGACACGCTCCTGCCCGAAGGCGCCGCGGCCGCCGTCGCCACCGCGCTCGCGGGCGCGGACGCCGGCGCCTTCCGGATCCGCTTCGACCGGCCACGGCCGGTGCTCGAGCGGCTCGTGAACGTGCGCTCGCGGCTCTTCAAGATCGTCTACGGCGACCAGGCCCTGTTCGTCTCCCGGGGCGCGTTCGAGCGCGCCGGCGGCTTCCGGCCGATCCCGATCATGGAGGACCGTGACCTGGCGGCGCGGCTGCGCCGGGGCGGTGGCCTCACCGTGGTGCCGCTGGCGGTGACGACGTCGAGCCGCCGTCACCGGCACGACGGCCAGGTGCGTACGCTGGCCCGGCACTGGCTGATCCAGCTGCTCTACACCCTGCGGGTGCCGCCCGAGCGGCTGGCCCGCATCTATCCGCCGGTGCGCTAGTCGAAGAGCGGTAGGCCCGTCAGCGCCCGCCCGAGCAGATCGCGCAGCACGTCGCTCGTCGGCGCCATCACCGTCGCCGCCCGCGCGTCGCGGAACAGGCGCTCGAGCGGGAGGTGGCGCGAGAACGCCGCCCCGCCGCAGACTCGCATGGTCTCGTCGGTGACGGCGATCGCCATCTCGGCCGCGGCCGCCTTGACGGCGAGCACGCCGACCTGGGCGTCGGGGTGGCCGGCGGCGACCTGGTCGGCCACCTGCACGAGCAGCGCGCGGGCCTGCAGGTGGCGGATCTTGGCCTCGGCCAGCCGGGCCCGGTTGACGGCGATGCCGGCCAGGGGGGTACCCAGGTGCTCGAGCCGGGCGCCCTGCAGGTGGGCCGCCGCCATCTCGATCGCGGCGCCGGCGAGGCCGACGCAGCAGGCCGCGCAGCCGAGCACGAACCAGGGCAGCGTCGCCTCCATCATGAGCGCCATGCCCGAGGCGGGCGCGCCCAGCCGGCGGCCCGCGTCGACGCGCACGCCGGCGAACTCGATCGCGCTCGACGCGTTGCCGCACAGGCCCAGACCGTCGAACGGCCCGCCGACGGTTATCCCGGGCGCATCTGCGGCGATCAGGTAGAGCTCGGTCACGAGCGGATCGGCAGCGCCGCCCGCGGCGCCGGTCGCCGTGACGTAGGAGTCGGCATGGCCCGCCGACGTCACCCACGACTTGCGGGCGTCGACGATCACGTGGTCTTTGTCCACCGCGGCGCGCGACGCCTGCGCCCAGAAGTGGCTGCGGGTCGCGTGCTCGGAGAAGGCGAGGGTCGTCAGGTGGCGGCCCGCGCCGATCTCGCGCAGGACGTCCCGATTCGCGCCGCCGGCGGCGGCGCCCGCAAGCAGCGTCTGGGTCGCGATCGCGTGCATGACATACACCATCGCGGTCGAGGAGCAGGCGCTCGCGATCCGCTCCACCGCGGCGACGATCTCGCCGGGGCCGCCGCCGGGGCCGCCGAGGTCGGCGGGGACGCCCAGCCCCAGCAGGCCGTGCTCGGCGAGGCCGGCGACCGCCTCGCCCGGGAACCGCGACTCGCGGTCGACGGACTCCGAGTGCGCAGCGATCGTGCTCCACAGGGCATCGTCCACGACGGGACGGTCGATCACGCTCATGTCACCCTCCTCAACGCTCACCGGCTACCGCCGCCACCCTATCGCCCGGATCCGCCCGGGCGTGTGGGTCGGCCCACGTCGGCCAGGACGGCCCGAGTCGCGCGCGCGCGCGAGAGGTCGATCGCGGCGAGGTCGTCCACCGTGTCGACGTCGGCCACCGGATCGAGCAGGGCGACGGTGAGGCCGGCGGCCCGGCATGCGGCGATGGTACGGTCGAGGACGGAGCCCGTCGACCAGGGAATGCCGGCGAAGATGCCCGGCCGATGCGGGCGCATCCGGATCAGGCCGAAGCCGCCGTCGCGCGTCGGCCCCAGGGCGACGTCCGCGGGCGCGGCCGCCGCCGCCAGGATCGCCTCGGCCGCGATCCCGGGCGCATCCCCCGCCACCACGACCACCCCGCCTCTGACACCGGTCGCGAGCGCCCCCGTCAGCCCGTCACCCTCCTGGACGACGAGCGGCACGCCCGTGAAGCGACGGGCCAGGTCGGCGGCGTCTGCCTGCGGGCACAGGAAGCCGGCCGCGGCGTCGACCGTGCGGGCGACCGCCAGGACGTCGGTCAGGAACGCCTCGGCGAGCCGGGCCGCGAGCGGGGGCGCAAGCGGCGGCGAGAGCCGCGTCTTTGCCCTCCCCGGCAGCGGCGCCTTCGCGGCGATCAGCACCCGCGTGCCCGCGTCGCCCTCCGACCGGAGGGCCGCGCCTACGCTCACCGGATGTTCCTCTCGGCATCCGCCCCGGGCCGTCGGGCCACGGCGGCGAGGAATGCCTCGACCGCCGCGATCATCGGCGCCGTCTCGCGGCACACCAGCCCGTCGAGGTCGGTCACACCCCGCCGCACCGTGGGCGCGAACGGGTCGAGAAAGGCCCCCTCCGCCGTGATCGTCAGCTCGGGGAGGATGTCGCCGGCCTGCGGGACGATCCCCATCTCCCGGGTCGCCGCCCGCCCCCGCCGCACCACCGGCCGCACGATGTGGTCCTCGTCGGGGATGCCCCAGGTGCGGTGCAGGTCGCACACGCGGCGCAGCTCCTCGCGCGACTGGTCCGCGACGGTGGTCGCGATCCGCACCCGGATGCCGTCCGCGCGCAGCCGGGGCACGCTCTCGCACACCCGGGCGAAGTTGCGAGGGCCGCGCAGGGCGTCGTTTCGCACCGGATCGGCGGAGTCGAGCGAGACCTGGAGGGCGAAGCCCGGGTGCCCCCGAAGCGGCGCGAGTCCGCGCAGCAGCCGTTCGCCCAGGAGTGTCCCGTTGGTGAGCGCCGTGGTCGGCATCACCCCGGCCATCCCGGCGAGCACCTCCGCCATCCCCGGCAGCATGAACACCTCCCCACCGGTCACGCCCGCCGACCGGAACCCGAGCGGAGCCGCCGCCTGCACCGCGGCCACCATCGCGCCGGCGGCGAGCTCGCGCCGGTCGCGCACGCGCGGGCTCGACTCGGTGAGGCAGTACGAGCAGCGCAGGTTGCAGTGGTAGGTGGCGTAGAGCCACAACCGGTCGCCCATCCGGCCCTCCGCGACCGCGGCGGCAACCGCGGCTCGGACGTCGACCACACCCGTCACGCAGACAGCGTACTACCGGCCCACGCCGGGACCTCCCGCGGCCGCGGCAGCCCACGGCCCTGCGCGCGCATCGCAAAGCGAGGGCCGTTCGCATGCCGGGGAGGGCCGTCTGCGGTGACCTGCGACCAGCCCTTGCCCGGCGTCCACACGCCGATGTACCCACCCTGCAGCAGCTGCAGCGGCGCCGTGCAGTGCTCGCCGTGATCCCACGGGCCGGCGCTGCCGGCGATGAACCATTCCGGGTACACGAAGTCGCTCACGAGCACGCCCGCGATCGTGTAGGCGAACTCGTCCCCCTCCACCGCGTCGGCGGTCTCGTACGCGACGGCGGTGCCGTCGGCCCGGATCTGCACCGACAGGTTGACGTAGGGATCGCCCAGCATCTCGAGCAGCTCATGGCTCGCCGTCACGGTCCACGCCAGGCCGTCGGCCGTTTCCGACCTGGCGAACACCTTGCCGATCGGGATGTCCTTCGGGTCGAGCTCGTGGTAGCCGAGAGCGCTCGCCTGGTCGGAGTCGTCCAGGATCGCGAGCAGCCACGCGCCGGCCGGCAGTTGCTGGACGACCTCGCTCGCGCGCAGCCGCATCGCATGACCGGCGGCGGTCGAATCGACGACGATCAGCGCGGCGCCGGCGTTCCAGTGCGGCTGGAAATGGTTCGTCGCCTGCTGCTGCAGCGCCGCGACGGTACGTGCAACCTCGGTGTCGCTCACGACGGACGAGTGGTTCACGACCGCGACGATGGGATGGCTCACCGCTCCTCCTTGGCCGCTCGAACCATGGCTATTGTGCGATTGCGCACAACCCCACCTGGCGACGAAGCTACCGCACCAGCTCCCCAAAAGTCAACACCGCCCGGGGGGCGCGCAGCGTTACGCCGGGTCCGGCGATCCCACGCCGAGGTGATCGAGCAGCGAGGTTACGGCCCCGAACTGGGGGACGAACAGGAAGGCGAAGCTCGAGTCGGACGCCTCGACGCTCATGACCGAGCGCATCAGGACCGTGGGATCGTCGGCGCGGATCCCGGCCAGGCTGCGGGACACGAGCGAGCCCAGGAGGTCGACCTCGATGGTCGGCGGCTGCGGCTCGAGCGTCATCCCCGTCATCTCGACCACGGCATTCAGGTACGAGCTGGCGAGGATGTTGCCGACCTCGCGCAGCGCCGAGCGCCCCATCTCGTCGTCGAGCCGCGTGCCGAAGAGCTCGCACAGCTGCTCGCCTGCGCCGTCGGGGAAGAGCAGGAGCACCTTGCCGCCATCGTCGGCCACCGGCGTATCGACCACCGCGGACGGGGAGGCCGCCGCGCCGATCCTGTCGGCCGCCTCGGCGAGCGTCGCGAGCAGCGCCTCGGCGTAGGTGATCTCGACGGGCTTGCCGAGCAGCTGCGAGAGCGCCGTCGCGGCGTTTCCGGAGCCGATGTTCGCGATCTCGAGGAGTGCGCTGCGCTGGAGCTCGCTGAAGCCGAAGGCGCCGTCGCCCGCGGGCGACCAGGCACCCGCGATCACCCCCGGCTCGAGCACCGGGACGATCTCGCCGGATCCCAGGAGGACGACGCCGGATGTGTGCGCGCCGCTGGCGGCGGCGGGCACGTCCTGGCGCTCCAGCACCATCTGCCCGACCAGCTCGTCGACGGCGAAGACACGCCTGCGCGCGCCGGCCCAGACCACGACACCGGCGACGAGCGGACCGTCGTCCGCAAACCCCAGCCGCGAGCCGATCCTGACCACCTCGAGCGCGTCGTCGCGGAACACCACGACAGGCGTGCCGGCGACGTCGTGCACCTGGCGATCGCCGAACCGAAGCGTCTGCTCGACGCTGCCCATCGGCAGCGCCCACGACAGCCCGGCGGCACGCACGATCAGGACGTGGATCGGGTCGCTCATGGCAGGGTTCCTCTCGGGTGGTGGACCACACCGAGTGAATCGGCCTCGCCGCCCGCGGCTGAATACGCGAATCCGGCTACGACACGCCGGCCTGGCCACGCGGATCGGGTAGTGCCGGTGCGATCACCCACACCACCCGCGCCTCGGCGCTGCGGGACGGGTTGCGCCATGTGTGCGGCACGTTGGCGCCGAACGTGACGGCGTCGCCGCGGGCAAGCGCAAAGGCCTCACCGTCGACCTCGAGCTCGATCGTGCCCTCGAGGACGTAGCAGACCTCACACTCGCTGGGGAGCGTGTAGTACTGCTCGCCGCCGGAGCCGCCGGGCGCCGCCAGGGTCTCGACGACGGTCACATGCGACTCGTGAGCCGGGGTGATCAAGGTGTCCACGACGGCGCGGCCGGGGAGGACGGCGGTCGGCCGGTCGGCGGCGCGCACCACGGCCACGCTCGGCGTTCCGAACAGCCGCTCGAGCGGCAGCGAGATCGCCTCGCAGACGGCGACGAGCGAGGCGACCGACGGGCTCGTCTTGTCGCGCTCGACCCGGGACAGGAAGCCGCGGGAGAGGCCGGTGCGCTCGGACACGTCGCCCAGCGAGAGCTGGCGCTGCTCGCGGGCGTGGCGCAGGCGGGCGCCGAGCCGGAGGGACGAGCCGTTGGTGCCGTTGCTCACGCGATGGCTCATACCAGGTCGTTGACTGGCACGCAACTTTCATGTATCTGTATGCAATCCTCAACCCCGAGCCCCCACGCGCAGATCGGTTTTCCGATCGCCTGAACCGGCGAGAGCTGCTCGGGGCGGGCGCGATCGCGATCGCGGCGGCGGCCTGCGGCGGCTCCACGGGCGGCGGCGGCAACGCGCCGTCGGTCGCGAGCTCGAGCCTGAGCACGAAGAAGATCGAGAGCACGCTCAACTTCTTCAACTGGGCCCAGTACCACGACCCGAAGAACACGAAGGCGTTCTCGCAGAAGTTCGGCGTGACGTTCAAGGAGGCGAATTACGCCTCGAATGAGGAGCTCCTGACCAAGCTGCAGACGACCAAGGGCCAGGCGGTGTACGACATCATCGTGCCCGACGCCGACCACGTCCGCATCGAGAAGGGGCTCGGCCTGCTGATGAAGCTCGACCACAGCCTCATCCCCAACCTGAAGAACCTGGCCCCGCACTGGCGACAACTTTCGTACGACCCCGGCAACGTGTACTCCGTCATGAAGGACACCGGGCTCACGGGCTTCACGGTGCGCACCGACAAGATCACGGCGAACCTGCGCACCTGGAAGGACTTCTTCGACTTCATCCCCACCGCGAAGGGCCTGACGGTGAACTTCATCGAGAGCCCGGCCGAGGTGATCGGCGTCGCCCTCAACGCGCTCGGCTTCTCGATGAACACCGAGAGCGACACCGAGTTGAACGCCGCCCGCGACCTGCTCCTGAAGGTGCGCCCGCACGTGTCGACGATCAACGAGGTCTACCTCGACGACTTCATCGCCGGCAAGATCGACCTCGGCATCACCTACTCCGGCGACGGCCTGCGCATCCGCGCCGCCCGCAAGGCCCAGAACGACATCCTCGTCGTCGCCCCCGACGGCCGCTCCGAGATCTGGATCGACAACTGGGCGATCTCGGCGTATGCGCCCGACCCCA
>DASXOR010000117.1:0-7432 GCA_036494095.1 Gaiellales bacterium | reverse complement strand
CAGCAGCGTCGCTGCGGCCGTGATCGCCGCCACCCGCTCCCAGAACGGCGCCAGCGGGCTCGAGCACCGCCGCGACCGCGCTCGCGCCGGCCAGCGCGATGAGCGACGCGACCCGCTCGCCGCGCCGCCCGATCGCATCGTCGAGCCGGGCCCGTCGTTGCCCGGTGGGGTGACATCTGTCGGCGTGTGCCGCCATGCTGCGACGGTACCAACTCCCGTGGCGGCCGTCGTTGACGCAAAGTCATCGGGGTCCGTGACAACCGTCACACGTTCCGGTAGAGTCGCGGTGTGGGTCCAGACGTGTTTGGGGCCGTCCCCGAACATGACCTGCGCCGGGCCGGGCGGCGCAGGCGGTTCGACCGGGGCGAGGTCGTGTTCCACCGCGACGATCCGGGCGACAGCCTGCACCGGGTCGAATCCGGTCGCTTCGCCGCGCGGATCATCACGCCGCTCGGCGACTCGGCCACGGTGTCGCTGCACGGGCCGGGCGACGTGTTCGGCCTGCTGGCCGTGATCGGCCCGACCCAGCGGCGCACCGCCACCGTCGTGGCGCTCGAGGCGGCCGAGACGCTGGCCATTCCGCGATCGGCGTTCCTGCAGCTCCGCGCCGCCCATCCCGCCATGCGCGACGCCCTCGAGGAGATCCTGGCGGTTCAACTGGCCGCGACCACTGACCGCCTCGTCGAGGCGCTGTACACACCGGTGGCCTCGCGCGTGCGCGCGCATCTGATCGAACTGGCGGCCCTGTACGGCGACCTCGAGGCGGCCGAGGTGACCATCCCGCTCAGCCAGGAGCACCTCGCCGGCCTCTCTGGGACGACCCGCGAGACGGTGAACCGGGTGCTCAAGCAGGAGCAGGAGCGAGGCGCGGTCAGGCTTTCGCGGGGGCGCATCGTGGCGCTGCCGGCCCTGTTGCGCGGGCGTCGGCCGCTCGGAGACGACATCGCGTCGGCGCCGGTCCGGGCGGGAGGCGCACCCTCGAGCTGACAGACGAGGGGCCGGCCGTCGCCGACCCCTCGTCGTCTGGGGTCCAGCGCGCTGGCCCGACCGCGAACGCCTGTAAGCAGGTCCAACCGAACGCAGACTGAGCCTACGCAGCGGGCGCGGCGCGGTCGTTGCCGGCGATCACGTCTGGTGTGTGATCGCCGTCAACCGTCCCGCTCCTGGCCGGTGCAGAACCGGCCTCGAGGCGCCCCTGCGGGCTGACTCAGCGCCTGGCCCTCGGCGAACCACCCGGTCAGCGCCGAGGCGCGCAGGGGTGCGCGCTCCTGGCCGCGGCTGAACCGGCCCGGGACGCCGTCGGCGCGTGGCCTCGCCGCCTGGCCGCGGGCGAACGACCCTCTGCGCAGCTCCTTCACGTGGACGGCCATCGCGTACTCCTTCCCTCGGCATAAGCATCGTACTACGATGAATCGTAGTACGATGCGGCACCCGCGGCAAGCTGGCCGTAGGATTGACGCATGTCCACGCCCCCGCTCGGCGCCGCCGGAACGCCGGCAGCCGCCGTCACGCTCGACGAGGTGCTGCGGGCCGCCGAGTTCCGCCGTCTCCTGCGCCGCTTCCAGGCACACGGCGACGCGCGCGTGCGCCAGGCGGGCCTGACACCGCAGCGCTACCTGCTGCTCCTGGCGATCAAGGGCGCGCCCGACGAGACAGAGACGCGATCGATCGGCCAGCTGACCGATGATCTCCAGCTCGCCCAGAGCTCGGTCACCGAGCTCGTCGACCGGGCCGAGGGCGCCGGGCTCGTCGTGCGGACCTCCGGCAGCGCCGATGCGCGAACGGTGGTCGTCACGCTCAGCCCTGCCGGTGAAGACCGGCTGGCGCTCGCGCTCACCGCCGTCCGGGCCGAGCGCGAGCAGCTCCTCGAGCACCTCGACCGCGCCCGCCTGCACCTCTAGGTGATTGATCGGTAACTGCGGTGATGTCCTGGGCGGCCGCGAACCGAGCAGGGCAAGGACGCAGGGAGCGTTCTAGCGCACGGAGACACCCCGGGGGCGGCGCGGCCGAGCCGGAGCACGGCGCAGCCGGGCAACCCCCGGGGACGTCACCGTGGCCTTATGGCCCCCAGCCCTTTCCGGCCGAGAGCCAGACCGACGCTGCCGCGAGCAGCAGCATCGCCAGCGACGACCGCGCGATCCGGCGCACAACGCACCTCCTGGTAGCTATTGCCAATTGGCAACACCTACAGGTTTAGAGGCGACAGATCAATGGGTCTCGTTGCTGCAAGACAAACAGAGCGTTATGCTCTGACCACATGGGCCGAGCCCGACCTACTCACGTGCCAGATCCGAAAGCGCTTGGAGCACGCCTGCGGGCCCTACGTGAGCGGCGCGGCCTGTCGCTGCGCCAGATCGCGTTCGCCGGCTGCTCCCCCTCGTACCTCTCCCGGGTCGAGTCGGGAGACCGCGTGGCCTCGCTCACAATTCTGGCGGAATTAGCGCGAAGGCTGGACACCTCGATCGAGGAGCTGCTCGGGCGGTCGCTCGACGGCCGGGTGAGCGAGGCGGATCTGGCCGCCGCCGAGGTCGCGGCCCGCCTGGGCGATCCGCGTGCGGGCGCCGATCTGGAGTCGCTGCTGGCAGGCGCGCGCTCGCTCGGCGACCAGCGCGCCGAGAGCCGCGCGCTCGAGTATCTCGGCCTGCTCGCCCTCGACGACCGCGACGACGCCCGCGCCGTCGACCTGCTCGAGCAGGCCCGCGCCTGCGGTCCCGCGCCGAGCGCCCGTGAGCGGCCGGCGCTCTACCGCGCGCTCGGCCGCGCCTACGCGGGCACGGGCGACCTGATCCAGGCCGCCGCGGTGCTCCAGACCGCCTTCGACGAGGTCAGCGATGACCCGGCCGACCCGTCGCTGATGGTGCAGTTCGGGTCGTACCTGGCGAACGCGTACACCGACCGCGGCCGCTTCGCGGACGCGGAGCAAGTGCTGTCGCGAGTATTGCGGCACGAGCGCGACATCGACGGAGCGAATCTCCTGCGGCTCGACTGGGCGCTGGCCCGGACGTACGCCGAGCAGGGCCAGTCCCGGGTGGCGGAGATGTATGCGCACCGCGTCCTGGCCCGCATGGAACGGGGCGAGGAGCTGCGCGCGCAGGGCCACGCCCACCTCCTGATCGCGGGCGTCCTGCTCGACCAGAGCCAGGCCGAGGGCGCCCGCCCGCACCTCGACCAGGCCGAGCGCCTGCTCACCGCCGAGGTTCCCGTCGAGCGCGCGCTCTTGAGCTACGAGCGCAGCCGTGAGGCGCTTGTCCGCGGCGACTTCGACGCCGCGAAGGCGCACGCCGAGGAGGCGCTGCGGCTGACCGAGGGCACCGAGCCCGGCTACGCCGGCATGGCGTATGCGCTGCTCGCCGAGGTCGCGCTCGCCGACGAGCGGCTCGACGATGCCCGCTTCCTGAGTCAGGAGGCCATCCGCCAGATGACCGACAGGGCGGCGCCGCCCTACATCGCCCGGGCGTACGACACGCTCTCGCGCGTCGAGGAGGCGGCGGGCAACCTCGAGGCCGCGCTGGCAGCGCTGCGCAGCCGCCCGGTCACTCCCACCACCCGCCCGTAGCTCAGGCTGCGGCCTCGACCCGGCTGATGCCGAGGTCGGCGACGAGCCCGACGGGGTCGATCAGGATGACCAGCCGATCGTCGACCTTCGCGATCCCGGGGAACACGTTGTCCTCGGCTGTGACCGCGGACTCGATCTGGGACTCCTCGACGGTCATCACCTCGTTCACGCCGTCGACCATGAGGCCGGCCCCGACGCCGTCGGCGTCGATGATCACGATCTTGGCCTCTTCCGGCGCAACGGCAGCCGTGACGCCGAGCTGCAGCGCCAGGTCGCAGACAGGGACGATACGCCCGCGCAGGTTGATCACGCCGCGGACGGAGTGGCCGTTCGACACCCGCCGCGGCTCGCGGTGGCGGATGATCTCCTGGACCTGATGGATCGGGAGCGCATACTCCTCGGAGCCGAGCGCAAAGACGACGAGCTGCATGGTTCTCACGCCTTTCGTGAGGTGAAGGTTGGTGCGGGAGCGGTCCGAAGACCTCGCCCCCGGTAATCGCCTGACACGGAGGCCGCGGACTCACCGCTCTGTGGTAATGGCACCGCCGCGTTTGACGTAGTCCGGCCCGTCGGGGAGGCGCAGCTCTACTGCTTGGGCGCGGCGAGCGTTCCGGCGATCGCTAGAGGTACCTGCGGGCGCCCGCGTACTCGCTCGCGAGCGTGGCCAGCGGCACCACCTTGACCGCCCCGCCGGCCGCCGATCAGATTGAAGTAGTCCATCGGCAGGAAGGCCGTGAACAGCCGCTGCAGCGGCCGGAACGGGAAGCTGGGCAAGTAGGCCGGGTTCAACTGCATCCCCGCGGGTGCCGGGACGATCGCTCCGAGCGGGTAGGCCGCGCCGGCTCCGCTGCGCAGCGCCGCCGCGAGATCGAGCAGCCGGCGCGTCCGGCGGCGGAACCTGACCGGGGCGAGCGCCCGGTCGCGGTCGAGGCCGGGACGCGCAAACGACGGCAGGTACCAGGCGACAACGCGCATGCCATCGGCATGGGCGGCGACGATGAAGCGCGACACGATGTCCGGCGCCACGATCTCGGACGCCGCCGTGAAGTTCGACGTCTCGAGGTAGAGCGTCCGCACGCCGTCGGCCCGCATCTGGGCGACGGCCGCCTCGGGGTCGGCGCGCACCGCGGCGTCGTACAGGTCGACCCACGTCCCCAGCCCGCGGAACGCGATGACCGGCGCCGGCGCCGCCTCGGCCGCTGCGGCGGTCCCCACGGCGGCCAGGCAGATGCCGGCCAGCACTCCCACGCCAGCCGGAACCACAGCCTGCGGCGGCTCACATCTGCGCTCACGAACCTCAGCGTGCCCGGCCCGGGGCCGCGGTGGGCGGGCGACGAGGCGTCACCCGCCCACCGCGGCGTGGGCCTATTCCGGCAGAGGCTTGTAGTCCAGGGACTCGTCCAGCGGCGCCACGCCATGATGGTGCGCCGCGTACGACGCGGCGTTGGCGACGTTCTGCGGACGCAGGACGCGGACGATGCCGAACCAGACCGCGGCGAGCACCACCGTTCCGAGCGCCCAGTACAGCGCGAGCCAGTTCAGATTGGTGGTGTCGTGAGGCGCCGGATTCAGCGCACCGTAGAAGCCGAGGATCGGGGTGGCGATCGCGACGACGACGATCACGTACTGCCACCACGCGCCCTGCAGGCGGACGAGCAGCATGATCGCGGCGACGGCGAGGAACAGGTACACGAGCTCGACCGCGAACGACCCGGCCGTGGCCGCCACGAGGAAGGCGGCGAACTCGCGTGACGGCAGCCCCTGGGGGCCGACGAAGCGATCCAGCGTGTGGCTGTAGAGGCCGAGGAACATCAGCCCCAGGCCACCGACGGCGACGACGAGGTTGCCCACCCAGGGCGTGTCATGCCGGGAGGTCTTCGCGAACACGGACGGCAGGAGCCCATCGCGGCCGAGCGCGAAGTATCCCCGGCCGATCGTTACGCAGATCGCGAGCGCGAGCGCCGTCGCGTCGAGGATGACGACCAGGTCGATGATGGTCGCAAACCAGGAGCCGACGTATGTCGTCGCGACCTTGTCCAGCGCGGCCGGGTCGAATGCCCAGCCGCCCGCCTCGACCGTCTTCTTGCCGAGGCCGATCGAGATCGCGTAGGCCATGATCACGAAGAAGAGCGCCGACGCGCCAACGGTGCCCAGAAGGGCGCGCGGGATCGAGCGCCGGGGATCGTGGCTCTCTTCGCCGATCGATGCAGCCGCCTCGAATCCGACGAAGAGCAGGATGCCGAGCAGCACGCCGTTGTAGACGACGTGCACCGAGGTCGTGCCGGGGTTGAAGACGGCCAAAGTGTTGCCGTCGGCCCCGCCCTTCACGATGATGGCGAGCGCCAGGAAGAGCATCGGCGTGAACGAGAGGGCCGCGAACGTGAGCATGGCGCCGATCGCGATCCGCACGCCGAGGTAGTTGAGCACGAGCACGAGGGCGAGGAACAGGAGCAAGAACAGCCACCAGGCGGGCACCGTCGATGTGCTGATGTGTTGCACCCAGAAACCCTGCGTCAGGATGCCCAGGCCGATGTAGATGCCGCCGCCGCCGAGGAACAGCGTGCCGGTGAAGAAGATCCCGGCCGCCAGGATGCCGACGGCCGGATGCGCGCCGCGAGTCAGGTACTCATAGACAGCCCCGGCGCCCTGATACTGGCGGGCGAAGAGCGCGATCGAATACGCAATGGCGAGCACGCCGAGCCCGGCCACGAGCACGGCCAGAGGGGTGTTGAAGCTCGCGCCGTTGACCGGGTTGGAGACGAAGCTGAGGACGATCGCGGTCGAGAACATCGGACCGATCGCCAGTGCCTGAGCGACCGCGGCCGGCGTGCCGAGACGGCGCTTGCCGAGCTCGCCTCCCTTGGCCGGCGGTGACGGAGCCTCTGCTGCCATGATGCCCTCCTTGTCTTCGGTGAAAAGCGTGGATACATTCGCAGGTCAACCGGGACCGGTCAAGGGCCGCGACACCAGCATGTAGAAGCCGAGCCGGTTACTGTATGCAAAGCCCATGACCCTGTCACCGCACTCCTCGCAGACCGGCCGGCTGCGCATCCTGAGCGTCGTCGACCACGTGTACGAAGCGCTCCGCGACCGGATCCTGGCCGGGTCGATTCCACCCGGAGCGCGGCTGCGCCAGGCGGCCCTGGCCGAGGAGCTGGGCGTCTCGCGGACGCCCCTGCGGGAGGCCCTGCGCCGGCTCTCGGCCGAGGGCTTCGTCGAGCTCGCGCCCAACCAGGGCGCCACCGTCACGCAGCTCGATCTCGGGGACATGCACCACGCGTGGATGGCCCGGATCGCGCTCGAGCCGGGCGCCGCCCGGGTGGCGGCGGAAGCGCACGGCCCCGAGGGGATCGCGCGCATGCGCCTCGCCGTGGAGCAGCAGCGGACGGCAGCCGCCGACCGCACGGCCGGCTTCGCGGCCAACCGCGAGTTCCACATCGCCCTCGTCGCCGCGTCGGCAAACCCGCACCTGACCCGCTTCATCGAGACGCTCTGGGTGCCGCGGATCGGCGCCCCGATCTACCGGGCGCAGGCCGCGGAGGCGCCTCCCGCGATGGCGGCCTGGGCCGAGGAGCACGACCGGATCACCGACGCGGTGGCCGCCCGAGACGCCGGCCTCGCGGAGCGCCTGACCCGGACGCACATCGCCGCCTACCCCCCGGTGGGGCCGCGCTGAGACACTGCGGCGGTCGCGCGTGGTCAACGTCAGTCCGCCAGATCCAGCAGCCGGGCGGGGTTCTGCCGCACCATCGCCGTCACGTCGGCCTCCGCGAGGCCGGCGTCGAGCAGCTGGCCGACGATCCGCGTGCACGCCGCGCTCGGCAGCGGGTTTCCCATCTGCCCCAGGTCTGACCCGAGCGTCGAGCGGGCGGAGGC
>DASXOR010000116.1:0-5750 GCA_036494095.1 Gaiellales bacterium | reverse complement strand
TCGGCGAGTACACGAACGTGAACGCCACCCAGATCCGGCGCGACCTGTCCGGGTTCGGCAAGTTCGGCAAGCGCGGCGTGGGCTACAACATCGACTATCTGGTCACCGAGATCCGCAAGATCCTGCGGACGTCCGGCCAGCACAACATCGTCCTGATCGGCGCCGGCCGGCTCGGCTCGGCCATCGCGTCGTCGCCGACGTTCGCGGACCACGGCTTCAACATCGCCGGCGTGTTCGACTCCGATGCGGCCAAGATCGGGTCGAGCATCGGTAACCAGGCGGTGCAGGACGTCTCGGGCCTGCAGGCCGCCGTGCACGACCGCAACATCATCGTCGGGGTGCTGGCGGTTCCCGAGGAGGCAGCGCAGGAGGCCGCCGACGCGCTGGTCGCGGCGGGCGTGAAGATCATCTTCAACTACTCCGACGCACTGATCGACACGCCCGCGGACGTGACCGTCCACCGGTCGAGCCCGGTCGTCGAGATCCTGCACGCGCTCTACTTCCACCTGACGTAGATCCACCCCGTCGCGGTGCCTGGCACCGTCGTTGACGGTGCCGGGCACCTCCTGACCTACTAGCCTGCTGTCCGTGCGCCTGATCCTGTGGCACGGCTACCTGCTCGAGGGCACGGGGTCGAACATCTACACCCAGCACATCGCCCGGGCGTGGGGCCGGCTGGGGCACGACGTGTGCCTGATCTGCCAGCAGCGGCGGGCGGAGCGGTTCGATCTCGGCCCGCGCGTGCGGGTCGTGCGCCCCGACGTCGGCCCGCTCCTGCCCGTGTTCGTGCTCGACCGCTACGAGGGGATCGAGGCCAGGCACGTGGCGGACTTCACCGCTGCGGAGCTCGACCGCTACACGGCGGCCAACGTGGCCGCGATCGCCACCGAGCTCGACCGCGCGCCGGCCGCCCTCGTGCTCGCAAACCACGCGCTCATGGGCGGCCCCGTGGCCGCCGCCGCGTGCGCCGCGGGGACGCCCTACGCGGTCAAGGTGCACGGCTCCGAGCTCGAGTACGCGATCCGCGGCCGGCCGCGGCTGGCCGCGATGGCCCGCGACGCGCTCGCCGGCGCGGCGGCGGTGTTCGCGGGCTCGCAGCACATCGTCTCGGTCACCGAGGAGCTCCTGGGCGACGGCGCCTACCGGCGCGCGCTTCGGATCGTGCCGCCGGGGGTCGACACCGACGGGTTCGCGCCGGGGCAGGGGTCGCTGCCCGCCCTCGTGCGGCTGCTCGAGGCGGGCGCCGGCCACGACTCGCCCGACCATCCGGCCGAGCGCACAGCGGATGCCGGAGCGGCCGCCGGGCTCGCCGGCGCCGGCCGGTTCGTCCTCTACTTCGGCAAGCTGATGCGGCAGAAGGGCGTCCACCTGCTGCTCGACGCCTGGCGCGACCTGGCCCCGCGCCACCCCGGCATCGGCCTCGTGATCGTCGGGTTTGGCGACGCGAGGGCGCACCTCGAGGCCCACGCGCCCCCGGGCGTGATCTTCACCGGGGCGATGGATCACGAGCAGCTGCAGCTGCTCGTGCCGCTCGCCGAGGCGGTCGTCGTGCCGTCGGTGCTGCCCGAGGCCTTCGGAATGGTGGCGGCCGAGGCCGCCGCCTGCGCCGTGGTGCCCATCGTCTCCGACCACTCGGGTCTGGCCGAGGTCGCCGCCGGGCTGGGCGAGGCCGGGATCACGTTCGACGGCACGGCCGCCGACCTGGCCGCACGGCTGGACACCCTGCTCGGCCTGCCCGCCGCCGAGCGCGCGCGGCTGGGGGCGCTCGCCCGTACCGCTGTCGTGGCCCGGTGGAGCTGGGAGGGCATCGCCCGGCGCCTGCTCGCCGACGCGCTGCCGTAGCCCTCAAGGGCGCGGCGGCGGCGGCCGATACGGCGCCTGTGAACCCTTCCGCCCCCCGCGGACTGCGGCGATTCGCCTCCCCCTTCCGGCGTCGCCCGGAAGGCGTGCGCTCGGACCCGTTCCGGACGCTCTGGGACGCCTCGTTCGAGCCGCTCGTGGCGCACGTCGACGGCCACATCGTCGACGTGAACCCGGCCTTCTCCGTAACCTTCGGCTACACCGCCGATGAGGCCCTGCGGCTGACCGTCCTCGACCTGGCCGCCCCGACCGAGCGGGCGTCGCTCGCGGAGCGCCTGAAGGTCGGCGAGGACGCCCCCTTCGAGCTGATCGGCACGACGAAGGCGGGCGCACCCCGTTACCTCGAGGCGTCGGAGCGCACGATCGCCGCCGGCGCCGGCGAGACCCGGCGGATGCTGGCATTGCGCGACGTCACCGACCGCCGCCAGGCCGAGGAGGAGACGGGCGTGCTGGCGTTCCAGTACGCGGCCGACCTGACGGTCGTCGCCGAGGTCGCGCGGCGGCTGCCGCGCACGGCCGACGCCGCGTCGGCGCGGCTGGCGATCTGCGAAGCCGCCCTGGAGGTGTGCGACGGCGCGATGGCCGTGCTGATGGAGCCCGATGGCCGCGGCAACCTGGTGTCGACGGCGATGGCCGGCGCCCAATCCGAGCCGCTGATGGTGCCGATCGATCACACGAGCTCGGCCACCGCCCAGGTGTTCACCTCCCGCGAGCCCTTCTTCGCCGACCTCTCGACCCACGGTGGCGTCTCGCCGCAGCTGGTCGAGGCCACCGGCCTTGTGACCGCCCTGTGGCAGCCCGTGCTGCGCGACGGCGACCCCGTGGGCGTGCTGCTGGTGGCCTGGGACCGGCACGTGACCCTGATCTCCGACCGCGCGGCGGCCGTCGTGGGGCTGTTCGCGGCCGAGGCCGCGGTCGCCGTCGAGCGCGTCGACATCCTCGCGCGCCTCGACGAGCTGAACACGGCCCTCGCCCAGCAGGTCGAGGCCCTGCGGCTGTCCGACCAGTTCAAGACCGACTTCGTCTCGAGCGTCTCGCACGAGCTGCGCACCCCGCTCGCGTCGATCCTGGGCTACACCGACATCCTGGTGAACGGCGAGGTGGGGGGGATGACCTCCGACCAGGAGGAGTTCCTCGAGATCATCGACCACAACGCCCGCCGCCTGCTCACGCTGATCAACGACCTCCTGACGCTCTCGGGCCTCGAGAGCGGGCGCATGGTCATCCGCCCCGAGCCCACCGACCTGTGCGAGCTCGTGCGCCAGAACGTGCAGATCCACATCCCCGCGGTGAATGTCCGCAAGCAGCGGCTCGAGGTGCGCCTGCCCCAGACGGCGGTCATGGCGGCCGTCGACTCCGACCGCATCGCGCAGGTGCTCACGAACCTGCTCTCAAACGCGATCAAGTTCACGCCCGACGAGGGCCGCCTCGGGGTCGCGCTCGCGCTCGCAGACGGCGAGGCGGTGCTGACCGTCTCGGACTCCGGGATCGGCATCTCCGAGGACGACGGCGAGCGGCTCTTCGACCGGTTCTTCCGCGCGGGCAACGCACTCGAGCGGGCCATCCCGGGCACCGGCCTCGGCCTCGCGATCTGCAAGGGCATCGTCGATGCCCATCACGGACGTCTGGCCGTCTCATCGGCGCTCGGGCATGGCACCACGGCAACCGTGACGCTGCCACTGGAAGCCCCCTTCACCGAAGCGGAGGACGACGATGAGCGATAGGCGACATACCGTGCTCGTGGCCGAGGACGAGCCGCACCTGCTGCGGCTGGTGCAGTTCCGGCTCGAGCGGGAGGGGTACGACGTCGTGACGGCCGTCGACGGCCAGGGCGCGCTCGACGCCGTGTTCGACCTGCGTCCCGACCTGTGCCTGCTCGACGTCGTCATGCCGCGCCGCAGCGGCTGGGAGGTGCTCGCCGAGCTGCGCGGCGACGAGCGCAGCCACGACCTCAAGGTGATCATGCTGACGGCGCGCGCGACCGACGCCGACATCGCGACCGGGATGAGGCTCGGCGCCGACGACTACCTGACGAAGCCCTTCTCGCAGCACGACCTGCGCGCCAGGGTCGCCGCCCAGCTTCCCGGCTGAGTTCCCGCGTGACCGGGGCCCGCAGCGGGTATCGTGCCTCGGCCGATGGGGGAGACGCCCAAGATCACCGATCCGCTGAAGGCGCTCGAGGCCGCGAGGGCGGCGTTCGAGGACGGCGCCGACTTCACGATCGGGGTCGAGGAGGAGTTCGCGATCCTCGCCGCGGACGGCCTGGACATGACGGCCGGCTTCGAGCGCATCGACGCCGCCACCCGCACGGGGCCGCTCGAGGGGATGGTGGCCGGCGAGCTGATCCGCTCCGAGGTCGAGGTGCGCACCGGCCGGTGTGAGTCGTTCGCCGAGGCGGCCGAGACGATGGCGCGCCGGCGCGCCGACGTCATCGCCGCGGCCGAGCGCCTGGGCTACCGGCTCTCGGCGACCGGCACCCACCCCTTCGCCCGCTGGCAGGACCAGGAGGTCATCGACACCCCGCACTACCACCTGGTCGAGGCGACGCTGCGCTACGTGGCCTGGCGCAACAACACGTTCGGGATCCACGTGCACACCGGTATCCGCGGCGCCGACCGGGCGATCGCGGTCACCGGGGCGCTGCGCTCGGTGCTGCCCGAGCTCCTGGCGGCGTCGTGCAGCTCGCCGTGGCTCGAAGGCCGCCACACCCACCTGCAGTCGACCCGCACGCAGATCTTCACCCGCTTCTTCCCCCGCTGCGGGATCCCCGACCGGTTCGCCGACTGGGGCGAGTACGACCGGTTCGTGCGCTTCCTGATCGACACCCGCTCGATCCGCGAGCACACCGAGATCTGGTGGAGCGTGCGCCCGCACCAGGCCTTTCCGACGGTCGAGATCCGCATCTGCGACGCCCAGCCGGAATTCGAGCGCTCGGTGGCGCTCGCGGGGCTGATGGTGGCCTTCTCGGCCCACTACGCCCGCGAGTACGACGCGGGCCGGCCGCTGCCGGCACACCCGCCGCGGATGCTCGAGGAGAATCTGTGGCGGGCGATCCGCTGGGGCATGCGCGGCGAGCTAATCGACCTCGATGCGGGCCGCTCGGTGCCGGCGCGGGCCCGGCTGGAGGCGCTGATCGAGCAGGTGTCCGATGTCGCCGGCGATCTCGGCATCACCCCGCACCTGGGCGTGCTGCTCGAGCCGACGGCCGCCGAGCGCTATGCGTCCGAGCTCGCGAACGGAGCGACCGTGCACGAGGTGTGGCCGCATGCGGTGCAGCGCACCCGCGACTCGGTCATCGAGTGGCTTGCGGTCAGAGAGGAGGAGACGGGATGAGCGATGCCGAGCAGACCCCCCAGGAGGCGGCCGCGGAGTTCATGCGCACCGTGCCGGTGCAGGACGTCGTCGTGTCGATGGTGCAGACCGTGTTCGACGTGGGCTACCGCCGCACCGGCCTCGTCGGCGGGGGAGCCGACGAGCACGACCTCAACCAGACCCGGCTTGCGATCGAGACCATTCGTGCGCTCCTGCCGGTGCTCGAGCAGGTGCTCGACGACTCGTCGATGACCACGCTGCGCGGGGCGCTCTCGGAGCTTCAGCTCGCCTACGCCGACGCGGCCGCGCCGCCGCCGGACTCGCCGCCGGCCGGCCCGGCCGAGCCGCCGCCACCGCCGCCCGCCGGCGGCCCCGCCGCCCCCGAGCGACCCCGGATCTGGACGCCGGGAGGCGACGTATGAGCCCGACCGCCGAGATCGGCGTCTTCGGCGGATCGGGGTTCTACTCGTTCCTCGAGGATGCCGAGGAGGTCACGGTCGACACCCCCTACGGCTCGCCGTCGGATCGCTTCACGATCGGCGACGTCGGCGGCAAGCGGGTGGCGTTCCTGCCCCGGC
>DASXOR010000115.1:0-12250 GCA_036494095.1 Gaiellales bacterium | reverse complement strand
CGACCTGCAATGGGTCATCAACGCCTACACCCTGACCTTCGGCGGGCTGCTCATGCTGGGCGGCCGCTCGGCTGACCTGCTGGGCCGCCGGCGCATGTTTCTGATCGGCCTCGCGCTCTTCTCCGGCGCGTCGCTTGCGTGTGGCCTGGCCACATCCGAGGCGACATTGATCGGAGCGCGGGCGATCCAGGGCGTCGGTGCGGCCATCATCTCGCCGGCCGCACTGTCCATCCTCATGACGACGTTCCAGGAAGGCGCCGAGCGCAACAAGGCGCTCGGGATCTGGGGCGCGATCGCCGGCACCGGCGGCGCCGCGGGGGTGCTGCTCGGCGGCGTCCTCACCGATCAGCTCAACTGGTCGTGGATCTTCTACATCAACGTCCCCGTGGGCCTGCTCGTGATCGCGCTCGGCCCCCGCATCCTGCGCGAGAGCCGGATCGAGGAGGGGCGGCGCTCGTTCGACCTGCTCGGCGCGGTGCTCGTCACATCCGGGCTCTCGTTGCTCGTGTACGCCCTGGTGCAGACGGTCGACCATTCGTGGTCGTCCACGCGGACGATCGCGATGTTCGTCGGCGCCGCGGTGCTCCTGGCCGGCTTCGTGGCCACCGAGACGCGGGCGCACTCGCCGCTCATGCCGCTGCGGCTGTTCCGCAACCGCTCGCTCGCGGGCGCCAACGTGGTCGGGCTGATGCTGGGCGCGTCGATCTTCTCGATGTTCTTCCTGCTCACGCTCTACATGCAGCAGGTGCTCGCCTACTCGGCGCTCAAGACCGGCGTCGGCTACCTGCTCGTCTCCCTGGTGATCATCGTGTCGGCCGCGACGTCGCAGGCGCTCGTGACCAGGATCGGCGTGCGCACCGTGCTGGCCGTCGGGATGGGGCTCACGGCGATCGGCCTCGTCTACTTCAGCCAGATCTCGGTCGGAGGTTCGTATCTGATCGACCTGGCGCCGGGCTTCATCCTGACCGGCATCGGCCTCGGCTTCTCGTTCGTGCCCGTCACGATCGCGGCGCTCGTCGGCGTCGAGCAGGCCGAGGCGGGCGTGGCGTCCGGGATCATCAACACCTCGCAGCAGGTGGGCGGGGCGCTCGGGACGGCGATCCTCTCGACTGTCGCGTTCACCCGCGTGACCGACTACCTGCAGAGCCACGCTCCCGCACCGGACGTCCTCGTGCGGGCGGATGTGAACGGGTTCTCGGTGGCGTTCCTGGTCGGTGCGGCGCTGGCCGGCCTCGGGCTGCTCGCGACGCTGACGATGGTGCCGCGCGGCGTGGCGCCGGAGCCGGCGCAGGCCGACGAGGCACCGGAGCCGGTGGCCGCGTAGATCCGCCTATCGGGGAGGGCGCTGCCCGCGCCCTCCCCGAGGCTGCGGTCTGCGGCTACGCCGCGCGGTGCATGACGCCGTCGCTCAGGCCGAGCACGGCGAGCAACGCGTCAACGACGCTTGGGTCGAGATGCGAGCCCGCGCTACGGCGCAGCTCGGCGGCGGCCTCTTGCGGCGGCCGCGCGGCCGAGTATGGGCGCGTCGCGGTCATCGCCGCGTAGGCGTCCGCGGCGGCGACGATGCGCGCCTCGATAGGGATGGCGTCGCCCGCGAGGCCATCCGGGTAGCCGCCGCCGGCGTAGCGCTCGTGGTGGTGGCGGACGGCGGGCGCGGCCTCGTGCAGCGCGGCCACGCGGTGGACGATGCTCGCGCCGACGGCAGCATTCGTGCGCATGATTTGCCACTCGGCGTCGTCGAGCGGCCCGGGTTTGGTCAGGATGTCCTCGGGCACGGTCAGCTTGCCGACGTCGTGCAGCCATCCGGCGAGCCGGCAGCGCAGGACGACCCCCACGGGCAGGCCGAGGTGCTCCGCCGTGAGCGTCGCCAGCTCCGCCACCTGCGCGGCGTGCTCCTCGTGGATGCCCTCGCGCAGGCTGCTTGCGAACGCGAGCGCCCGCGCCATGCCGACCACCTCGGGCTCGCGCGCAGACGCGGCCCCGCCGGTTCCGCCCGGCAGCAGCGAGACGCGGTTTCGGCCCTGATGCTTGGCCGCGTAGAGGCAGGCGTCGGCCTGGTCGACGAGCGCATCGAGGCTCGTGCCCTCCTGGGCGCCGAGAGCGCCGCCGATCGAGATCGTGAGCTGGAGCCGCGCCGCCTCGTGGGCGATCGGCCTTTCGCTGACGGCGCGGCGGAAGCGCTGGGCGCGAGCGTCGAGCTCCCGGTCGGAGCCGACATCGCGCAGGAGCACCGCGAACTCCTCGCCGCCCCAGCGGGCCAGGCAGTCGCCCGGGTCGAGCTCCGAACGCAGGCGCCGGGCCAGGTCGACCAGGACGGCGTCTCCGACGGCGTGGCCGTAGGCATCGTTGATCTGCTTGAAGTGGTCGGCGTCGAGCAGGAGCAGGCCGCAGCGGCCGGGGTCCGTCGTCAGGGCCTCGGCGGCGATCTGGGCGAAGTGGCGGCGGTTGAAGGTGTCCGTGAGCTCGTCGGTGCCGGCGCGCAGCTCGGCCTCGGCACGGGCGCGCTCGAGCTGGCGCATGCTCCGCTGCAGGTCGTCCTCGAGCCGGCGTCGCTCGGTGACGTCCGAGACGATGCCGCTCACCTCGAAGGCGCCGTCCGGTCGCGGCCGGCACGCACCCCGGTCGTGCACCCAGCGCGTGATCCCGTCGGCGCCGATCAGCCGGTAGGTCACCTCGGCGTCCTCACCCCGGCCGAGCGCCTGGTTGAAGTCGTCGTAGGCGACGCGATCCTCGGGATGCACGGCCGCGTCCCAGTTCACCATGCCGGGGTCGGGCTCGGCACCGCCGAGCAGGCGGTCGCCGCCGGGGCCCTGGAAGAGCTCCTCGAGACTGCCGTCGGGCAGGGCGAGCGCGAGGTACACGTGCGCGCCCACGACGTCCAGCAGGCTCGTGAACCGGTCGCTGGCCTCGACCAGGCGGGCGGCGGCCTCCTCCCGGGCGGTGATGTCCGAGATGATGCCGTCGACGAGCATGCCGCCGTCGGCCTTGCGCCGCGGCCGGGCCCGATCGCGGAGGATGCGCGTGGTGCCGTCGAGCCCGGCGATGCGGTACGTGGCCTCGGCGTCCTCACCGCGCAGGAGGCAGCGGTTGAACGCCTCGTAGGCGGCGAGATCCTGTGCCGGGATGCGCGACTCCCAGAACTGGCCGGTCTCGACCCCGTCCGGCACGCTGCCGCCGATCAGGTCTTCGAGCGTGTCCGTCGACGTGTGGTGCACATAGCGGCCGTCGGGCGTGATCTCCCCGGCGTACACATGCTCCTCGAAGAGGTCGAGGATGCGCGCGAGGCGGGCCTCGCTGCGGCGCTTGGAGCCCCACATGCGGCCAAGCCACCGCCTCCCTGACCGCACGGGGATGGCGTGGGCGTCATCGCCGCTCTGAGGTAGGGGCGGACCGGTCACAGGTATTACAAACAATCATCGGCGCCCCGGCGTGACGATTGAGACTTATCCGCGGCGGGGCGTGGCCGGATGGATGCGGCGACAGCGTCGGCGTGCGTGTGGAACACGAAGTGACCCTCGCCGTCGAGCAGGTGCGCTTGTGCGTGGCCCAGCTCTCGGGTCGTCCGCTCTGCGAATCTGACCGGGACGGCGGGGTCGTCGCGGCCGTGCCAGATCTCGACCGGCGTTGCGATGCCCCGGAGCGCGAACGGCCATGGCCGGGCGTAGGCTGCGAGATCGCCCAGGATTGCGCGCGTCGCGGTCGGAGCCGGTGAAGAACCACATGGCCGCCTCGGCCGAGGAGTCGAGCCGCTTGCGGATGCCGCGCGCGAGCAGGCGTAACATGCCGGCCAGCGAGCCCCATGCCACCGCCGGAGAACCCGACGACAGCGAACCGGCCCAGGCCGACGACACGGGCCAGCTCGACGGCCGCGAGCACAGCCAGCGCCCCCCAGCCCGCCGCGACGGCGGCGTCGCCGGCGTCGAACGTCGCGCGGGCGAGCAGCGCCGCTCGTAGCGGCCGCCCCGGCGCGGCGAGCATGATCGCCGTGCCGGAGTACAGGTCGCGCACGCCGATCGTCGCCGCGAGCGCCGGTACCGCGGCAGGACGCCGAAGACGCGCACGGCGCCCGGCTTGCGCGGGCGCAACGTCACGCGCGCCGGTAGTGGACCGCCCACATCGGCTCGAACGCGCCGCCTGCGCGGCTGCGCGCCCACTCCCACTCGAGTGACGACTCGGTGATGTCGGCGAAGGTCATACGGTACCTCGACCCGTCGGCCTCTGATGCGGTTTGCAGCACCAGATCGGCGCCGGCGAAGTCGCCGGTCAGCTGGAAGACCGATCCGTGGTTGTCCCACCAGGTCTGCGCCCAGCAGCCGTGGCGTGAGTCCCACACCGAGATGCTATTGCCGCGCAGCTCCTCGGGAGGGTCGGCGCAGAAGGTCTCGAGCACGGCCCGGCCGCCGTGGAGCTCGCGGATGACGTTGCGGCCGCTGCCGCCGTCCCAGGTGAGCGTCCACTCGCCCACCCAGAAGCCGAGCCGGCCCGACTGTGGATCGACCGGCGGGGCGCCGGGGGCGGCGTCGATCCAGAGGCCGGCGTGTGCGGGCGCGGTGTTCCGGGGGTGGTCGGGCATGCGGGCTTCGGCCTGCGAGCGTAGCCGATCGCCGCGTTGACGCGTCTGTCGCCTCTGGGTATCGTCGCCGGTTGATGGCGAAACGGCTGGTCGTCTGCTGTGACGGGACGTGGGACGTTCCCGACAATGTCCACCACGGCGTGGCGGCTCCGACGAACGTCGCGAAGCTCGCCCTGGGCCTTGCCACGGGCGGCGACAGCGACCAGGAGCTCTTCTACGAGGCCGGGGTCGGCACCACCCCGGACGAGCGCATCCTGGGCGGCGCATTCGGCTATGGCCTCTCGCGCAACGTGCGCAACTGCTACCGGTTCCTGGCGCAGAAATACGAGCCGCCGGACGACGAGCTCTTCCTCTTCGGGTTCAGCCGCGGGGCGTACACGGCGCGCAGCCTCGCCGGGCTGATCCGCAACTGCGGGATCCTGAAGAGGGAGCATGTCGACCAGGTCGACGAGGCGTTTGCGTTCTACCGCGACCGGACGTCGCAGACGCACCCGAGCGCGCTCGCGTCACAGATCTTCCGCAAGATGTACTCCCACCCGCAGGACGAGATCCACTTCATCGGCGTGTGGGACACGGTCGGTGCGCTCGGGATCCCCGCAGAGCTGCCCGGGTGGGAGTGGCTCTCGCACCATCTGCACGGGTGGGAGCAGCAGTGGGGGTTTCACGACACCCGGCTCAGCAGCCACGTCAGGTACGCCTACCAGGCGCTTGCGGTCGACGAAGAGCGCGAGCCGTTCCGGCCGACCATGTGGGATCAGGACCCCGCGGCCCAGGGCCAGACGCTGGAGCAGGTCTGGTTCGCCGGCGTGCACACCGAGGTCGGGGGCGGCGCGGCTGATCCGTCGCTGTCGGACATCGCGCTTCTGTGGATGGCCGAGAAGGCGACAGACTGCGGCCTGGTGTTCGAGCCCGGTCAGCTCGTGCGCGGCGGCGGCAACGGCGCCGGGGACGCCGTCTCGCCGAACTACAGGGCACTCAGCGTCAACTCCCGCAAAGGGATCTACGAGGCGATTCACCCGTATCACCGGCTCACCCATGCGGACGTCGCCGCGGCGCCCGGCCAGGCGATCGCGTCGACCGCGATCCGGCGGTTCTCGGAACGCGACCTCGACTACTCACCGCGGGGATTCGAGGAGTACGTCGCCGCGCATCCCAGCGTGGTGGACGTGCCGGAGGAGCCCGGCTAGCGCGGCGCTCGAGCGCGCCGAGCAGATCGCAGGTGAGGTAGCCCCGCAGACGCCGGAAGGCCCGCCGGAGCGGGCCTTCACGGTTGGCCAGGCGAGGGGTGTGCCTAGCTCGTGGGGACATACACGGTGATCGCGTTTGGGTCGCAGTGACAGGCGGCGGAGCCCAGGGCCAGAGGCGCGTTGCTGCCATTGCCGGCGATGCAGACGAGCGTCGCCGTCGCATTGAGAGCGCCGGGGTCTCCCTTCGGTCCCTGCGGGCCGGTGCCGCCCGTTCCGCCGGTCGCGCCCTTGTCGCCCTTCGGCCCCTGAGCGCCGACGAGCGAGGCGACGAAGTCAGACACCGAGCCGGTGTGCCCGAGCGAGAGCCACGCCTGGTAGGCAGACTGGCCGGTCGCGCCGGTGTCCCCCTTCGCGCCCTGCGGGCCGACGATCGAGTGCAGGAAGTCGGCGATCGTGCCCTCGTTGCCCGCTGCCTGCCACAGCTGGTAGGCGGACAGGCCGGCCGCGCCGTCGATTCCGTTCAGGCCGTTTGTGCCGTCCGTGCCGGCTTGGCCGGTGTCGCCGTTCGGGCCGGCGATCGCGGTGAGGAAGTCAGCGGTCGAGCCCTCGTTGCCCTCGGCGAGCCACACCTGATAGGCCGATAGGCCGACGGCACCCGCGGCGCCGGTCGCGCCGTCCGTGCCGGGCGCGCCGTCATGGCCGCGATGGCCGTCGCGGCCGTTGCAGACGATGTAGGTGTCGCCGCTCCGCAGCTTGAACAGGTACCCGCCGTACCAGCAGCCGGGCGTGTGGCGATGCAGCGTCCGGGTCTCTTTGGCATCGATGAGCCCGCCGTTCAGGTGCGCCTGGATCGCGTTCTGCGCCTCGAGCAGGGACAGCCGATGCACAGCCGCCGCCTTGAAGACGTGCAGCGTCTGCAGCCTGTGGGTCTGAACGTAGTTCGTGTGGCCGAGGGACTTGAGCCTGTAGCCCTGGCGCGAGTTCCGCTCCTTCGACACGTTCATGTAGTGGGTGAGCCCCTTGACGGCGTGCGTCAAGCGACCCGCCGTCCACGCGGTCGAGACCGCCCCCGCCGGCGAGGCGAGCACGGCGAGAGCAGCGAGGACGACCGCGGCCAGCGCGACTGTCTGCCTGCGCTTCATGGCGTCTCCCTAGCGATGCTGGCTGGCATCATCAGGTTCCGGGCACCATCCCGAAACGACGAGGCGCAGAAGGCCGCTCGCGGGGTCGAGCGTCTCGTTTCGCCTGGCTGGGGATCCTCTGAACCACCTCGAGCGTACGCGGATGGCGCCGTCCGGGTCATCCCCGGAATGGGTGAATCTTCCAGCCGTCCCGGGGCGTCTGGCGACCCGTCCCGTTGGGCGCGAGCGGAACGTTGCGCTGGCGTGTGGGGAGCGGCATCTGGCATCGACGGTGCCGTCGGAGTGCTGCTACGACGACGCGCGCCGCGTCGTCTTCACCGGCGTCGATCGGCGGCCCGCGGCGATCGTCCGCACCGCCGATACAGGCGACGTCGCCCGCGTCGTCGCCCTGGCACGGGAGACGGGCGCCGAGCTCGCGGTGCGAAGCGGCGGCCACAGCCGCGCGGGCGACGGCACCACCGAGGGCGGGATCGTCCTCGATCTCTCCACGATGAACGCGGTCCGAATCGCCGCCGACGGCCGGTCTGTGTGGGCGCAGACGGGGGTCACGGCCGGCGACTACACCAACGCCGCCGGCGCACACGGCCTCGCCACCGGGCTCGGCGACACGGCCATCGTCGGGCTCGGTGGGATCACCCTGGGCGGCGGCATCGGCCGCCCCGTCCGCAAGCACGGGCTCGCGATCGACTACCGGCTCGCGGCCGAGTGGTGACCGCCGACGGCGAGCTGCTCGAGGCGAGCGAGCAGACTCACGCCGACCTATGCGGGCGGCGCCGAGGCGGGTGAGAGGGCGATCGCGCCGATCCGCGCCCTCGCGACCCCGCTCGCCGACATGGTGCGGCCTATGCGCTACCCGGAGATCTACGCCGGGCCTGAGGGCCCTCCTCCGGCGTTCGCCGAAGGGACGCACATCCTCGCCGGCGGCCTACTCGGGTTCGTCGGCGACGAGGGAGAGGAGGGGGCCCGCCGCGCCTACCCGGCCGCGACCCCGAAGCGCCTCGCCGAGGTGAAGCGCCGGTACGACCCGGACAACCTCTTTCGCCTCAACGTGAACGTGCCGCCGGACGGCATTTGAGTCGAGAACTAGTCGTTCGGTTCAACGACCCTGGTCACGACCCAGCGGTGTTTGCCGATCCTGCGGTCCCGCGTGAAGCCGTGCCGCTCGTAGGTTGACAGTGCGCCGTGGAAGAGGAAGCCGGCGGGCACCGAGCCGGAGTCCTCCGGGTAGCCCTCGACCGTCCCGCCGCCCAGGCGCGCGATCAGGTCGAGGGCACCGGCCAGGGCGGCGGTCGCCACGCCCCGGCGGCGGTGTCCCTTGCCGACGAAGTTGCACGCGATCCGCCACTCGGGTGATGTCGACCGCCCCTTCTCATAGGCGGCGCGGTTCTTGATCCGAGGCACCTCCTCGGGTGCGCCGAACTGACACCAGCCGAGGCACTCGTCGCCGTCGAACACGAGCGCCGCGTGCGCCGTCCCCTCCCGGACGCGCTCGAGCTTGCGTTGGCAGTTGAGCTCCGGCGTCGTGTTCTTGTCGGCTCCTTCGGGATGGAAGCCGATGCACCAGCAGCCGCCGAACACGCCGTTGTTGTGCTCGACCAGCGCTGCGAACGCGGCCCACGTCGACTCGTCGAGCGGCTTGATCGTGTACGTCGCTTCCACCTAGTCCACCTCCTCCTGCACCGTATCGAGGAACGCCAGCACCCGCTCGGTGAGCAACGCCGCAGCCGTGGCGTCGTACGCCGGCAGCGACGAGTCGGCAAAGAGGTGTTCGTGGCCCGGATACAGGAAGAGCTCGGCGGCGTCGGCCGACTCGACGAGCTCCCGCGCGGCCTCCAGATCTTCGGCGAAGAACGGATCGGCCTCCGTGCCGTGCACCTGCACGGGAACGCCGTCGGGCCACGCGGCCCCGAACTCCGAGACCGCCAGGCAGCCCGACATCAGCACAGCCGCGAGCGCGCCGGGCCGCGTCTGCGCGAGCTGCTGGGCGGGTATGACACCGAACGAGAAGCCTGCGTAGACGACCCGGGGGCCGAACCCCTGCGCGGCGGCCACCCCGCGTCCAACCAGCGCGTCGAACCCCGCTTCGCGGGCGAACTCCATCCCTGCCTCGATCGTGTCGAATAGGTGCCCGCCGAAGAGGTCTGGGGTGTGCACCGTGTGCCCGGCCCGGCGCAGCGTGTCGGCGAACGACTGCACACCGTCGGTGAGTCCGTGGACATGGTGGTACAGCACGACCTCGGTCATCGCGCACCTCCTTGGCGATTGATCCATCTATATGGAACATTCGGACACGTTAGTCTGTTCAGGCGTGGTAGACAAGTCGCCTCCCCCCGACTACGACCTGGCCGACCGGATCGCGCTCACCCGGCCTTCCCAGGTGAAGGCGCTCGGCCATCCCCTGCGCACGACCATCCTTCTCTTGCTTCACGAGCGGGCGGCCACGGTGACTGAGCTCGCTGTCGCGCTCGAGCGCCCGAAGAGCACGGTCGCCCATCACGTCAAAGTGCTCACCGAGGCCGGGCTGGTGCAGGTCGTCAGGACCCGGCGCGTGCGGGCGATCGAGGAGCGCTTCTACGGCCGCACGGCGCGGATGTTCTACGTGTCCGTCGAGCGGAGCGCAGAGGGCGACGACATGCCGCGGGACTTCAACGACTTCGAGGTCGCCGCTCGGGAGTCGTCCGACGCCTTTCGTGACGGGAAGCTCTGGGGGTTCATCCGCCACGCCCGCATCTCGGAGGCGCAGGCGTCCGACTTCTGGGAGCGTATGGCGGAGCTGGTGGCGGAGTTCGACCGGCTTCCGCGGTCGGGCGACACCATGTACGGCTTCGCCGTTGGCGTCTATCCCACCGATCAGCCGACGCTGCCGAGCGCCGGCGAGTAGCTCGGCCGAACCACCGCCCCAGGCGGGATCACCTTCACGCGACCGTCGATGCGAACGATCGTGGTCACGGCGCGTAGGGTAGAACGCGAACCGTTGACCCCTCAGCGCATGGAAGGTCGAGACCCCGCCGCTCTCGCCGTCGGGCGGTGCTGGGTGTGCAAGGCCCTTCGACGAGGAAGCACACCGACCCGAGCGCATCCGGCCCTTAGGCCGGGGATTCACCCGCAATGGGCGACGCGCGCGCGATCCCGCCGCCGGATGCTGGGTGTCGACCCAATGCGAGGAGCACACAGATGATGATTGGAGACCAGAGCACCGACCGGTACGGGACGGAGTTCTTGCGCCACGATGCGCCCGACCATCGCCTGCCCGATCGCGGCATGCCGGCCGTCGACGCCATGCGGTTGGTCGGCGAGGAGTTGATCCTCGATGGGATTCCGATGCGGAATCTCGCGACGTTCGTGACGACGTGGATGGAGCCGGAGGCGGAGCAGGTGATCGCGGAGAACCTGCATCGCAACTACATCGACCACGCCGAGTACCCGCAGACGGCGGCGATCGAGCAGCGCTGCGTCCGGATGTTGGCCGACCTGTTCAACGCACCGGGGGAGACGACCGGGACGCGCACGCAGGGATCGTCAGAAGCGATCATGCTGGGCGCACTGGGCCTGAAGTGGAAGTGGCGGGCGCGGCGCGAGCAGGCGGGCAAGGACACGGCGCGGCCGAATCTCGTATTCGGTGGCGACGTGCACGTGGTGTGGGAGAAGTTCTGCCGCTACTTCGACGTCGAGCCGCGAATCATCCCGTTGCAGCCCGACAAGCTGACCATCGGCGCCGAGGACGTCGAGCCGCACATTGACGAGAATACGATCGGCGTCGCCGCGGTGCTGGGCACGACGTTCACGGGCCACGCCGACGACATCAGCGGAATCAACGACCTGCTCGTGCAGATCAAGCAGACACGTGGCTTGGACGTTCCACTGCACGTCGACGCCGCCAGCGGCGGGTTCGTGTGGCCGTTCCTGTACCCCGACACCGAATGGGACTTCCGGCTCGAGCAGGTGCGCTCGATCAACGTCTCCGGCCACAAGTACGGGTTGGTATACCCCGGCCTCGGCTGGCTCGTGTTCCGCGAGCCCAGCGACCTGCCCGATGACCTCGTCTTTTACGAGAACTACCTCGGGAAGAGGGATGCGACCTTCACGCTGAACTTCTCGACGGGCGCCAGCATGGTGCTCGCCCAGTACTACAACTTCGTCCGGTTCGGCCGCGAAGGGTACCGGACGATCATGGAAACCATGCAGCAGAATTCGCGCCTCCTGAGCAGCGACATCCTCGCAACAAAGAACTTTGAGCTTGTCGGCCAGCATCACGTCGAGCAGCTGCCCCTCGTCGCGTTCAGGCTCACGGGCGAGCGAGACTACGACGAGTTCGACGTTGCGTCGCAGGTTGCGGCCGAGCGCGGATGGATGGTTCCCGCCTACAGCCTTCCCCCGAACGCTGACCACGTCACGATCCTGCGGGTTCTGGTCAAGGAACGGGTCGGACAATCGATCGTGGGGACGCTCGCCGGCGACATCGCCCAAGCCTGCGCAAGCCTCGACGAGAAGGGCGGGCTGCACGAGCTCGACCGGCGGCGGGTGAAGAGCGGCACAGGCTACTGATCGTCACCAGGTCGCAACTGGGGCGCTTGCACCGTCCAGCTATCCTTTGCTGTTTGTGCGGGAGCGGAAGTCAAGGAGGATGGGTTGATGACCGGGAAGGCTGATTTCTCCGCCGCGGAGTGGGAGACGATTTCCGAGGCGCCCGCGACCGCGGGGCTGCTGGTGATGACGGCGCAGCGCGGCGGCGTGTTCCGCGAGACGCTGGCGATCGCGAAGGCGTATACGGAAGCTCGCCAGAAGCACGGTCAAAGCACGCTATTGGACGAACTGGTGGCGTCCAAGCCGAAGACGGATCACACCCGCTACCACTCGCCTGAGGAACTCCGGCAGGCGGGTCTCGGTCACCTGCGCGACTCGATCCGGGTGCTGGAGCCAAAGGCTACGCCCACCGAGGTGTCGGAGGTCAAGCAGTTCATCGTCACCGTCGCTGAGCGGGTGGCACACGCCCATCGCGAGGCTGGCGTCGACGTCAGCCCGGCGGAGCAAGCCGCGATCCAGGAGATCACCGACGCGCTCGGCCAGACATCGTCCCCGCCCACGGAAGGGCGCTGACCCCACGCATCATCCGCCAGTCTGAAGGAAGCCCTCTAACGGACTCGAACCGTTGACCCCTTCCTTACCATGGAAGTGCTCTACCAACTGAGCTAAGAGGGCGCGCGGGCGGATTCTAGGTCAAATCCCGGGCCGCGAACCGAGCCTAGCCGAGGTAGCGCACGACGTCTGCGACCGGGGCACGCTCGGGAGGCTCCTGGGTGTGGATCGGATAGCCGAGGTGGAGCAGCCCGAGCGGCGTCTCGTCGGGC
>DASXOR010000114.1:0-13105 GCA_036494095.1 Gaiellales bacterium | reverse complement strand
CTGCCCGCCCGAGAGCGAGAGGGCACTCGACTTGAGCCGCGTGTGCACCTCGTCCCACAGCGCCGCGTGCCGCAGCGCCTTCTCGACCCGGTCGTCCAAGTGGTCCTTCATGCCGTGCAGGCGCAGGCCGAAGGCGACGTTGTCGTAGATCGACTTGGGGAACGGGTTGGGGCGCTGGAACACCATCCCGATCCGGCGCCGCACCTCGACCGGGTCGACGCCGGAGGCGTTCAGGTCGTTGCCGTGGTAGCTGATCGACCCCGTCACCTCGGCGCCGGGGATGAGGTCGTTCATGCGGTTCAGGCTGCGCAGTAGTGTCGTCTTGCCACATCCCGACGGCCCGATGAACGCGGTCACCAGGGTCTTGTGGATATTCAGGTTGACGTTGCGGATCGCGACCGAGCCGCTGTAGGAGACGGCCACGTCCGTCAGGCCGAGCACGACGTCCTTGCCGTCCTGGGGATTCGTGCCGTGCCTGGCTGCGATCTCGGCCATCTGCGCCTGTGAGCGGGCCATGATGACGTCCGCGGGATCGCCGCGGCCCTCGTCCTGCTCGCTCTTGTCCGATTCAGTCATTGTGCTCATCTTGTCCGATCCTCGCGGGTCGTCGTCGGTCATCGCTCGTCACCTCGCTCGCTCGATCTGGCGCCGGGTGCGCAGTGAGAGCGCGCGCCCGATGATGCCCATGATGAGCACGCCGGCCATCAGCACGAGCGCTGCCGCCCATGCCGTCTGCTGATCCGCGACGCTCGGCGACTCCGAGTCGACGAAGATCGTGAGCGGGATCGATGCCATCGCCTGATGCACATCCGTGGTCACCGTGTTGGCGAAGATGGAAGAGGTGAAGAGCAGCGGCGCCGTCTCGCCCGCGGCGCGGGCGACCGCAACGATGGTAGCGGTGACGATGCCGCCCACCGCCGTCGGCAAGATGACCGTGATCACGGTCCGCGCCCGGGTCGCGCCGAGCGCCATCCCCGCCTCGCGCAGGCTCGGCGGGACGAGCAGGAGCACCTCCTCTGTTGCCCGCGCGATCAGCGGCACCATCACGATCGAGAGGCCGATCGACGCCGCGATCGCGCTCTGGCCGTTTCCGACCACGAGCAGGCCGAAGATGAAGATGCCGATGACGATCGTCGGCACACCGGCGAGCACGTTGAGCACGAGCCGGACCATCTCGGCGATTGCCGGCGAGGCGAACTCCGTGTTGAAGATCGCGATCAGCACACCCACCGGCACGGCGATCAGCGTGGCCATGCCCGTCATGATGATCGTGCCGATGATGGCGTTCTTGATGCCGCCGCCCGTCTGACCGAACGGCACGGGGCTCTTCGTGAAGAAGTCGGCGTTCAGGGCGGGCAGGCCTTTGCGGGCGACCGAGACGACCACGATCAGGAGGACGACGACGGCGAGGATCGCGGCCGCGGTGGCGATCACCTCCATCATGACGCCCACCAGCTTCCGACGCCGAGCCCGGGGCGTGACGACCGTCAGGGGATTCACCTCGGCGCTCATCACGTCCCCAGTCTGCGTCGGATGCGGCGCACGATCAACTGCGCCGAGAAGTTCGCCACCAGGCTGAACACGAGCAGGATCAGCGCCAGGTAGGCGAGAGATGACGTCTGCAGCGCGGTCGCTGCCCCCTGATACTGGCTGGCGAGGCGGGCGGCGAGCGTGTCGGCCGAGCCGAAGATCGACGACGGCCGCCCGAGCGTGCCGCCGATCATCATGCTGACGGCGATCGCCTCACCCAGGGCGCGGGCGAGGCCGAGGATGACTGCGGCGACGAGCCCCGCGCTCACCTGAGGGATGGCCACGCCGCGCACCATCTCCCACCGGGTCGAGCCGAGCGCGAGCGCCCCCGCCTTGAGGTCACTGGGCACGCTGTCGAAGAGCTCGCGGCTGATGCTCGCGACGATCGGGACGACCATGATCGTGAGCACCATGCAGGCGGGCAGCAGGCCGACGTTGGACGGGGTGCCCGAAAACAGCGGGATGAAGCCGAAGTTGTCGTGCAGGAACGGCTCGACGTGGGCCTCGAGGAACGGCCCCATGATCAGGATCCCCCACAGGCCGAGGACGACGCTCGGGATCGCGGCCAGGAGCTCGACCAGCGCACCGACGGGCGCGCGCAGCCGCCGCGGGGCGAGCTCGCTCAGGAACAGGCCGATGGCAATGGCGATCGGCACCGCCAGGATGAGCGCGAAGAGCGACGTGACCGCGGTGCCCCAGATCAGGTCGAGGGCGCCGAACTGGTTGGTGACGGCGTTCCACTCGCTCGAGGTGAGGAAGCCGAGGCCGAACGCCGAGAGCGCCGCCGACGCCTCGTCCGTCACCTTGTAGGCGATCAGGATCAGGGTGATCGCGACGAGGACGGCGGCCGCGCCGGCCACCACTCGCAGCGCCAGATCCCCGATATGGAACTTCGCCCTGCGGGGGAGGGCGATCTCTGTCTCGACCTGCGTGCTCAACTCTGGGTGTCCCTTCTGGGCTGGGTGGCGCCGGCACCGCGGTGGGAGGTCACGGTGCCGGCGCCACTCCCGCCGCTAGGAGATCGAAGCGATCTCCGTCTTGTCGGACGCAACGACCGCGGACGGCAGCGGCGGGAACCCGAGATCGGGCCCGAACGTCTGGCCGTCGGTGATGGCATACGTCAGGAACGCCTTCAGGGCCGCCGCCTTGGGCGACGACTTCGGGACGATGGCGTACGTGTACGTGGACATCGGATAGGCACCCGCGGCCGACGCCGGCGGGTTCACGAGCGTGATCGACCCATCGGCGTTTGCGGTCGTGACCGCGTCGGCGGCCGCCTTGATGCTATCGACGTTCGGCGTCGGGTACTTGCCGGCGGCGTTCTGCAGCAGCGCCTCGTTCAGGGCGTCAGCGGCGATGTAGGAGATCGCGACGTAGCCGATGGCGCCGTCGGTGCTCTGAATGGCCGCGGCGACGCCGGAGTTCTTGGCGGCGCCTGTGCCGGTCGCGAACGGCGGCTGCGTCGAGGCGCCGATCTTGCTCTTGAAGTCGGGGCTGACCGCCGAGAGGTAGCTCGAGAAGACGAAGCTGTCGCCCGAGCCGTCGCTGCGGTAGACCGGCGTGACCTTGGTCGAAGGCAGGTTCACACCGGGGTTGAGAGCCTTGATCTTGGGGTCGTTCCAGCTCGTGATGTTCCCGAGGAACATGTCGGCCACGACCGGCCCCGTCAGCTTCAGGTTGTTGGAGACGCCCTTGACGTTGTACGAGACCACCGTCGCGCCGAGCGCCCACGGGATCTGCACGCAGCCCTTGCAGGCCGTCGCCTGATCGCTCGAGAGCGGCGCGTCGCTGGCGCCGAAGTCGACCGCGCGGGCAGTGATCTGGTCGATCCCGCCGCCGCTGCCGATGGCACCGTAGGTGATCGCCACCCCGGCCTTCGTGTTGTAGTCGGGCTCCCACTGTGAGATCAGCGGATACACAAGGGTGCTGCCGGCGCCCGTGAGCACCTTGCTGCTCGGGGCCGGGCCGCTGCTGCTCGAAGAATTCGAGCTGCCGCCGCTGCTGCCGCCACACGCTGCCGCCGCCAACGTCACCGCGGCAGCGGCGAACAACGTCAATACGGGCCTTCGATACCTCTGCATGCGTGACCTCTCATCGTCGTTCGATCCGATGAGACGATCGTGCCTGTGGTCGGAGCCGCATGGGGTTATTCCGCGGTGAATGTGTGGTGAAGAGTCGGATAAGGCCAGGGCGGCACGGCCCGGATGGCGAGCGGCAGGCGACCGCTTCCCCTATGCTCGCCGCATGCCACGGGAAGAATTCCAACACGAGCTTGACGAGATCGAGGCGCTGCTGCAGGACGAGGGACGTCTGTGCGGCCGCTCGCTCGAGATGGTGTTGGCGGCCCTCGAGACCGCCGACGAGGCCAAGGCACAGCAGGTGATCGCGGCCGACGACGAGGTCGACAGCATCTACCTGCGGGTCGAGTCGGCGATCGAGTCGCTGCTCGCACGCCAGGCCCCGGTGGCGGTCGACCTGCGCCTGGTGCTCTCGATGATCCACGTGAACCTGCACCTCGAGCGGATCGGCGACCAGTGCGTGAACATCGCCAAGCTCGGCCTGCTGCTGCCGCCCCACCCGCCGCTTCCGGCCGAGCTCCTCACCGACTTCGCGACGATGGGCAAGCAGGCGCAGGCGATGATCGCCGAGGCGATGCGCTCGTTCGGCGCCCGCGACCTGGCCGGCGCCGAGTCGCTGCTCGCGATGGACCAGGTGATCAACCAGACCAACCACGGCGTCGGCCGCCGGATCCTGTCGATCGCAGACGACGAGCCGTCGCACGAGGCGGGCCTGCGCGCGATCCTGATCGCGCGCTGCCTCGAGCGCGTGGGCGACAACGCCGTCGACATCGGCGAGCAGACCGCCTACCTCGTCACCGCGGAGTTCCGTGAGTTCACGGACGCCTCGCGCACGGCGTCGGTCTAGGGCTCAGCCCGTACAGCAGGCAGCCGCCTCGCCCTCGACCGGTGTGCAGCATGCCGGCGCCGCCGCGGCGGGGACGTGGTCGTCCTCCTCGACGTCCGCGAGCACGGTGTACACCTCCCAGCGGTGACCGGCGGGGTCCGCCACCCAGACCTTGTCCTGGCGGGCATAGCAGCAGGCGGTGTCGCGCTCCTCGAGCGTGACGAGGCCGGATCGGCGCAGCCGCTCGGCGGCGGCGTCCACCTCGGCCGTCGTATCGACACGGATGCCGAGGTGCGAGAGGCCGGGCGCACGCGCCTGCTGCAGGGCGACGGCCACAGGCGGATCGGCCAGCTCGAACTTGGCGTAGCCCGCGCGGCGCTTGGCCGGCTCACAGCCGAGCAGATCGGTGTAGAAGCCGACGGCCCGGTCGAGGTCGGGGACGTCCAGGGACAGGTGGAAGGCGTTGCTCACGGGTCTTCCTTTGATCGAAGGTCGTCGATATTCTGGCGGCATCTATCCAGATTCGCAAATACTGATGCTCTTCGATATATTCGATCCGTGCGAAGGCTGCAGACGATCAACTGCTGCACGCCGCTCCACGGCTCGTCGCTGTCCGCCGCCGACGCGGTCGAGCTGGAGCGGCTGTTCCGCGTCCTCGGCGACCGCCACCGCGTGCGCATCCTGAACATTCTCCTGCGCGCCGGCGGCGACGCTGTGTGCGTGTGCGAGTTCACCGACCAGCTCGGGCTCGCCCAGCCCACCGTCAGCTATCACCTCAAGCAGCTCACCGACGCCGGTCTGCTCGACCGCGAGAAGCGGGGGACGTTCGCCTACTTCCGCGTCCGCCCAGAGGCGATGCGGCGGCTGCACAGCCTGGTCGAGCCCGCGGCGCTCGCGAAGGCGGGCTGAGGATGCCGGTCGGCTCCGCGCGATCCCTTGCCGCCGAGGCGATCGGGACATTCGCGCTCGTCTTCGCCGGCTGCGGCGCGATCATGGTCGACTCGCAGACCGCCGCGCTCGGCCACATCGGCGTCGCGATCAGCTTCGGGCTCGTGATCATGGTCATGATCTACGCCGTCGGGCACATCTCGGGCGCCCATTTCAACCCTGCCGTCACGCTCGCGTTTGCGGTCTCGCGCCACTTCCCCTGGGCGCGCGTCCCGGCGTACTGGGCCGCTCAGATCGCCGGCGCGACCGCGGCCGCACTCGTCCTGCGCGGCTCACTCGGAGACGTCGCGCACGTCGGAGCGACCCTGCCCTCGGGATCGAACGGCCAGGCGTTCCTGTGGGAGGGCGTGCTGACCTTCTTCCTCATGTTCGTGATCATGGCCGTCGCGACCGACACCCGCGCCGTCGGAGAGAGCGCCGCGATTGCGATCGGGGCCACGGTCGCCCTGGATGCGATGTTCGGGGGACCGATCACCGGGGCGTCCATGAATCCCGCTCGCTCGCTCGGCCCGGCGCTCGTGTCGGGCGACCTCACCGCGATCTGGATCTACGTCGCCGCGCCCGCTGCCGGTGCGGCGGTCGGGGCGCTCACCTACCAGTACCTGCGCGGGAGCCGGGAGACGCCGGTCGAGCTGCACGCGCCCGCGACCGCCGAGGAAGCGGCATGAGCCGGGTGCTTTTCGTCTGCATCCAGAACGCCGGGCGGTCGCAGATGGCCCAGGCGCTGTTCGACCGCGCGGCGGCGGGTGCGCACGAGGCCCGCTCGGCCGGGAGCCGTCCGGCCCAGCACGTGCACCCGGAGGTCGTGGCCGCGATGCGCGAGCTCGACGTCGATCTGTCTGCCCGCGTCCCGCACCTGCTCGACCGCACCGACGCCGAGTGGGCGGACGTCGTCGTCACGATGGGCTGCGGCGACGAGTGCCCCTACATCCCCGGCAAGCGCTACATCGACTGGGAGCTGGGCGACCCGGGCGGGCGCCCGCTCGCCGAGGTTCGGCGGGTGCGCGACGAGATCGCCCGGCGGGTCGACGCGCTGGTGGTGGAGCTCGGATCCGGATCGGAGGTCACGCGATGAAGTACGTCCTGTTCGTCTGCACCCACAACGCGGGCCGCTCGCAAATGGCCCAGGCATTCTGGCGCCGGCACGCGCCGGCCGACGCGCGCGCCGAGAGCGCGGGCCAGGAGCCCGCCAAGGCGCCCTGGCCGGAAGTCGTCGAGGTCATGCGCGAGGTCGGGATCGACATCGCGCACGAGCGGCCGAAGAAGCTCGACCTCGAGATGCAACTGCACGCCGACTGGGCGATCACGCTCGGCTGCGGCGGATCGTGCCCGTATGTGCCGACACGCGTCGACGACTGGGACATCCCCGATCCGCACGGGAAGAGCCTCGCCGAGGTGCGCGAGATCCGCGACGAACTCGGGCGGCGCGTCGTCGACTTCATCGCCCACCGGCTCGACGACCTGCGCGGCGACCGCACCGCGCATCAGCTGCGGCTCGTTCGGATGCTGCCCGACCTCGATCGCGAGTTCGGCGCCACCCACCCCGCCGACGAGATTCGCCGGTGCGCGGACGCCGTACTCGAGAGATACGACGACGTCCCCATCCGCTCCCTCGTGCAGACGATTGCGTTTCGCGAGACACGGGAGTGCCTGCACGACGACCGGTGCGCGGAACTCATGCTGACATAGGTCTTACGCACCCCCACGGCGACGCCCGCCCGGCATCCCCAGGTTCGCGCAGAACGCGTGCCGTACGAAGAACGCGAGGTTGGCCGGGCGCTCGGCCAGGCGCCGCATCAGGTAGGCGAACCACGTGGGCCCGTAGGGCGCGGCGATCCGCAGGGGGTAGCCGTCGCTCACGATGCGGCGCTGGAACGCGCTCGCGATCCCGTACAGCATCTGGAACTCGAAGCGCTCGTGCGCGACCTCACGCCGCCGGATTGCCACCTGCGCGGCCGCCACGATGGCCGCGTCGTGCGTCGCAATCGCTGTGAACTCGGCCCCGTCCAGACAGCGCTCGAGCATGCGTAGGTAGGCGGCGTCGACGTCGCGCTTGTCCGGGTAGGCGACGGCGGCCGGCTCGAGGTAGGCGCCCTTGACGATCCGGACGTTCAGGCCGAGCGGCAGGAGCTCTGCCAGGTCGTCCTCGGACCGGCGCAGGTAGCTCTGGAGGACGACGCCGATGTTGTCGGTGCCGGCGGCGCGCAGGCGCCGGTACAGACCGAGCGTCGCCGGGACGAGGTCGCTCTCCTCCATGTCGAAGCGCAGGCGCATGCCGTGCCCCGCCGCGCGCTCGAGCAGCCGCCCGGTCGACGCGAACATGAGGTCGGGATCGACGTGGATGCCGAGGTGGGTCAGCTTGAGGCCGACGTTGGCGTCGAGCCGCTCCCCCGCGAGGCGATCGATCTGGCGCGCGTACTCGGCCTCGTGCCGGGCGACGTCGGCCTCCGTCCGGGCGTGGTCGTCGAAGAGCCCGGTCACGCCGCGCATCCCGCCGCGGTTCAGGTCGCGCATGACCGCGACGATCTCGTCCAGGTTCTCGGCGGGCACGAAGCGGCGCGCGCCGAGCCGCATCCCGTGCCGCGAGACCACGCGGCCGACCCGCTCGCTCTCGGCGGCGGTCAGGATCGCGTGCCGCGCCAGCCGTTCGGCTCTCGATCCCATCGGTCAGGTGTGGCTCCGGGCGGCGCCGGCCACGAAGACGTCGCGATGATCGGCGAGGAAGCGCTCGATCGGCGTCGCCGGGCGGCCCAGCAGCGACTCCAGGTCGGGGCTCGGGACGTTCTCGGCATCGGTGTAGGCCGCGGCGATGGCCGCGAGATCGCCGGCCCGCCACGCGGGCACGCCGGCGGACAGGAGGGCTGCCCGGAAGCGCTCGGGGGTGACCGCGTCGTACGCGATCGTGCGGCCGACCAGATCGCCGATCCGCCCGGCGATGTCGGCGTAGCCGAGCGCGCGTGGGCCGGTGAGCGCGTGGGTACGGCCGACGTGGCCCTCGGGCGCGCGCAGAACCGCCGCGGCGGCCGCTGCGACGTCCCGCACGTCCACGAGCGGGAAGCGGCGGCCCCCCATCGGAGCGGCCACCCGACCCGCTTCGGCGACATCGCCGGCCAGCCGCAGGAGGTTCTGCATGTACAGGTGCGGACGCAGAAACGTCCATCGGAACGCCGAGGCACGCAGCTGCTCCTCGGTCGCGTGATGCCAGCGCATGAGCGCCACCGGTGAGCCCGCCGAAGCGCCGATCGCGGATAGCTTGACGACATGGCGCACCCCGGCGGCCGCGGCGGCGACGAGCACGCGGGTGTGCTGCGCCACCTGGTCGGGGTTGTCGCGGCCCGCCAGAAACAGTGTCCGCACTCCGTGAAGCGCCCGCTCGAGCGACCCGGAGTCCTCGAAGCTGCCGACGGCGACCTCGGTCGCCGCAAGCTCGCCGGCCTGCTCGCGGTCGCGTACGAGCGCGCGCACGTCCGCCGTCCCGGCCAGGTGCTCGATCAGCCCCCGGCCCACCTGCCCGGTCGCACCCGTGACCAGGATCATCGCGACGCGGCGGACTCGAAGCGGAAGCGCACGACCGGCGGGTCGACGAACGGCGACGGGCCGGGCCACGTGCGCTCGTCGTAGCGGATCTCGAGCAACGCGGGCCGCGGAAGCGCCCGGGCGGCGCGCTCGACCTCGGCCTCGGAGTCAGCGACCTCCGCATGGAGGCCGAGCGCCCGTGCCACCTCGGCGAACCCGCCGGGCGCGCCGAGCGGCTGGCCGCCGGTGATCGTGTAGTGGCCGTCGGCGAGCACCGCCGCGAGCAGGTTGGGCGGCCGGATGCCGGCGAGGCACCACAGCGAGCCCGCGCCCATCAGGCTCTCGCCGTCGCCGAGCACCGCGACAACGCCCCGCTGTGGGCGCTTGCCGGCGACGCCGACGGCGGCTGCAAGCGCGCTGCCCATGGCGCCGCCCATGTACAGGTGGGGGCCGTCGTCGCTGGCCGCGCGCAGGGCCGACGTGGCCGTCCCGAGCGACGCGACGAAGAGCGCGTCGGGACTCGCTCGCAGGAGGGCATGGACGGCCTGCGTCGGGTTCATCCGCCCAGATCCAGCTCGGGCTCGAGGATGATCGGCGCGAGCTCGCGGGCGCCCTCGGCGACGTCCACCGCTCCACGGGCGAGCATGCCGACGTCGGCGGCGCGGCGCAACGGGAACACCTGGATGCCCAGCAGGCCGAGCATGGCGACCGTCGATCGGCCGAGCGCCGTCTGGGCCGGGTTGCGCTCTCCCAGCGCCCCGCGCATCGAGATCAGCGCCGGGAAGCCCAGGCCGTAGGGCACGACGAGCGATCCGATCGCATTCAGCGAGTTGCCGAGCCCCGAGCACTGGATCAGCACGAGCGGCAGTCCGCCGGCGGCGCGGAAGCCGGCCGCCCAGGCGAAGCACTCCTCCTCGCGCGTCAGCGTGTGCACGACGACGGACTCGGCCTCGAGCCCGGCGGCGATCGGGGCGAGCCGCTTGTCGGGGACCCAGGCTGCGGCCTCGACGCCGCAGCCGCACAGCGCGTGGGCGAGCGCGCGCTGCCAGCTGCTCTGCGCTTCCGCGGTCACGCCTGCGGGCTCTGCCGCGTCTCGAGCACGACCCCGGCGCGGGCGGCCGTGTCGAAGTACGTGAATCCGCTGCCGTTGGGCCGCCGGCCCCGCATCAGCACGGCAAGCCCGAGCCCGGCCGCCTGCGCGTCGGCGGCGTCGGCATCGGGCACCTCGAAGCCGACGTGGAAGACACCCTCGCCGCGCTCGTCCAGGAACTGCCGCTGCGGCGTGGGGGCGGGGCCGGGCTGCACGAGCTGGATCTGGAACTCGCCGATCCATGCATAGCGGTAGACGAGCGCGCGGAAGCCGTCGGCGTCGGGCACGTCCAGCTCCGTGAACTCCGCGAGCGGGGGATAGTCGTGCCAGGGGCCGATGCCGACGGCTTCGTAGAAGCGCACGCTCGCGTCGATGTCGTGCACGACGATGCACATGTGGTGCACCTTCGCGAACGGCCCGCTCACGTCGCCTCCCGGAAGGTCATCGAGGGATAGGGCCAGTCGCGCGGGGCCACGAACGTCTCCTTGGTGGTGCGCATCGTCACCCAGCGGCTGAGGTTCCAGAGCGAGGTCGCCTTGTCGTTCGTGCCCGAGGCGCGCGACCCGCCGAACGGCTGCAGACCGACGACCGAGCCGGTGGGCTTGTCGTTCACGTAGAAGTTGCCGGCGGTGTGGCGCAGGGCGGCGGCGGCCTCGACGACGGCCCGGCGGTCGTTCGCGAACACCGCACCGGTGAGGGCGTATGGGCTCTGCCGGTCGACCTGCCGCAGCAGCTGGTCCCACCGATCGTCCGGATAGACGAACGCGGTCATGATCGGCCCGAAGAGCTCGTCGGAGAGCAGCCGGAAGCCGGGGTCGGCGGTGCGCACGATGGTGGGCGTGACGAACCAGCCGTCGCTGTCGGAGGCGTCGCCCCCGACCACGATCTCGGCGGCCGCCCGCGACTCGTCGAGGGCGCGGCGGTGCTTCGCGAACGCGTCGCCGTCGATGACCGCGCCCACGAAGACGCTCGGGTCGGTGGGATCGCCGACGCGCAGCCGCGGCACCTCGGCCTGCAGGCGGTCGCGCAGGTCCGGCCAGCGGCTTTCCGGCACGTACATGCGCGACGGCGCCGAGCACTTCTGGCCCTGGAACTCGAACGCGCCCCGCACGACCGCGGTGGCGAGCGCCTCCGGGTCGGCGCTCGCATGGGCGACGACGAAGTCCTTGCCGCCGGTCTCGCCGACGATGCGGGGGTAGTTGCGGTAGCCGGCGATGTTTCGGCCGATCGTGCGCCAGATCTCCTGGAAGGTCTCGGTCGAGCCGGTGAAGTGCACCCCCGCGAGGTCGCGATGCGTGAGCGCGACCCGCCCGACCTCGGCGCCGTCGCCGAAGACCAGGTTGATCACCCCCGGCGGCAGGCCCGCCTCCTCGAGCATCTCGAGCACCGCCCAGGCGCACAGCTCGGCCTGCTCGGCGGGCTTCCACAGTACGACGTTGCCCATCATCGCCGGGGCGTAGGCCAGGTTCGCGAGACACAGGAAGTTGAACGGCGTGATCGCGAGCACGAACCCCTCGAGCGGCCGGTACTCGAGCCGGTTCCACGTGCCGGGCAGCGACTCCGGCTGCATCTGGTACATCTCGCGCATGTAGCGCACGTTGAACTGCAGGTAGTCGGCCGTCTCGCACGCGGCGTCGATCTCGGCCTCGCGCACGGTCTTCGAGAGGTTGAGCATGGTGACCGCGTTCAGCCGCGCCCGCCACGGCCCGCGTGCGAGCTCGGATGCGCGCAGGAAGATCGCCGCCCGGTCCTCCCACGCCATCCGCGACCAGTCCTCCCACGCCTCGGCCGCCGCGGCGATGGCGGCCTCGACCTCGCCCGCGCCGGCCCAGTGCGCGTGGGCCAGGTGGCGGCGGTGGTCATGCGGCACCACGACCGGGTGCAGGCGGCCGGTGGTGACGTCGCGGCCGCCGATGCGCAGCGGCAGCTCCGGAGTGGAGCCGGCGATGCGGGCGAGCTCGGCGTCGACGGCGAGCCGCTCCGGCGACCCCGGGGCGTAGTCGAGCGGCAGCTCGTTGCGGGTGGCGGGCAGGGCGAAGAGGGCGGGCGCAGACGTCAATGTGGCTCCTCGAGGGGGCGGGTACCAGCTTGCGGTAATACCATAACAGCTAGCCGTTGGTGCGGCGGTTCCAGGCCTCGATGTGCTCGCGCATCAGCCGGCGCGCCGTCTCGGCGTCGCCGGCGGCGATCACCGCGGTGATACCGGCGATGTCGGCGGGGATCGTGCCCAGGTGCTCGTCGGCCGCCGCCGGGCGCACGAGCGCCTCGTGCCGGCGCAGGACGGCGTCGTGGATGCCCAGGGCGATGCCGATGCGCAGGCGGTTCTTGGTGGCGCGCGCGAGCGCCTCATGCCAGCGCACATCGATCCGCGCCAGCCGGCTGCGACCCGCGGGGTCGTCGGCGAGCGCGCCTGCCTCGACGACGATCGCCTGGAGCGCCGAGATGTCGGCTGCGTCGGCGCAGCGCGCGGCCCACGCGGCGTTCTCGCCCTCGAAGTCGACGCGGAATTCGGCCAGATCCTCGGGCGAGGCGCCGCGCAGGCTGAGCAGCGCCGAGAGCGCGTCCCCGACGGTCGACTCCGACGGCGTCACCACATAGGAGCCACCCCCCTTCCCCGGCCGCACCTCGATCATCCCGATCGCCTCGAGCGAGCGCAGCGCCTCGCGCAGGGTGGGCCGGCCGACGCCGAAGCTCTCGCACAGCTGGCGCTCGCCCGGCAGCCGGTCGCCGGGACGGATCCGGCCCGAGAGGATGGCCTCACGCAGCTGCTCGAGAACACCGGCGCGGGCGTGGGTGACCATTGCGGCAGGTTAGCGGCCAGACCATTGCGCGTCACGGCGCAGCTGGGCGCGGCGGAGCTTGCCGCTGGCCGTGCGGGGCAGCTCGGCGACGAAGTCGATCCGGCGCGGGTGCTTGTAGGGGGCGGTCAGCCGCTTGACGTGCTCCTGAAGCTCGCGCCGCAACTCGTCGGTGGCGGTGAACCCGGGCGCGAGCACGCACACGGCGGCCACGATCTCGCCGCGGTCGGGGTCGGGCAGGCCGATCACGGCAACCTCGGCCAGCGCGGGGTGGGTGAGCAGCACCGACTCGACCTCGAAGGGGCCGATGCGGTAGCCC
>DASXOR010000113.1:0-24152 GCA_036494095.1 Gaiellales bacterium | reverse complement strand
CAACGAGGTGTGGTGGCCTGAGTACACGACCACGAACGCGCTCGGAAGGCCGCGGGGAAGGTATCGAGTCCTACGCAACGGTGTCTACCGGCGCGACTTCACCAACGGCGTCGTCTTGGTGAACCCGCATGCGAAGGGTGCGAGAGTCGTGCACCTGGGTGGGCTCTATCGCGGATCTGGCCTCGGCAGCACGAGGAGCGTCAGGCTGAAGCCCACGACCGGTGTGGTGCTGGTGAAGTCATGACGCACGATTCGCCGTGACCAGCCCGCGGTAGAGCTCTGTGGAGAGCTCTGCCGAACGCTCCCACGAGAAGTGCGCGCGGGCATGGCACAGCACGGCCTGTCTCACATCGGCTCCGTCGTCGAGGTGGCGGACGATCGTCTCGGCAAGTGCGTCCGGATTCCCCGCCTCGGCGACGAACGACCGGTCGTACGCGAGTTCTGGGAGGGCGCCGAGATCGCTCACCACAATGGGGACGCCGCGTGCGATCGCGAGCAGGCCGACACCGCTCTGGCTCGCCTGGGTATATGGCAGCGCGACCAGGGAGGCATCGGCGAGCAGCGGGTCCACCTCGCTTTCAGAGATGTAGCGCGCGATGAGCGAGATACGACGATCGTCGGGCACAAACCGGGCCGCCTCCCCCTCGCCGGCCACCACCAGCCGCGCGTTGGGGCGCCGCTCCCACACGAGCTGCATCGCCGCCACGAGCACCTCGACGCCCTTGTACTGCTCCAGCCGGCCGAACAGGAGCACGCTCGGCGATTGCGGGCGCACGAGCGGCCGCGAACGCGGGGTCGTCCCATGCGGGATAACGACGATCCGGGTGCCGTCGACGATCGGCGCGAGCTCCTCGACAAGCGCCTGGCCGTGGACGACGAACCGGTCGGCGCGCCGGAACCAGCGCCGGAACGCCCAGTCCTCGCCCCGCGTGAGCGCCGGCGCCCCGGGGTGGCCCAGCGGATCGTGCACGGTAAGAACCGTCGTGTATCCCGTCGTCAGGGCGAGCAGCCGGGGGTCGTGGTTCTCGTGGACATGGACGACCTGGGGGTCGAAGCGGCGAAGCTCTCGGCGGGTCGCGAGCATCGCCGGGACCGCTGAGATCGACCGCACACGGCCGGGGACGACGAAGATCCGGACTCCATCGCTGCGGAGGCCGTCGACCACCTTGGCGCGCTCGTCAGTCGAGCCCCCGAACTCGATCGCGTGCGACCGGCACAGTATGCCTACGTCATGGTCGAGGTTAACCAACGATCTGGCCTGCTGCGCTCCATACTTGAAAAGGAAATCGCAAACGATCAGGATGCGCATCGCTGGTCAAACGTCCCGCGAATCGTGTGCTTTGACAACACGAACATACCATAGAACATCGCCCGGCAACCCCCTGCGCTCCTTTCTGGCTAGAAGTGCCGAGCGGTGTTTCGCACCGTGTCCACGACCAGGTCGAGTGTCCGAGCACCGCGCTCCGCTGCGGTGTGGGGGGATTCCTCCAACTTCTTCTCAAACGTCAACTCCGTCCCGCCCTGCCGGAGGTCAAACAGCCAGCCGAGTCGAATCAGCTCCCTGTCGACGGCTGCAAGTTTGCCCGCGAACACGGTGTAGGCCCGAGTCCCGAGGATGGCCGCCTCGCGACTCATCGTTCCGCCTGCGCCGATGAAGAGGTCTGCTTCGCGGAGTAGTGATATACCATTGACCGGAGCGTCGGGTACGATCACACCTGACCGGTTCCTGAGGCGCGTCTCTTGCGCCTTGAGGCGCGGAAGAACGACCGCCTGGACGCCGTGGCTGATCGCTCTCTCGAGAATCGAGTCGAAGCTCACGTTTCCCCCACGATGATACAGCGCCCCTTCAGGCGCTGGCCGAAACACGCCGATGACCCGTTCTGGATCAAGGCTCAATACCTGCGCTACCCGCTGGTCATCCCGATGTGACGGGGCGGAGAGGTACAGGTCCTCTTTGAATCCATCGTAACGTACGACCTTCGAGGCGTTTGCGCCGCATCGCCGGAGGTCGGCAGCCGGAAACACCGCCGGCACGATCACCCGGTTTGCTATACGGAAGCTCAAGTGATTCGCAGGCTGAAATTCATAATCCATCATGGTCACCGTAGGAATACGAAGACTCCGGGCCGCCAATAGCTGCGAGTATGACCCGTGCGAGAGTGCAACGGATACCCGCCGGCGTTTGCACCACTCCCTCAGCAAGCGAGTCCTGTCTCCGATTCCCTTCGCCTTGCCGAGGAGGCCCGTCGGGCTCTCTCCTCCGATCGGCGCGAATCGATCGCCGAACACCGCGGAGGCGAGTGCGATGGTCTGGGCATGATCACGAGCGGTCAGCACCACCTGCTCGCCCCGGGCCTCAAGTGCATCCGCGATCGGCTTCATGACGTGGACGTGCGGAGAGTTTGCCAGGTCGATCCAAATTCTCATCGCGTGTCCGAGAACGCCTCGTTGAACTCGACTATCGCCGCCGCCGCGCGCGGCCCGGCCATGCCGTCCCACCCTTCCGGTTGCTCCTCCGGCCGCTGGACGCTCTCGAGTCGCGCCCAGATGTCCCGTAGCCCGTCCGGTCCGCTTCCAATTATCTGATTCGTCCCAGACGTCACGGTGACAGGCCGCTCGGTGTTGTCGCGCAGAGTCAAGCACGGCACGCGGAGAAACGTCGTCTCCTCCTGTACGCCGCCGGAGTCGGTAACGACCGCTCGCGCGTGGGCTTCGAGAGAGAGAAAATCGAGATAGGGCAGGGGCGGCGTCAGGGTCAAACGTCCGCCAATCTCCCGCCGGTCCAGAGCCTCTCGCGTTCGCGGATGAACCGGAAAGATCACAGGGATGTCTTCGGCGAGATCTTCGAGGACAGCTACGACCAATGCCAGATCCTGCGATTCCACCAAGCTTGGACGATGAAGCGTCACCAGCAGATAGTGGCCCTTCTCCACCCCGAGGTGATCTGCGATCTGGGATCGCTCCGCCGATGGAAGATGACGAACGAGGGAATCGATCATCGTGTTTCCCACCATCCGTACGCGGTCGCCCTCGATTCCCTCGGCGGCCAGATTCTCGACGGCGCTCCAGGAGTGAACGAGGCAGAGATCGGCGACCTGGTCGGCGACGATGCGGTTGATCTCTTCCGGCATCGAGCGGTCACGAGACCGAAGCCCGGACTCCAGGTGAATCACACTCACGCCCACCTTCGTCGCCGCCAGTGCGCCGGCGAGGGTTGAGTTCACGTCGCCGGGAATTACGAGCACGTCTGCGTGCGTCTCGATCAGGGCCGATTCGATGCGAGTCAGGGCGGCGGCCGTTTGAAATGCGTGGCTCCCGGAACCGACCTCGAGGAAGAAGTCTGGTCTCGGGAGGTTCAACTCCTCGAAAAACACCCGGGACATGGAGTCGTCGTAGTGTTGCCCGGTGTGGATGAGCAGATGCTCTGCGAACGGGCGCAGCGCGCGCATCGCATCAACGACAGGAGCCATCTTGATGAAGTTGGGCCGAGTCCCAACAAGGTATGCGTATTTGTGGTTGTCGCTCATCGTCCGAAGGTGCGCGCTGCGCGCATGGGTCCCGCCGATCTGGGCCCGCCGATCGGTCGAATTGTGGTTCGGCACGCTCCTGCAGGGCTGGTGAGGGTGATGTCGGGTTCTTCGCCCACCGGCAGGGCTCACGTTCGTGGTGGCTTGGAACCGGCTGGTCAGGTGTACCCGAGGCCCTCTTCCGTGTCAAACCATGCGCGGTGTCCGTTCAGGAAACGGCGATTGAGGGGCGACCGGCGGAGTGGCCCTCGCTCTGAGGAGACGCCGCATGTGACGTCATGGGTCGGCCATCGAGCGGTGGCAAGGGGGCATGGAAGGCGCGCCCCGATCCGGAGCCGATATCAGCGTGGCCTCGATCTATCCGCCCGCGCCTGTCTGTGGGCGAGTATTCTGGCGCTGGGTGCTCGAACGAGTCGGAGAGGAACTTTTCGCAACACCGTCGTCGGTTTGAGGAGGCCGTGTCCCCATGACCCAAACTCGGGCCCGATCTCTCCCGCTCGTTGACCTCTCGTATATGGGCGCTGCGGTCGAGCGCGATGTGCTGGCCGACGTCGCCGCGATCATTGCGAGCGGCGAGTTCACCAACGGCCACCACGTTGAGCGCTTCGAGCGCGCATTCGCCGCCTTTTGCCGAGCACGCGAGTGTGTCGGCACCTCGAGCGGGCTCGATGCTTTGCGGCTTGCGTTGATCGCCGCGGGGGCGGAGTCGGGCGACGAGGTGATCGTCCCCGCGCAGACGTTCATCGCCACGTTCGAGGCCGTCAGCCAGGCGGGCGCGACGCCGGTGGTGGCCGATGTGAGCGAGCGCGACTACAACCTCGACCCCGACGCCGCCGCGGCTGCCGTCGGCCCGCGCACCCGCTGGATTCTGCCCGTGCACCTGTTCGGCCAGATGGCCGACGTGCGCCGGCTGCGGGACCTGGCGGCGCGGAGCGGGCTCGCGATCCTGGAGGACGCCTGCCAGGCCCATGGCGCGACGCGCGACGACCATCGCCCGGGCGATTCCGCCGCCGCGGCCGCCTTCAGCTTCTACCCGACCAAGAACCTGGGCGCCTTTGGCGACGCCGGTGCCCTTGTCACCGACGACCCCGCGCTCGCCGCGAGCGCGCGCGCCCTGCGCCAGCACGGCGAGCGCGAGCGCTACGTCTCGGAGCGGATCGGGTACACGGCCCGGCTGGACACGCTTCAGGCGGCGGTGCTGTTGCGAAAATTGCCGCTCCTCGACGGGTGGAATCAGAACCGGCGCGAGGTCGCCGAGTTCTATACGGCCGCGCTCGAGGGCGTCGGCGATATCCGCTGCCCGCCGGTGCCCGCCGGCAGCCGGCCGGTGTGGCACCTGTACCCGGTGCGCACTGCCCATGCCGACGGACTGCGTGCGTTCCTGGCCGGACGCGGCATCCAAACTGGGCGCCACTACGCCCGGCCTCCACACCTGTCACCGGCATACGCGGACCTGGGTCACCGCGCGGGGGCGTTCCCGATTGCCGAGAGGCTGGCGGAGGAGCTCGTGTCGCTGCCGATCTTCCCGGGCATCTCGGAGGAACAGCTCGAGTGGGTCACCGACTCGGTCGGGAGGTACTTTGGCCGTGGCCACTGAGCCGGCGAACGAGGCTCCGTATCGGCTGATCGCCGATGTCGAGTTCGGGGCGGACGTGTTCGTGCACTCCTTCACAAACCTGTATGGGTGCACGATCGGCGCCGGTACCCGGATCGGGCCGTTCGTCGAGGTCCAGCGCGGCGCCGTGATCGGCGAGCGCTGCAAGATCCAGAGCCACACGTTCGTGTGCGACGGGATCGTGATCGAGGACGAGGTGTTCGTCGGGCACGGCGTGATGTTCATCAACGACCGCGCTCCGAGCGCGGTCACCGCCGCGGGCGAGCTGAAGTCGGCGGCCGACTGGGAGCTGGAGGGCACGACGGTCGAGCGCGGCGCGGCGATTGGCTCCGGCGCCGTCATCCTGGCCGGCGTCCGCATCGGCGCCCGGGCGCTCGTGGGCGCGGGCGCGGTCGTCACGCGAGACGTTCTCCCCGGGACGACCGTGGCCGGCAACCCCGCGCGCGCGGGCTATGCCAGGGTCGACCTAGAACCAGTCGAGAATCCGCCGCAGGCCCAATGACCTCCCACGTGCGGCGAGGGCGGCCGAGAGCAGCGCCTGAGCGGAGGCGCCGCGTGCGAGACCGTACGTCTGGAGACCCGGGTCGTCGTTCGCAAACCGGGCCTTGTAGGCCGCGCCGCCGCGTAGGAGGCGGAACTCGCCCATCCCCTCGGCCAACGCCTCCCGCACGACGTGCGCGAGCAGCACGAACCCGACCGGCTGATCGCGGAACGCGGGATCCCTGCCGGCCTGGTACGCCGACTCGGCGCCCGCGAACCGAAAGCCATACAACGCGCCGACGGGCTTGCCGCCAATCTCGAGGAACCACAGCCGCAGCCATCCCTGCGCGAGCGCCTGGGCGGCGAACTCACGATGAAAGGCTGATGCCCGCAGGAAGGGTGTCTCGGCGCCGTTCCATCGCTCCCGGTGCAGCCGAAACAGGGTGTCCATGTCACGCTGGAGCCGGTCGGGGTCGGCGGCGATGCGGTAGGACACCGCTCCGAGTTCGCCGAGCTTGCGCGGGAAGCGGCGCGCCTGCTGGCGGAAGTTACGCCCCCGCTCCTGCAGGAGCTCGTCCCACGTGGCGTGCTCGAACCGCAGCACCGGGCTCGGCTCGCGGTAGAGCGGGCGGGCGCCGGTGAGCGCGCCGAAGTCCTGGCCGCCTGAAACGTGCTCGGCCAGCAGCACGAAGCGCCGCAGGGGGATGGCGTCGATCGCCGCGGCGACGGCGGCGGCCGCCGTCGGATCGCGACCCGGCGCGCAGATCGGGCCGAGCTGGTCGCTCGGACCGTGGCCGGCGAAGCGCAGGACAGTCAGGCCGCGCCCCCACCACACATCGAGCGGCACGATGGCGGCCGCCGCCCCGTCTGCCCGGGTGACCGCGACCATGGGCCGGCCGCCTCTCCCCCGATGCCGCCACCAGTTGAGCAGCCACTCGCGCGTTGCGAAGACGTGTCCGGCCCGCTCGGCTAGCCGCCGCCACTCCGCGGCGTCGATGCCCTCCGGCGAGCCTGTGAAGGAGACCTCCACCCGCGGGTCAGGAGGGCCGGGGAGCCCGCATCGTGATGTGGACGCGGATGCGATCGCGCGCCTGCGCCCTACGCTCGGCGCCCCCGGCGCCGGCGTGGCGGACGAGGCGGGCCGCGTCGAGGCCGGCGAGCGTCGATCGCAGGAGGACGGCAGTGGCCGGCCCGAAGTGCTTGCGGGCGTAGCGGTGCTGGCTCTCGAGTAGCAGGAGGGACCGGCGCGAGCGGACGCCGGGCGAGCTCGACCCCGACGCGTGCACGGCCTCGACGCCCGGCAGGAACACCGTCCGCCAGCCGCGGCGCTTCGCCCGGATCAGCCAGTCGGTCTCCTCGTAATAGACGAAGAAGCGCTCGTCGAACGGCCCGACATCGGCGAGCGCCGAGCGGCGCAGGAAGAGGCATGCGCCCGTGGCGGCGTCGACCGGCCGCGGGTCGCGCTGGTCCCAGTCGAGCATGCGGTAGCGGCGCGGCCGCTGCCAGCGCGGAAGGCGCTGCGCGAGCGCGACGTCCTCGGAGAACATGTCGAACGGCCGCGGCGCCCGGATGCAGCTCGGCTGGAGCGCTCCGTCGGTATCGACGAGCCGCGGGACGACCGCCGCGACGCGCGGCTCAGCGAACGCCTCGGCCACCGTCACCCGGCTCCCCGAGATGCGCTCCACGTCCGGGTTCAGCAGGAGCACGACCTCGGCACGCGAGGTCGCGACCGCCTGGTTCACCGCCGCGGCGTAGCCGCGATTTCGGCGGTTCGCGATGATCGTCGCCTCCGGCGCGGCCGCGCACGCCGCGGCGGCCGCGCCGTCGCCCGGCGAGTTGTCAACCACGATCACCCCCGCGTCGGCGCCGGCCAGCCCGCGGGCGACTGCGATCGCCCGTCCGATCAGCGTGGCGCTGTGGAAGTTGACGACGACGACGTCGATCCGCATCCCGCCTCCCGTCACCGGCGCGCGAGATCGCGCCGCATCACGGCCGCGAGCGCGAGCACTCCGACGAGGGGCACGGTCGAGTCGGGCGGCGTGAGGTAGATGGCGACATTCGAGCTGGCGGCCATGGCTACCAGGGCGACGACGACCCCCGCCCCCAGCCAGGCGTCGTCCTGTCCGTGCCGTGCCCGCGACCAGCGGGCGCCGTTCCAGATCCCAAGAGCGAGCATCGTGATCAGGGCGACGAGGCCGAGGAGCCCGGCCCGCATCCAGATCCACAGGTACTGCTCGTGCATGAACTGGCGGGGTTGGCTCACCAGGAAGCCGGCGTCGGAGCTCAGGAGCATTGCTCCGTAGTCCGGCCCCCAGCCGAGCCCGGAGATCGGATGCGCATGGATCCGCTGCAGCGCGATGCGGTTCTCGTAGTAGCGGTCGGCGAGCGTCGTTGCCTGCAGCTGCGAGACGTTGGTGATGCTTGCGACCCGCGAGACAATCGGGTTCGACTCGAGGGCGGAGCCCTGCGCGAGCAGGACGAATCCAGAGAGCACCATCGCGACGGCGGCAGCCGTGACGACGAACCGATGCCTCTGCGGGACGACGACCGCCGCGGCGAGCAGCCCGATCGTGAGCCCGAGCAGCATGTTGCGGTTCAGGCTCAGGATGACTCCGGTGAGCGTCACCGTCACCATCGCCCATCCGACCAGCCGCCCCCGCGCCGGTCCCCAGATCACACGCGCGAGCGCGAACGCGGAGGCGATGTATACGGTGGTGAGCCCGGGTGGGCGCACGCGCAGGATCCCGGTCACGTCGGAGGTGAGCGACGACGTCACGTCCTGCGGCGCGATCAGGAAGAAGCTGGTCGACTGTCCGGCGAGCACCTGCAGCACCTGGAGGACCACGACCACGACGACGCCGGCCGAGACGAGCCGGAACACGACGGTGCGCCCGCGCGCGAGCGCGGCCAGCGCCGGCCAGAACGCCGCATAGAAGAGCATGAGCCGCATGTCGAGCGCGGCCTTGTGCACGCTCGCCCCGTGCTCCGCCCCGACGGCCACCCCGGCGACCACGGCCAACAGGAAGACGGCCAAGGTGACGCTCTCTCGCCGCACCGCCACGCTGCGCACTACGCGGCGGACGTCGCTGGGCAGGAACAACAGGCATCCGAGCGCGATCCAGAGCAGCACCTCGGCCGGCTCGAACTGAAGCGACGAGACCCCCACCTCGGGTAGAGCGAGCATGTCGATCGCCGTACCGACGCTCCACAGGATCGCGACATACCCGGCGGCCGGCACCCGGGCAAACACGACGACGACCACGGCTGCGACGGGTAAGATCGCAAACTTGATCTCGCCCCTGCCCACCATCGCGCCGGCGAGCGCGGCAGCAGCGAGCGTCGCCGCGAGCCAGGCGAGCGTCCCCAGGGGCTCCGACGCCGAATCGACCCTCGCGCGGAGCCCGGTCAGGTTTAAGTCGACCTCGCCCAGCAAGGTTACCTCCGTGATGCGTATCGGCCGCTCGCACAAGGATATCCTCAGCCCGATGTGACCGGCGACCCGAGGCAGACGGTTGCGATCATCCCGGCGGAGGCGAAGGCGCGCCACGCGCCGCTGCTGGCAGCGTTCGAGGAGGCCTACCCGGTGCGGTTCGCCGACGCGGACGGAGGCGACGCACACAAGGCGAGCGGGGTGGTGGTCTTCCCGGGAGGGAGCCGGCCGCAGCGCCTCGCCGCGCCGTGTCTCGTGCTCCAGGGGCCGCGCGCCGAGGATGAGCGTAACACGTCTTTCACGGTCACGTTCCCCCGCGCCGACGAGCTCCACCGCGCGCTGCACGGGCAGCGCCTCGTCGAGCACGGCCGCCGGCCGCCGCCGGCCGTGGCGATCCCCGCCGGCGGCCGTGCGCTCGCGCTCGCCGGGGGCAGGCCGATCTGGACGCAGAGTGACCCGCGCGACGGCGACTGCCAGGTCGTGAGCGCCGTTCCAGACGCGCTCGGTGAGCACGAGTTCCTGCGCGACCACCTGACCGCGGGTCGGTTCTGGTCGCTGCTGCCGGTCGTCCAGTTCGTGCGTCGGATCGCGCTCGGCGACTCGGAGCGGTCTTCGCCCCTCCGCGCGTGCTTCGTCATCGACGATCCGAACGTCCGCTTCTCCTCGTACGGACACGTCCACTTCCGCGAGCTCGCGCGCGATGCCCGCGAGTGTGGATACCACGTCGCCGTGGCCACGATCCCGCTCGACCTGCTGCTGCCGGGGTGCCGCGCGGTGGGAGTCTTCCGCGAGCACCCTTCCGAGCTCTCGCTTGTCGTGCACGGAAACGATCACGTGCACAGGGAGCTCGAGCGACGCCGAAGCGCGGCCGCGGCGGAGCGGATGATCATGTCCGCTGCGGCTCGCGTGGCCAGGTTCGAGCCGCGTACCGGGATCCGGATCGACCGCTTGATGTGCCCGCCCCACGGAGGCTGCAGCGAGCAGACCCTGGAGGCGCTTTTCCGGTGCGGGTTTCTCGGGCTCGCGGCTTCGCGACCCTTTCCATGGGAAGGGTTCTCGGACCATCTCCGATGGCGCCTCGGCGGATGGCTGCCGGCCCAGATGGGGGGCGGCGGTCTACCCGTGCTCCCGCGCTACCCGCTGGGTCGGAGCCTCGACGACCTGGTGTTCCGCGCATTCCTCGACCAACCGCTGATCGTCTACTGCCATCATGACGACCTCCGCCACGGCCTCGCACCGCTGCGAGCCGCGGCGGCCCGCGCCGCCGAGCTCGGCGACGTGCGCTGGATGTCGCTCGCATCCATCGCCCGCGCGAGCGCGGCGTGCCGCGACGAGGGCGCAGTGGCCACGGTGACACCCTACTCACGCGACCTGCGGATTCGCCGGCCCGCCGCCCCGACAATCGAGATCGAGATTCCGCGGACGTTCGGCGCTGGCGATGCCCTCCGGGTCGTGGTGGACGGGATGCCGCACGACGTCCGCCTTCGTCCCGACGGCGGGGGAACGGTCGTCGTCGCCAATCCGGCGACAACCGACGGGCTACGGATCCGCATTGACGCGCGGGGCGACGTGGCACCTGCGACCTTGCGTGACTGGCGCCCGCGGGCGTGGCCGGTCGCACGTCGGGCGATGACCGAGGCGCGCGACCGCACGCTTCCGCTCCTTCACACGCTACGCCGCTAGTGCCGTGCCCCCGGTTAGTCGTGGTTTGGTGCGTGCGGCGCTCGGACCGGAGCGATGTTGGCCGAAGGCGCGCGCACTCCGGCCGTCTCCTGATCGATCAGGCTCTGCTCCACGGCGTTGATCCCGTGCTTGGCGTATCGCGCCAAGCGTCGCGGCCCGAGCCGGCGGCCGAGCAGGTCCGTCGTGACGAGCCAAGGGCCGAAGATGTCGAGCCTGGCACGAACGTTTCGCACTCGGGCGGCTGCCAGGAGCAACTCATGCCGGACCGGGCCGATCGCCGGGAGCGGGTGACCGCTCGGGGCGTAGCCGCGCGTCTGCATCAGGTCGGCCGTCCGGAACTCGACGAGCCCCAAGTCGCGCGCCGGGAGCTTCGTTTTCCACTGCGTGACGAGCGCCGGGTCGGGCGGGGGATACTGCGGCGCGTCGACTCGGTAGTTGAGCATCTCCGGTGAGTAGTCGACTCCGATGAACTGGCAGATTGCCGCCAGCACAGACTCCGCTCGCAGGACGAGGTCCTCGTAATGGATCTCGATGAAATTCGCCGCCGAGAGGTGTGAGCCGAGCGCGTCCCAGCAGCGCTCGGCCCGTATCCAGAACTCCGCGGCCTGGTAGATGTTCCCCGCCCAACCCTTCTGCACCACCGAGCGGGCCACGTCGCGCGGGTCGCGCACGAGGTGGATGTAGCGGGCGTCCGGCCACAGGTGGCGGAGGCGGTCGAAGCTGCGGTGGACGGTGGCGCCGACGAACGGCTTGCCGCCGGAGGCGGCCTGCTTCTGGCGCAGGAAGTCGTTCACGAGCTCGCGGTAGCTCAGGCTGCGGTCGATCGCGTAGTTCACGCCGCGCACCGTGCCGAGCCAGTCGAGATAGTCGTCGAGCGGCGGGGCCTCGCCCGTCGCGGACACGCGCTCGACCGCGAAGTCGAACTCCTTCTCGAACGCGAGCTCGGGATGGTGGTCGAGCATGAGCCGCAGGAGCGTCGTCCCCGACCGCTCGGAGCCCACGAGGAAGAGCGGTGCCCGCAGGAGGCCGCGATCGTCGCTGCCGGGTGTGCTCATCGCAGGGCCCGCATCCGTCTGGTCGTGGCCAGGAGGTCGGCCCGGTTGAAAACGAGGCTCAGCCCCAGATAGACGGCGAGGGCGACCGCGGCGGTCACGATGCCGCACGCAAGCCGGCCCGTGAAGGGCGGCCGCAGCGCGTAGCCGGCGACGGCCGACACGAGCGCCACGCCGACCGGCACGACCACGAACCGCTCGATCGCCACATCCGCCCGCCGCCGCAGCGCCCGGGCGAACATCACCGCCTCGGTCCAGGACGCCACCATCCAGGCGGCGCCGACGCCCGCGACCCCCATCGGCCCGAGCAGCACCGCGGTCAGCGCGACCCAGACGGCGCCGTTGACGATCGTGGCAGAGAGAGGAGTTCGCACATCGCGCTCCGAGTACAGGTACCCCGCGGCAGCCACCGATATGGGCCCGGCCACCACCAGCCCTGCGCTCGCCCACGGCAGCGGGTCCGCGGCGGAGGTCCAGCGGGCTCCGAACATGGCCGGGATGAGGTAGTGGGCCGAGGCGGCGAGTGGGGCGAGCGTCGCGCCCGAGGCGAGCGCCGTCACCCGCGCGAGCCGCTCGACCGTGTGCCGCGTGTCCTCGCCGAGCGCGCGCAGCCGGGCCATCGTCGGGTAGGACACCCGCCAGAGCGCCATGAACAGCCAGAACGGCACCTGCATGAGCCGGTTCGCCAGCGACCAGAAGCCGAGCAGTTGCGTCCCACCCGCGGCCGCGACGACCAGGTTCACGCCCTGGTTGCGGGCGAGCGCGGCGAGCCCGACCGCTTGGAACCCGACCCCGAACGCGAGCATCTCGCGCAGCGTGCCGCGCGTCAGCCGCGGCGTCAGCATGGGCAGCGGCGACGCCATCGTCATCAGCACCGATCCGGCGAGCGCGCGCACGATCGCCGCCGTGGCGAGGCCCCACACGCCCCAGCCGATTGCGACCGTGGCGATGGCCCAGCCGTAGTAGGCCAGCGACTCGGTGAACTCGATCGAGGCGATGGGGCGGTACTCGAGCGCCCGCTCGAGGACGATGGCATGCGGCGCGCGCAGGGCCAGCAGTGGCAGGGAGACCGCCATGACGGCGGTGACGGCGCCGGCGGTGCCCGCCTGGGATCCGACCGCCACCAGACCGGCCGCGATCACGCCCGCCACCGTGAGCTGCAGCGCGAGCAGCGTCCGCAGCTCCTCGGTCGTGGGGTCGGTCGGCTTGCGCACCAGGGACGCGCCGAGGCCTCCGTCGGCGAAGAAGTTCCCGATCGTGATCACGGTCGTCCCAAAGGCCACCACCCCGAAAGCGTTCGGCAGGAGCTGGTGCGCCAGGACGAGCGTGCCGAGGAACGCGACGACCTGCGCGGCGGCCGCGCGCACCGTGAGCAGCGCAGCGCCGACGGCGCCGCGCTCCCGGATGGCGGCGGGGCTGCCTCCGGCGTCAGGACGCCCCGTCTGCGCGCTCACATCGGTTCGTGCTCGGACTCCGCCCACTCGCCTCGCCTGTCGATGTCGGCATCGTAGGTGCTCGGTCCCGCAGCAGAGCGTAGTGGCAGACGCCGCGCGCTACTGCATCGGCGGCGGGGCCGGCAGCGGCAGGTTGAACGCCGGCGCCATATCGGCCGCGTCCGCGGCGTTTGCGAGCGGCGGCAGGCCGAGCAGCTCCTCGTCGAGACGCAGCAGCGAGTAGTGGTCAAACCGGGTCGCCACCTGCGCCCCGGCGATGACGTCGGGGTTGACGAGCACCGTTGCCACCAGGTTCCCGTTCGACGCCGCAGCGCTCGTGTCGGCGGTGATCACGACCAGCAGGTGGCCGCTCTGGTAGTCGGGCGAGGCCAGGATCTGCGGCATCCATGCGGCGATGGTGGCGTCCTCCTCGGCGACCCGCGGGACGCCGCCGCAGGAGTCGTGGCCGTCGTTGCACAGGTTGGGGATGAAGAGCCCGTAACTCGGGAGCGTCCCCGCGGCCAGGTCGGTCGCGAAGGCGCCGGCGGCCGGCGTGCCGGACGGCACGTCGTCGACCGCGCACGCCGCCGCGTCATTTGGGTAGTAGACGGCGGGGTTGTGCCGGGCCGCGTAGTCACCGGCGTTCACGAGGCCGCAGTTGGCCGGCATGCTCTCGGCGTATGTGCGCCAGGTGGGCGCCGTCGCCGGGTCGGGGGCGGCCGCGGCCGCCGCGCCGATCTGGGTGAAGATGCTCGGGTCGGTGCTCTGGCAGGTCGGGCTCGGCTGGCAGTCGCGCCCGTTCACGCCGTCTCCGGCGATCGCGGGTGGAACCTGCCCGGACGTGAGCGCGATGTAGTTCGGCAGGCTGGGGAACTGGATGCCGTGATAGTTCGTGGCGATCGCGCAGGCGCCGGCGAGCGCGTTCGTGTTCGGCGCCTGCGGCGAGCCGAAGATCTGGCCGAGGTCGGTGTTCTCGAGCACGATGGTCAGCACCTTCGTGACGGCGGCCGGCGCCGCGGCGGCCGAGCCGCAGGCGGTCTGGCTCGCGAGCGTCGGCGGCGGGTCGGCCTCTGCCGTCGCCGGCCAGGCACATAGGAGCGCAACGGCGATTGCCCACACGATCCTCATACGATTTCCCCCTCGTTGGCCCGCCTCGATCGAGGTATCTCTAGCACAGACCGCGGGAGCGCTACCATGGTTTTCGGTTTGCGGGCGTAACCGACCAGCGGAGGTTCACATGCACCGGTTCATCATCGCCACCGTCGTGCTCCTGGTCGCTCCGGCGACAGCGCTTGCGGTCACGACCACGCCCGCGCAGCCACCCACGATCTCGCTGACGGCCAGCGGCGCACCGCGCTGCACCAAGCTGCCCTTCGCGCTTCTCAGCCTGCGGCACAAGGTGATCCTGCGCGTCACCCACACGGAATCCGCGACGGCGCGGGCGGTCAAGCACACGCGCCTGCGCGACGTGAAGGCGGGCAGCCACACCTTTGGCTGGTGCGGGAAGACCGACGCCGGCAAGGCGGTCAAGCCCGGCACGTACTTCTGGCGCGTCGGCACGACCCAGAAAGCCGGCGCGACGGTCGCGTGGAGCCAGTTCCGGCACGTGAACGTTACGGCCTGACGTGGCGTCCGCCTCCTCCGGCGACGCCGCCGAGCGGCCGAAGCTCCCGCGCAAGCGGTTCGACGAGGAGCTCCTGAGGCTTCAGCGCGAGCTCGTGGTCATGCAGGAGTACGTGCGCACGAGCGGGCTCAAGGTCATCGTGATCTTCGAGGGCCGCGACGCGGCCGGCAAGGGCGGCGTGATCAAGCGCATCGCCGAACGCACGAACCCGCGCATCTGCCGCGTGGTGGCGCTGCCCGCGCCGACCGAGCGCGAGCGCACGCAGTGGTACTTCCAGCGCTACGTGCCGCACCTGCCGGCCGGCGGCGAGATCGTCCTCTTCGACCGCTCCTGGTACAACCGAGCGGGGGTCGAGCGGGTGATGGGGTTCTGCAGCGAGCTCGAGTACGAGGAGTTCATGCGCTCGTGCCCGGAGTTCGAGCGGATGCTCGTGCGCTCCGGCATCCAGCTCGTCAAGTACTGGTTCTCGGTGTCGGACGAGGAGCAGGAGCGCCGCTTCCAGGCCCGTGTCCGCGACCCCATGCGGCGGTGGAAGCTCTCGCCAATGGACCTGCAGTCACGCGCGCGCTGGGTGGACTACTCGCGGGCCAAGGACGAGATGTTCCGCTACACCGACATCAAGCACGCGCCCTGGTACGTCGTCCAGGCCGACGACAAGCGCCGGGCGCGCCTGAACTGCATCGCCCACCTGCTCTCACTCGTCGAGTACGAGGACCTGACGCCCGCGCCGCTCGAGCTGCCGCCGCGCGACAAGACCGCCTACGTACGCCCACCGATGGACGAGCAGACCTTCGTCCCCGAGGTGTACTGACCGGGGCCTGGCCCCGATTGTTGGGGCCTGGCCCCGGTTTACGACACCGGCGCGAGCGACGCTCTGCGCACCGACCGCGCGGCCTCGGCGGGCGGCGTGCCGACGGCGAGGAGCAGGTCGAGCGCGATCGAGCGCACCTGCCCGGCCAGGGCCCCGGTCGAGAGGCTCGCCCCCGAGTCGAGGGCGTGCGTCGCCGTCGCGGCGGCGTCGAGCAGGAGCTCGACCTCGCGGGCGGGCGGCGTGCCTTCGAGCACGCGGGCGACGATCGTCCTGCATGCGCCTGCGAGCAGCCGCACCGATGCGGTGAGATCGGCCGGCACGGCGGGCTCGAGGTCGATGGCCCGCCGCGCCGCGCGGGCGAGGACGCGCGCGTTGCGCACGGCGTGATCGAGCTGCGGGACGGCCGTCGCCAGCCGCTCGATCGCGGGCCGCGAGTACCAGTTCGTCGGTGCGATCCGCACCGTCTCGCGCAGCCGGCCCATGTCCTCCGCAAACTGCGACGAGAGGACGTCGAGCGCCCGCAGCCGGGCGAGGGCGGCCTCGGCGCCGTCACGGTCGCGCTGCTCGAGCGAGGCTGCCACCGCGTCGAGCGCGTCGGCCAGCTCGACGACCAGCGGCTCGCCCGTCCGGCGGGCGAGCCGGGTCGGGTTGCCGGGGGCGAGCGCGAGCACCGCCAGGCCGACCGCGCCTCCGAGCAGGGTGTCGATGAGGCGGGACGGTGGCAGCCCGTGCGACGAGGGCAGGAGCGCCGCCACGAGCACGGAGGAGATCGCAGCCTGAGACGCGAGCAGCGCTCCCCCGCCCAGGAGCACCGCCGCGCTCATCGCCAGGAGCACGGCAAGGCCCATCTGCAGCGGGCCCGTGCCGATGGCGTCGATCAGCGCGTCGCCGATGACGACGCCGAGCGACACGCCGAGCACCATCTCGACGGCGCGGTGGGTGCGGTAGCCCGCGTTCAGCCCCAGGGCGATGATGGCCGAGATCGGCGCGAACAGGGGTGAGACGTGGTGGAGTACGTCGGTTGCGATCCACCACGAGGCGCCGGCGGCGACGGCGGTCTGGGCGATCGGGATCGACGCCGTGCGCAGGTCTGCGAGCCGGTGCGAGCCCCGCACGCCGGCGCCCGCCAGGCTCATCGCCGGCGCTGCGCCGGGTCGGCGATGCTGGGTGGGGTGTACCCGGCGTCGGCCGGGTTCAGGTTCGTCCCGGGCGGGACGATCGCGTCGATCCGGTCGAGCACGGCCGCGTCGAGGTCGACGTCGGCCGCGCCGAGCTGGCTCTCGAGCTGCTCCATCGTCCGCGAGCCGATGATCGCGGCGGTCACGGCCGGGTGGTTGGTGACGAACGCGAGCGCCATGTGGATCGGCTGCAGGCCGGCGTCCGCGGCGACGGCGGCCAGCCTGCCCGCGGCGTCCAGCTTGACCTGGTTCGCCGGGATCGACATGTCGAAGCGGGCCGGAATGCGCTCGGCACGGTTGCTGCCCGGCGCCGTGGCGTCGTCGCGGCCGGACAGCCAGCCGCCGGCGAGCGGGCTCCACGCGATCACGCCCATGCCGTGGCTGCGGCACACCGGCAGAACGTCGGCCTCGATGCCGCGCACCAGCATCGAGTAGGGCGGCTGCTCGCAGACGAACCGCTCGCGGCCGCGCCGCTGCGCCGTCCACTGGGCGGCGACGATCGCATGGGCGGGGAACGTCGAGCTGCCCAGGTAGCGCACCTTGCCAGCGCGGACGAGGTCGGTGAGCGCGCCGAGCGTCTCGTCGACGGCGGTGTCCGGCTCGGGCCGGTGCACCTGGTAGAGGTCGATCCAGTCGGTACCCAGCCGGCGCAGGCTGTCGTCGACGGCGCGCATGATCCAGCGGCGGGAGTTGCCGCGGCGGTTGCGGTCGTCGCCCATCGGGCCGTGGAACTTGGTCGCGAGCACGACGTCGTCGCGGCGGCCGCGCAGGGCCTTGCCGACGATCTGCTCGGACTCGCCGGCCGCGTACACGTCGGCCGTGTCGACGAAGTTGATGCCCGCGTCGAGCGCACGGTGGATGATGCGGATCGACTCATCGTGGTCGCGGTTGCCCCACGGCCCGAACAGCATCGTGCCCAGGCAGAGCGTGCTGACCTCGACGCCGGTGTGCCCGAGTGGCCGGTACCGCATGGCGGCAGATTACCGTCGCCCCAAGGTCACGACCGCCACTTGATGGAGCAGCCCACCGGCTTGGTGAGGGGCTCGGCGACCGCGTTTCCCTGCAGGACGGCGTCGAGCGCGGTGCGCACGTACGCGGCCCGAAGCGACTCGTCGCGATGATCGGCGTCCGGAGCGCCGCGGTAGACCAGCCGCCCGCCGGAGTCGACCACGAACACGTCGGGAGTGACCTTCGCGCCCCACGCCCGCGCGACCTCCTGGGTCGCGTCGTGCAGGTACGGGCCGGAGAACTCGCCCGCCTGCACTCGCGCGCGCATCGCCTCGGGCGCATCGCGCGGGTAGCGCTCGGCGTCGTTGCTGCAGATCTGGAGCATGCGCACGCCCCGGCTCGCGTAGTCGCGCGAGACGGCCTCGATGCGGCCGTGCCACGCGAGCGCGTAGGGGCAGTGGTTGCACGTGAAGACGACCACCGTCGCGGCCGCGCCGGCCTGCAGCGCGACGGGCGCGCCGTCGGTGTCGGGCAGGGTGAAGCCGGGGACGGCGTCGCCGGGGCGCAGTGTCATCGCGCGCCCTCCGCCGCGCCCGGGCCGAGCAGGCGCTCGAGCGCCTCCCGCAGCAGGCCGGGGTCGGGGGTCGGGGAGTAGCGGCCGTCGGCGAGCCGGTAGACGCGACAGGTGAGCCCGGTCGGCTCGCCTGGGGGCGGCGGAACGGGATCGACGCCGTCCACGCGGATCGTGGGCGATCCGCAGAACCCGAGACTGGCCGCCTCGGCCTCGCTTGCGACACGGCGCAGAGCGACCGCGGCATCCGGCCGGCCGAGCTCGCTCAGAGCGTCGCGCAGCTCCGCGAGCGCCTGCGGGTGCGACGGGCAGCCCTCCCAGTAGAGCAACTCGATCGATCGCGCATCTGCGCTCGCCACGAGCGCAGTGTAGGTGGCGCGACTGTATCGGCCGTCACACTCGGATCGTGCGCCGGGTCAACGACACCCCGTCGGATGGGCGTGGACGCACCGGGAGGGCCGGCATCAAGACAGGCCGATACAGGTCGCCCGGGCTCCCCGTTACGGCGAGGAGCACATCACGGGTCACCGGATCTCGTTCTGCAGCCCCCCGCACATCATCGACGAGGGCGACTCCGCCGTGGCGGGGCAGAACGCCGATCTCGCCTACGACGCGCGCTCGGTACGACGCTCGAGCTCTACCGCGACGTTCAACTGGCTGATCGGGGAAGGCGTCATGGCCGACGACCTCTACGGCGAGGCGATCCGGTCGATGGCATATCCCGGCACCGCATACGACAACCCGATCATGGGCACCGATCCGCAGCCGCCGACGATGGCGGGCTACGTCCCCGGGGGCGACCCGCACCTGAACTCCGGGATCGTCAACCGCTGGTGCTATCTGATGGCGAAGGACCTCGGCATGGATCCGGCCGCCAAGGTCCGGTACGCCACGCTCCAGAACCTGTGGCCGAACGCGACGTTCGCGGATGCGGCGCACGTGGCCGCCGACCAGGCACGCATCCTCGCGCGGGCCGGCACCGTCCCAAGCAGCGCCCCGCAGACGGTCCGCGGTACCGCCCGCGAGCAGGGCAGCCTTTAGCCGGGAGCCTGCGCGAGCAGGGCGTCCAGCGACTCCAGGAACGCGGCGACGGTGCGATCGTCGCCGCGCTCCGCGAGCCGGGAGGCAATCCGGCCCAGCGCCCGCAGGTCGCCGCCGCCGTCCCCGAGCGCCGATGCCGCCAGGCGCGCCCGCCGGATCAGTGCGAGCGCGGCGGCGGCCTGGATGCCGAAGAGGCCGAGCAGGTCGACCTCCTCCATGCTGAAACGCGCGTCGGCGGGGCGGTCGAGCACCTCGAGCACGCCGAGCGCCTCCTCGCCGTGCAGGAGCGGCACGGCCATGATCCCCCTCGGCACGTAGCCGGTCGAGGCCGCCGTGTCGGCCGAGAAGCGCGGGTCCGCGGTCACATCGGCGAGGACGAGCGGCTGGCGGGTGTTCAGCACCCATCCGGCGATGCCCTTCGAGGCGGGGAAGCGCTGTCCGACCAGGGTGTCCTCGCCCTCGCCCACGACCGCCTCGAACACCAGCTCGCCGGCCGCCTCGTCGAGCAGGAGCACGCTGGCGGCACGGGCGTGGAAGATGGCGCGGGCGACCTGCACGATCGATCCCAGGAGCGCCGCATGGGTGGCGTCGTCGGCCAGCACGCCTGCGGCCACGGCGTCGCGCAGGCGAGCGTCGGCGTCAACCACCGTCGGCTCCGGCGTTCGCGGCGGTGAGGCCGAGCAGCGTCTTCACCTCGGCCGGGGTGAGGTCGGGGTGCTTCCCGCGGATCAGGGCGCAGATGCCGGTGATGTGCGGCGTGGCGAAGCTGTTCCCGGTCGATCGCATGCTGACGCCGCCCGTCCAGGCGACGCTGACGTCGACGCCGCGGGCGAAGAACTCGACCGGGGGATCGGGGTTGCGGTAGTAGGCCAGCGGGTCATCCAGCTCGTGGCTCGCCACCGAGATCACCGACGAGAACCGCCAGGGATAGCTCGCGACGGGCATGTTGTGAGCGGATGCGACCACGATGCTGCGGCGGAAGTAGGCCGCGTCGGCCAGGTCGTGCAGCTCTTCGACGAACTTGTGCTTCGTGGTGGAGAGGCTCATGTTGATCACGTCGTAGCCCTGCCCGATCGCCCACCGCAGGCCCGCGACCAGCACGGGGCCGCTGCCGACGAAGCCCTCGCCGAGCACCCGGACGCTCGCGAGCTCACAGTCGGGCGCGATCTGGCGGATGATCCCGGCGCAGGCGGTGCCGTGACCGCACAGGTCGCCCTCGGTATCGGGCTCGATCACGACCTCGTCGTCCACGATCGAGACGGCCATCGCCGTCGTCACCTCGCCCACACGCGGATGGCCGGCCTCGATCCCGCTATCCACCACGCAGACGCGGGCGCCGCGGCCGGTCGAGCCGCCGAGTGCCCATTCGCGCGTCACGCCTGCGGGCCAGGCCCGGGCGCCGCGCAGCTGCTGCACCGCCGTGCGGTCGACGGCGTAGGCGGGGAGGGATTCTTCGGCCGCTGGCGCGCTCACTCTGGAGCGATGCTAGCGAACCAGGGGGTTCCAAGCGGTGGCGCCACCGCGCCGGCGGTGGCGCCACCGGCTGGGACTACTTGTGCGCGTGCGCGTGGGCCTCGACGTCGGGCCCGTCGTCGTCGCCCTGATCCTTGTCGGGCTCGTCCGGCAGCGCCTTGTGCGAGTGCGCGTGGGCCTCGACATCGGGCTCGTCCGCCGCGTGGGGCGCCCTGTGCGGTGCCCTGTCTCGTTCGTCACCCACTGTGGTTCCTCCTGTACGGGGTCCGTGTTCCCACCAGACGGTGGCCGTACCCGGAATCTTCCCACACCCGGCACATCCTGTCGCGATCGGTACAATCGCCCACCCGATGCGCGAGACGCTGAAAGCCCTGCGCGACGTGCTCGCAAACCCCGCCCTGCGCCGGCTGCAGGTGGCCTGGGCGGCGTCGATGACCGGAAACGTGGCCTACCTGGTCACGCTCTCGGTCGTCGCCTATCGGCACGGCGGCGGTGCTACCGGGGTGGGACTGCTGATGCTGCTGCGCATGGCGGCGTCGGCTGTCTTCGCGCCGTTCACGGCGATCGTCGCCGACCGCGGCTCGCGCCGGCGCGTGATGATCACGACCGACGTCATCCGGGCCGCGCTCGTCCTCGGCCTGGCGTGGGAGGTGCGCGACTCGGCCGGCGTGGTGGTCATCTTCGCCACCGCCTGCCTGATCGCCGTGGTCGCGACCGCGTTTCGGCCCGCCCAGGCGTCGCTCCTGCCGGCGCTCGCGCGCACGCCGGAGGAGCTCACGGCCGCCAATGCGGTCGCCGTCACGATCGAGAGCGCCGCGATCTTCCTCGGCCCCGGGATCGGCGGGCTGCTGCTGGCGGTCACAGGGCCGGACACCGTCTTCGCCGTCTGCGCGGCGGTCTTCGTGTGGTCGGCGGCGCTGGTCGCGCTCGTCCCCGAGCCGGCGCGGGCGCCGACGCCGCTCGCCGAGGGTGAGGCCGACCAGGGCGAGGGCCTGATCGACACGGTGACCGCCGGCTTCCGCGCGCTCGTGTCCACGCCGCTCCTGGCCACGGTGGTCGGCGTCTACGCGCTGCAGGCGGTGGCCGCCGGGGCACTGGGCGTGTTCACGGTCGTCCTCGCGCTGCAGCAGCTGCACATCGGCAACGCCGGCGTGGGCTACCTCGACTCTGCCTTCGGCGTCGGCGGGATCCTTGGCGGTGTCGGCGCGGCGGGGCTGGCGGCCGGGCGCAGGCTCGCGCTGGCGTTTGCGGTGGGCGTGCTTGTGTGGGGGTTCGGCATCGCTCTGGTCGGCCTCTCCAGCAGCACTGCGGTGGTCGTCGTGCTCCTGGCCGGGATCGGCGCCGGCAACACGGTCGTCGACGTGGCCGCGATCACGCTCCTGCAGCGCGCCGCTCCGGCCCATGTGATCGGGCGGGTGTTCGGCGTGCTCGAGAGCATCATGCTGGCCGCCATCGGGCTCGGGTCGATCGGCGCCCCGGCGTTGATCGCGCTCGTCGGCGTGCGGCCTGCGATCGTGGCCACCGGGCTGATCCTGCCGGTGGCCGTGGGGCTCACGGGCCGGTGGCTGATCCGGCTCGACACAGCGCCGGCGGCGACGGCCGCGCACGTACAGCTCCTGCGCGAGCTGGTCGTGTTCGCGCCCCTGTCCCTGCCGGCGCTCGAAGGCATCGCCGCGCACCTGCGCCCCGTCGCCGTCACCGAGGACACGGTCGTCGTGCGCGAAGGCGACGCGGGCGACGAGTTCTACGTGGTCGAGGATGGGACGCTGGCCGTGACCGTCGGCGGCGAGCCGCGGCCGCCCATCCACCCGGGCGGGTTCTTCGGCGAGATCGCGCTCCTGCGCGACAGCCCGCGCACCGCGACGGTGCGGGCCACGTCCGACTGCCGCCTGCTCGCCCTCGGCCGCGACCAGTTCCTCGCGGCCGTCACCGGCCATGCCGAGAGCGCGGCCGCGGCCGACCTGGTGGTCGCCCGGCGGCTGGGCTCGCTGCGGCCGGCCGTCTCACCCATCTGACCGGGCAGGCCCTCGAACCGGGGACTGTCCCCGGTTCGCCGGCTCAGCTCTTCGGCTCGTCCTCGGGCAGGAGCTTCATCAGGTGCGCCATCACGCTCGGGGAGAGGTCGTAGCCATGCTCCCGCAGCGTCGTCCCGGCGTCGGCCCGCAGACCGTCGCGGAATCCGCCGTCGCCGCGGGCCCGCTCGAGAATGTCCGCGAGCTCGGCGCTCAGGAAGGGCATCTCCTGCGCCGTCTGCGTCCACTCCGCCGGGGCCGCGGGCAAGAGCCGCAGCAGTCGTCCGATCTCACGCTCGTCCATGCTCACTTCCCACCAGACGCGCCGGCTGCCGGATCTCTTCCCGCCATCTCACGCCGCAGCCGCTCCAGGCAGCGGCTGATCCTGCTCGCGATCGTGCCCGGCGGGATCCCGAGCGCGCCCCCGATCGTGCGGTAGGACTCGTCCCTGCAGAAGAACCGGTCGAGGATCTCGGCGCAGCCCTGGGGCAGGCGGGTGAGCGCCTGCCGCACCGCGAGCGCGTCGTCGACGTCGGCCAGACGGTCGTCGACGTCGGTCACCGTCGCCTCGGTGAGCTCCTCGTGCGGGTGGGCGCGGCGCAGGTGATCGGAGCAGAGGTTGCGGGTCACCTGGGCGATCCAGCCCCGCAGGGCGTCGTCGTCGCGAAGCGTCTCCAGCCGCTCGAAGACGCGCGCGAAGACATCCTGGAAGACGTCCTCGGCGTCGCTCTCGGGCAGCCGGTAGCCGCGCATGATGATGGCGTAGACGTAGCGCGAGTACTCCGAGACGAGGTCGTGCCACGCCTCGCGGTCGCCACGGCGGCAGCGGTCGACCAGCGACGTCGAGATCACGGCTTCACGGGCTTCGGTGTCCACGGCACGCCGCATGGTCCGCCACCCGGACGCCCGAGTCAAGCGGGGCCTGATAGCGTCGCTCGCGCGATGCGCGCTGTCGTCTTTCGTTCACCGCAGCAGCCGGTCGAGGTCGCCGACGTCGACCTGGACGATCCGCGTGCAGGCGAGGTGCGCGTCCGCATCGCGGCGGCCGGCGTCTGCCACAGCGATCTGCACGTGCGCCGCGGCGACTGGCGGGTGGCGACGCCGCTCGTGATGGGGCACGAGGGCTCGGGCACGGTGGTCGCGACGGGCGCCGGCGTCACGTCGGTGCGCGAGGGCGATCACGTGATCCTCTCGTGGGTGCCGAGCTGCGGCCGCTGCCGCATGTGCCGGGCCGGCCACCCGGCGCGGTGCGAGCTGTGCGCGGACGTGCTCCT
>DASXOR010000112.1:0-3258 GCA_036494095.1 Gaiellales bacterium | reverse complement strand
CCGGCGAGTCGACCGAGCCGGCCGCGATCACGGGCAGCGACGTCGCGCCGACGACCGCCTCGACCAGCGCATCGACGTCGCCGTCGTAGCGGTAGGCGAGCAGGTTGATGCCGTCGACGCCGAGGCTCTCGGCCCGGCGGGCGTCGTCGGCGATCTCGGCGATCGAGCCGCGCAGCAGGCAGGGGTGGTCGACGATCTGGCCGACATAGGGGAAGAACTTGATCCCGGTGCCGGCGATCACCTGCTGCACGGGCTCGATGAGCGTGCCGCCGATCAGGTAGTCGGGGCCGATCTCGGCGGCGGCCCGAGCCGACGCGAGCGTGGCCTCGGGCGTCTCGGACACGACCTCGAGGTGGGTGGTGTGGCCGTTTGCACGGATATCGCTCATGAGCGCCTGCAGCTCGGCGCGCGGCAGGCCCACGTCCTTGCAGCCGACGTGGTTGACGCCGCTCGCGGCGATCGAGGCGTAGACGGCCCGAGCGTCGGAGAGCGTGCGGTCGTCCCGCGTGAGCATGAAGATGAACTCGATCACACGTTCCTCCAAGTTGTAGGACAACTCGGTATGATAGCCCTTGCGAGGCTTCGGTGTGCGACGACGGGAGGATGCGGTGCGAGCAGCGATCTGGGACGGCCCGGGCACGATGTCGGTCGGCACGGTCGCCGACGCGCGCTGCCCGCAGGACGGGGTGCTCGTGCGGGTGACCGCATGCGGCATCTGCGGCACCGACGTGCGCACCTTCTACAACGGCGACCGGCGGATCTCACCGCCGTGGGTGCTCGGCCACGAGATCAGCGGCGAGCTGGTCGAGATCGGCCCCGGGGCGGCCGTCGAGATCGCGGAGATGGGGCTCGCGGCCGGTGACCTCGTGCACTGCATCTCGACGCTCTGGTGCGGCCGCTGCCGGCTCTGCCGCAGCGGCAACGAGCACCTGTGCGGCAACGGCGGCCTCATGGGCTTCGACTACCAGGGCGCCTACGCCGAGCTGGTCGCGATCCCCCAGGTCGCGCTCAAGAACCTGTTCCGCATCCCGGACGGCCTCTCCGACGTGCATGCCACCTTCGCCGACCCCCTGTCGGACGCGATCTGCGGGCACAAGGACATCGCCGTCTCGCTCGACGACACCGTCGCGGTGGTCGGCGCCGGCCCCGTCGGCACCGCGCACGCCGCCATCGCCCGGCTCGAGGGCGCCGGCCACGTGCTCCTGATCGAGACGGCGGCAAACCGGCTCGACCTGGCACGGGAGGTGCTCGGCGACGAGCGCATGGCCTACGTCGACACGTCGGACGCGGACGGCATCGCGGCCGTGCGCGCGGCCACCCAGGACATCGGCGCCGACGTCGTCATCGTGGCCTGCTCGAGCGACGTGGCCCAGGAGCAGGCGATGGAGATGGCGGCGCCGCGCGGGCGCGTCCTCTTCTTCGGCGGCCTGCCCAAGGGCACGACGCACATCAACTTCCCGTCCAACGTCCTGCACTACCGCGAGGTGCAGGTGCACGGCTCCTACGCCTCCCGCCACCGCGACCAGGTGCACGCCCTCGACATGCTCGCCGACGACATCGGCGGCCTGCGCGGCGTGGTCTCGGACACGGTCGACCTGGACGACGCGCCCGCCGCATTCGGCCGCATCCGCGCCGGCGAGGTGCTCAAGGTGGTCGTGACACCGTAGGATCTCGCACTCCAGTGACCACTCTCGCCCGCCGCTCGCTGCGCCATTCCATCGCTGAAGGACTCCGCGACCGGGTCGTGGCGGGCGAGTTCTCGCCGGGCGACCGCCTCCCCGGCGAGCCGGAGCTGGCCCGTAGCCTGGGCGTCTCGCGCAGCTCGCTGCGCGCGGCCATCGCCCTGCTGGAGGAGGACGGGCTGGTGCGGCGGCTGCACGGATCGGGCACCTACGTCACCGACCGGCCGCTGCTGCGCAACGACCTCAGCCGCAACTTCGGCGTGTCGTCGATGATCGCGGCAATGGGCTTCGAGCCCGGCACGGTCGACGAGACCTGCGCCCTGGAGCCGGCCGCGGACGACGTCGCGGTTGCGCTCGGCGTCGAGCCCGGGACGTCCGTGAGCGCCCTTCGCCGCGTGCGCACCGCCGGCGGCCGGCGGGTGGTCGACATGATCGACTGGTGCCGCGCCGATGTGCTCACGCCGGCCGCGATGGCCGCCGTCGCCGGAGCATCGATCTATCCGGCCCTGGCCCAGCGCGGCCTGGTGGTGCACCACGGCGTGGCGACGATCGTCCCCGACATCGCGATGGGTGAGGTGGCCCGGCGGCTGGCCGTCCCCCGTGGCACGCTGCTCCTGAACCTGTGGCAGGTGGACAGCACCGCCGCCGGCGCGGTCGCGCTCGTCTCGCGGGAGCACCATCTCGCCGACGCCTTCGAGATCACCGTGTACCGGCGCGGCCCCGGCGACGGAGGTGAGGAGGAGCGATGAGCGCCGATCTGGTCGTCGGAGTCGACGTTGGCTCGCAGGGGACGTGTGCGCAGGCGATCGCCGCCGACGGCACCCACGCCGCGACGAGCTACGTGCCGCACACGCTCTCGTATCCCCAGCCCGGCTGGGCCGAGCAGGACGCGCGCGAATGGCTCGGGGCCGTCGCCCAGGCCCTGGCCGAGGTGCGCCGCGCGGTCGGCAACCGGCCGCTGCGCGCGATCTCGTTCGGCTCGCAGCTGGACGGGATGGTGCCGGCCGGCGCCGATGGCGAGCCGGTCGGGCCGGCCCTGATCTGGATGGACCGGCGGGCCGGGGCCGAGTGCGATGCCGCAGAGCGCCGGATCGACCCGGCCCGTCTGCGCGCGCTCACCGGTTGCAACCTCGACCCCGGCCATGTCGCCGCCAAGATCGCCTGGCTTCACGCCCACCGGGCCGACCAGCACGCGGCCGCGCGCTGGTTCCTGCTGCCGGGGTCGTTCGTCGCCTGGCGGGCGTCGGGCGAGGTCGCGGTCGACCCGTCCAACGCGTCGTCGGCGATGCTGCTCGACGTCAACACCGGCGGATGGTCGGAGGAGGCGAGCGCCGCCTTCGGGATCGACCCGGCGACGCTCGCGCCGGTGCGGCCGGCGGACGCCGTGCTCGGCCCGGTCGCCCCGTGGCTGCGTGACGCGGCGGGCCTCGAGGCCTCGACGCTGGTCGTGCTTGGCTGCGGCGACGAGATGGCGGCGACCCTCGGCGCCGGCGTCGTCGACCCGGGGGCGGTGTGCGACGTGATGGGCACGGCCGAGCCGGTCTGCGCCGTCGCTCCCGGGCCCGCGCTCGACCCC
>DASXOR010000111.1:0-6019 GCA_036494095.1 Gaiellales bacterium | reverse complement strand
CTCGTGGGCGAGTCCGGCAGCGGCAAGACCACCATCGGCCGCTGCATCGCCGGGCTGCACGTGCCCGCGGCGGGCACGATCGCGTTCGACGGCGCGGCGGTCGCCGGCCACGCCCGCAAGCGCCCGCTCGAGGTGCGGCGGCGGATCCAGATCGTGTTCCAGAACCCGTTCGAGTCGCTCAACCCGCGCCAGCGGGTGCGCTCCTCGATCGTGCGGCCGCTGCGGATCCTGCGCAAGCTCTCGCGCGCCGAGGCCGAGCGCGAGGTCGGCGAGCTCCTCGAGCGCGTCCAGCTGCCCGCCCGGCTGGGCGACCGCTTCCCGGTCGAGCTCTCCGGCGGCGAGCGCCAGCGGGTCGCGATCGCCCGCGCACTGGCCGCCCGGCCCGACCTGCTGATCTGCGACGAGGTCACCTCGGCGCTCGACGTCTCGGTGCAGGCGGCGGTGCTGGAGCTCCTGCAGGAGCTCCAGCGCGAGCTGCACCTGAGCATGCTCTTCATCACCCACAACCTCGGCGTGGTCGCCTGCGTCGCCGACACCGTGCTCGTGCTCGACCAGGGCAGGCTGTGCGAGACGGGGGCCGTGGGCGAGGTCCTGGCAAGCCCGAGTCACGAGTACACGCAGCGGCTGCTCGCCGCCGCTCCTTGCCTGCCCGACGGAGCGGTGTGACCAGCACCACGGTGGTGGTGGGCGGCACGGTCGTGCGCCCGGAGGGATCGGCGCCCGCCGACGTGCTGATCCGCGACGGCGTGATCGCCGCGGTCGGCCGGGTCGACCGGGCGGGCGCCGAGGTCGTGGACGCGTCGGGCTGTCTCGTCCTGCCCGGCGGCGTCGACGTCCACACCCACATCTTCGGCGCCGTCGCCACCGACACCCGCTCCGCCCTGTGCGGCGGGACGACGACGGCGCTCGCCTTCGTCGACGCCGAGCCGGGCGAGCGCCCCGTCGAGGCGGCGCGTAGGACGATCGCCGACGAGCTGCCGGCGGCGCTCATCGACGTCGCCCTGCACGCGGTGATCTGGGAGCCGCAGGCCTACCGCCCCGGCGACATGGCGGCCGTCGCCGAGCTCGGGGTCGGCAGCGTCAAGCTGTGGCTGGCGTACGTCGAGCTGGGGATCATGGCCGACGACGACGTCGCCTTCGCGGTCATGCAGGAGGCGGCCGCGCTCGGCATGGTCGTGCTGGCGCACTGCGAGAACGGCCGCGTCGTCGACGTCCTGACACGGCAGCTCGTCGCAGCCGGCGAGCTGGGCCTCGAGTCGCTGCCGGTCAGCCGTCCGATCGCGCTCGAAGCCGAGTGCGTGCACCGGTTCCTGGTCATGGCCGAGGTGGCTGGGGCGACGCCCTACGTGGTGCACGTGACCGGCCGCCGCCCGCTCGAGGCGATCGCCGCCGCCCGCGAACGCGGCCAGACCGTGCACGCCGAGGCCTGTTCGCACCACCTGCTCTTCGACGAGTCCCACCATCGCGGCGCCGACGCGGTGCGCTACGTCATGACGCCGCCGCTGCGCTCGCTTGCCGACCAGGCGGCGCTGCGGGCCGGGCTCGCCGGCGGTGCCCTTGACACCTACGCGTCGGATCACTGCCACCTGCGCCTCGACCGCGACAAGCTGCCCCTGCTGGGCGACTTCTCCCAGGTGCCGACCGGCCTGCCGGGCATCGGCGCGCGCCTGCCGCTCGGGCTCGGGCTCGCGGCGGCGGGCGACGGGCCGGCGGTCGAGCGCCTGGTCGCCGCCGCCTGCGCGGCTCCGGCGCGGATCTTCGGCCTCTCGCCGCAGAAGGGGACGCTCGCTCCCGGGAGCGACGCGGACGTGGCCGTGTGGGATCCGTCCGTGCCCACCCGCGTCACGCTCGATGCGCTCGGCGACGGCCTCGACTGGACGCCGTACGAGGGCATCGAGCTGCCGGGGCGGATGCGCCACGTGCTCGCGCGCGGAGATCGGGTGGTCGAGGACGGCCGCTTCATCGGCGGCGAGCATCGCGGCGCGTATCTGGCGGTGCGGCGGTGAGCGCTGCGACCGCGATCGTCACCGGGGCGGCGTCGGGCATCGGCCGCGCGATTGCGATCCGGCTGGCCGCCGGCGGGTTCGACGTCGTCTGCGCCGACGTGCGCCGCGATCCGATCACGGGCGGTGAGCCGACCGCCGCCGTGATCGCGGGGGTGGGCGGGAGCGCCGTCCACATCGACGCCGACGTCTCCCGGCCGGACGACTGCGACCGCCTGGTGGCGGTGGCGCTCGAGCGCGGCGGCGCCCTGCACGTGCTCGTGAACAACGCCGCCATCGCCGGCCGCCACTCCAAGCCCCTGGTCGCGACCGATGACGGCGACTTCGACGCGATCATGGCGGTGAACCTGCGCGGCCCGTTCATGCTCTGCCGGGCGGCGGTCCGGCAGATGCTCACCCAGCCCCTGCAGGACGAGGTGCGCGGCCGGATCGTGAATATCACCTCCCAGCATGGCCTGGTCGGGTGCCCCGGACACTTCTCCTATGCAGTGAGCAAGGGCGGCCTGATCCAGATGACCCGCCAGATCGCAGTCGAGCATGGCGCCGACGGCATCCTCTGCAACTCGGTGTCGCCCGGCAAGATCGTCACCGGCACCCCCGGCGACCTGAGCACCGAGGAGGCAGGGCTCGCGTACGTGCGCTCGCGCACGCCGTTCGCCCGTCTGGGCCGGGCCGAGGACGTGGCCGCGGCGGTCGCCTTCCTGGCGAGCGAGGCCAGCTACACGAGCGGCGCGAACCTGATGGTCGACGGCGGCTGGATGGCGTACTAGCGGATGCGCGCGGTCGTGATGTCGCGCCACGGCGGGCCGGAGGTGCTCGAGGCGGCCGAGCGGCCCGATCCCATCGCGGGCCCGGGGCATGTGCTCGTACGGGTCGCGGCGGTGGCCGTGAACCGGCTCGACATCTGGGTGCGCGAGGACGTCGGCCACGCGTATGCCGCCCGGCTTCCGGTGGTGCCGGGATACGACGTCGCCGGGGATGTGGTCGCGGTGGGCCCCGGCGCCGCCGAAGTCGAGCTGGGAGCCGAGGTGTACGTCCACTACGACTACTCATGCGGTCGCTGCATCCACTGCCTGGAGGGCGATGAAGCGTCGTGCGCCCACTACGAGGTGATGGGCGTGCAGCGCGACGGCGGCTACGCGGAGCTCGTGGTCGCTCCCGCGGGCAATATCTTCGTGCTGCCCGACGGCCTCCCTGCGGACATGGCAGCCGCCGCCGGCTCGGTCTACCTGACGGCCTACCGCATGCTGTTCGCCCGCGCCGGCCTGCGTGCCGGCGAGACGGTGCTCGTGACCGCCGGCGGCTCCGGGGTGGGCGGGGCGGCGATCGCACTCGCGCGGATGGCAGGCGCCGAGGTGATCGCGACGGCGTCGACCAACGCCAAGCGCCGCCGGCTGCGCGCCGCGGGGGTCGAGCGCGTCCTCGACCACACCGCGCCGGGATGGGCGGATGAGGTGCGCGCGCTCACGGGCGCCCGGGGCGTGGATGTGGCCGTCGACCACGTCGGCCGGGCGACGTTCCCGGGCGCGCTCGCTGCGCTGGCGAACCGGGGCCGGCTCGTCCTCTGCGGCGCGTCCTCGGGCGCGCACGCCGAGCTCGACCTGGTGGACGTGTTCGCCCGCCAGGTGGCGATCATCGGATCGAGCGACGGGTCACGGCGCGAGCTCGTCGAGGTGTTCCGGCTGCTGGCCGAGGGGCGAGTCGACACGCCGCCGATCGCGGCGGTGCTGCCGCTGGAGCGCGCGGCCGAGGCGCAGGCGCTCCTCACCTCACCCGACCACTTCGGCCGCGTGCTGCTCGACCCCCGCCTCTAGGCGGGCGGCGTCTGCCTGCCGCGCTCGCCCTCCCGGTAGCTCACGCCGCTCGCGCGTTTTGCGATCAGGTTGTCGGCGTCGTTGCCGGTCCACATGGCGATCTTGTCGCTGTCGGGATAGACGGTTGCCGCAACGGTGCTCCTGTCGGAGAACATGAGCACGCGCGTCGTCGAGTCCGTGTCGTTGCGTACGGCATGTGCGCCGGCAGGGCCCGCAGGGAAGAAGACGATGTCCCACGCTTGCAACTCATCCTCGCCCGCCGGATGGCGAAGTGTCGGTCGCCCATCCAGCACGAGCAGCCACTCTTCCTCGGGGTTCTCGTAGTGGTAGGGGCAGATCGTCTGGCCGGGTGGGAGCTCGTAGACAGTGATCCCGGTGTTGGCGGCGCCGACGAGCGGGCGGACCGCGCGCTGCGGGGCCGGAAGAGGTTTTCGCAAGCGGGGACTGTCCCCGGTTCTCAGTACGCCATCCAGCCGCCGTCGACCAGCAGGTTCGTGCCGCTCACGTAGGAGCACTCGTCCGACGCCAGGTAGAGCGCCGCCGCGGCCACGTCGTCGGGCCGGCCGAGGCGCGCGAACGGCGTGCGCGCATGCGAGTAGGCCAGCACCTCGGGAGTGTCCGGCTCGTCGGCCGGCCGGGTCAGGATCTTGCCCGGGGCGATCGCGTTCACCATGATCCCGCGCGGGCCGAAGTCGACCGCGACCTGCCGGGTCAGGTTGACGACGCCGCCCTTCGCCGTGCAGTAGGCGACGTGCCCGGGCGCGCCGATCATCCCATGCTGCGACGAGAGGTTGATGATCCGGCCGCGGGCCTCGGCGACCGGCGCCTGTGTGAGCATCTGCTGCACCGCCCGCTTGCAGCACAAGAACACGCCGCGCAGGCCGACGGCCATGATCGCGTCCCAGTCGGCCTCGTCGGTCTCGAGCAGGCCCTTCGAGTGCGGCCCGGCGACGATGGCATTACAGACCATCACGTCCAGCCGGCCCGAGTGGCGCACGGCCGTCCCCACCAGCGTGTCGATGTCGTCCCACCGGGACGCGTCGGCGTGGACGAACTCCGCGCTGCCGCCCTTCTCGGCGATCAGCTCGACCGTGGGCCGGCCGCCCTCGCGCGGGTCGGCGCGCACGTCGCCGACGACGACGTGGGCGCCCTCGGCGGCGAATCGCATCGCCATCGCCCGCCCCAGGCCCGAGGCCGCGCCGGTGATTGCGATCGTCTTGGAGTCGAGTCGGCCGCTCACCGCTCCTCCGCGGACAGGCGCTCGTCGAGCTCGCGGAAGAGCGGCATCCCGATCGGGTGCTGCATCTCCTCGGCCAGGTGCGCCACGACCCCCGCCGTGCGCGCGAGCAGTGCGAACCCGCGCACGATCGCGGGTGCAAAGCCCAGGTCGGCGAGGGCGGCGCCCGCGGCGCCGGCGCCGTTGATCGGAAGCGGTCTGCCCGTCTGCTCCGCCGCCGCCGCTCCCACCAGCGCCAGCGTCCGCAGGTGCGGCCCGAGCACGCCCGCCTCCGTCGCGATCGCATACATACGCGGCGTGCGCGGGTCCTCCACCTTGTGGATGGGATGACCGAGGCCGGGGATGCGCCGGCCGTTCGCGAGGCGCGCGGCCACAGCCGTGAGGACGGCCTCGCGCAAGTCGGCGTCGGTCTCGCCCGGCGCCGCGGCGATGATCTCGGCCAGGAACACGGCCGCGTCCTCGACGACGCCCAGGAACACGGATCCGGCCCCCAGGAGGCCCGCCGCAACCGATCCTTGCAGGGACTCCGGCGCGCCCGTGTGGGTCAGCCGCGCCGCCAGCACCGTGGGCGTGAGCCCGTGGTCTGCCAGCGACACGAGCACGGCGTCGAGCAGCGTCGTCTCGCCGGCCGCCGGCCGCCGCCCCTGCACGAGCAGGAACGCCAGCTCCGTGAAGGTCACCCGCCCCATCAGCTCGCCGGCCAGGTCGTGGCCGCGGACGGTGATCGTCTCGGCGGTGGTCGCGCCGATGTCGGTGTGGAGCCAGTCGGTCATGCTCTCCTCTCGAAGTCGACCTCGGCGTCTGTGCGCTCGCGGTCGAGCTGGTGCTTGGCGACGCGCCCTGTGGGGGTGTGCGGGAGCTCGGCGGTTGCCTGCATGTAGCGCGGCACCTTGAACGGCGCGAGCAGGCCGGCGGCGTGGGCGCGCACCGCGGCCAGGTCGGCGGCGCCGTCGTTCAGGACGACG
>DASXOR010000110.1:0-12528 GCA_036494095.1 Gaiellales bacterium | reverse complement strand
CGAGGCAAACAGTCCCAATTCGACGAAATACGACAGAGCGGGCCATGCCGCTCCTCCGCGCCGGGGAGGGATTGCGGGAAAGCCGGTCATCCCCGCCGGGGAGGGCGGGGCTCCCGGGCTAGCGGCCGGCGGCGCGCTCGCCCAGGCGGATCATCTTCGTCATCGCCGGCACCAGCCCGCGGCGCCGGTACAGCTCTTCCGCCGCGGTGTTCCCCACGAGCACGGCGACGATCATGTCGTGGATCCCGAGCGCGTCGAGATCCGCGTCGGCGGCGTCGAGCAGGAGCGTGCCCACGCCGCGGCCGCGCTCGAAGGCCAGCACGGCGAACGACTCGAGCTCGGCGATCCGCTCGCCGGTCGGCCAGGTGTCGTCGGCGCCTTCGTGCACGTGCACCAGGGCGTAACCGACCGCGACGCCGTCGCGGCGGGCGACGAGCACGAACGCGTCCGGGGTCTGAAGCAGCTTCTCGTACAGCGCCCGCCGCCGCGGCCAGGTCTCGGCGCGGTCGATCGTGGGCAGGCCGGCCGAGCCGATCGCGCGGTGATGGTCAAAGAGCGCGAGCCACAACGGCTCGATCTCGGCGAGCAGCCCGACCCCGCCGCGCTCGAGAGCCACGCCGAGCGCCGCCGCCCGGCGATCGAGCTCGTTCAGCCCTCGCCGTCCAGGGTCGGTTCGATCAGCCCGTAGTTGCCGTCCCGCCGCTTGTAGATGACGTTCACGTCGGCGGAGTCCGCGTTCACGAACACGAAGAAGTCGTGCCCGATCAGCTCGAGCTGAAGCATGGCCTCCTCGGGAGGCATCGGCTTCATGTTGAACTGCTTCGACTTGACGATCACCGCGTCCTCCTCATCGGGGAGCGCAGCCGTCTCGGCGGACGGCGGCGCGACGTGGGTGGCGATGTGCTGGGCGCCCTTGCGGCTGCGCCGGTTGCGGTACCGCTTGACCTGGCGTTCGAGCTTGTCGGCGACGAGGTCGATCGAGGCGTACATGTCGGTCGACGACTCGCGGGCGCGCAGCACGGGCCCCTTCGTCCACACGGTCGCCTCCGCGACCTGCTTGTCGTTGATCGACGGGTTGTGCTCGACCGCCAGCTCGAGCTCACACCGGCTCTCGTCGGACAGATGCCGCGCAAGCTTGCCCAGCTTGCGCTCCGAATATGCGAACAGTGCATCGGTGACGTCCACATTTCGGCCCTTGACCTGCAACTTCATCGCGGCTCCTTTGGACGGAGGAGTGCTGGAAACATACCCGCTCTGCCGACTCACGCAGCGACCTTCCTGGGACTGCCGTCGCAGCCACCTAGATCCGCACCACCCTGGCCAGACTGACGGCGGCGACCGCCCCGGCACCGGCCCCGCGCAGCACCGTGCCGCACGCCGAGAGCGTGGCTCCCGTGGTGAAGACGTCGTCGACGACCACGATCCGCTCGCCGGCGAGGGCGCACAGCGGCCGGAACGCGCCGCGCACGTTGCGGCGCCGAGCGACGTGATCGAGGCCGCGCTGGGGGCGGCGCAGGGGCCCGGCTCCGAGCAGCCCCCGCGCCGGTACCCCCCATCGCCGCGCGAGCTGCAGCGCCAGCACCTGCGGCGGGTGGTAGCCGCGCTTGATGGTGCGCCAGCGGTCGGCCGGGACCCACGTGAGCAGATCGCACTCGGGCCGGGGGACGATGGTGGCGATGATCCCCGCAGCGGGCTCGGACAGCCCGCGGAGGCCCGCATCCTTGTACCGCAGCACCAGGTCGCGGCCGCGGCCCTCGAAGGCGAGCGCGGCGACGGCCGTGTCGAACCCCAGCCGCCGCCCGCGACACTCGCGGCAGTCGGCGACCGGCGCGGCCGTCGGCTTGCCGCAGCGCGCGCACTCCGGGCCGCCGAGCACGGGCAGGGCCGCCAGGCAGGCCGCACAGACAGGGTCGGCGCCGCGGCCGCAGAGCGCGCAGCGGGCCGGTATGAGCAGATCGAGGAGCACACGCACCGAAGCGACGCTACGCCCGCAACCGTCACACGTGGGCGCGCGGCGGTGCCGAAACCGTCACGAGAGCACGAAGGGCTCGTCGACGATCGTCCCCGGGGGCACCCTCCTTGCGAGCGCATCCGGGTCGGCCGCGACCAGCGGGCTCAGCTCGATCGGCACCGCCGCCGAGCCGTCGGGACGGCGGGTGACGACCGCTCCGGCCTGCTCGAGCAGGTCGGCGGCAGCGTCGCTCAGCCGCTGCCGCACCGTCTCGGGCGACGCGTCCCCGGAAGCGTTCTTGAGCGGCTCGAACTCGGCCGCCCGATCGGTCTCGAGCACCAGCGAGCGCCGCGCCAGCGGCAGCGTGTCGAAGATGAACTGCTCGAATTTGACGGCGTTTGCGAGTGACGGCTCGATCCGGTCGCCCCGCTCGTCGACGTACGTCACCGGCTTTACGGCCCGGTGATAGGGCAGCTCGGCCGAGGCCGCCACCGCGGCGATGAACTCGAGCGCGAACACATGCAGGGCGATGCTGCCCGCGGCGTAGGCCAGCTCTCCGTCGGGGCGGCGCAGCGCCGCCAGGTGCTCGGGCAGGTCGGAGTACTCGATCATGAGCTGGCGGCCGGCCCGTTCGGCGACGACACCCACCTTCTCGCCCGGATCGCGCTTGCGCACCACCTTCGACGAGACCTCGGCCTCGCCGAGCCGGTGGGCGCCGAGGAAGCCGGGGTCGCCGATCGCGATCATGGGGTTGTCGACCTGCAGGTAGAACACGGTCTCGACCCCGCACTCGCGCATCTCGTCGAGGCAGCCGGCACGCCGCAGCGCGCGCAGGGTGCCGCCGTGGCCGTCCGGGCTCAGGGCGACCCGGTCGCGGTCGGCGAGCAGCACGGCACCGGTGGTGCGGTCGACCGCGGGCATCGTCCCCTGCCGGAAGAGCCGCAGGTGCTCCAGCCCGAACCATCCGTGTCCGGCGAGGAAGCGCTCCGTCGGCTCGTGGTTCTCGTCGCTCGTCATCACGTAGAGCGGCGGTGTGCGCCCGAAGCGCCCACCGAGCGCGGCCACCTTCTCGCAGTGGATCTGAAACAGCGAGCGGTCGGTGACGGGCCCGATCGGATAGCAGCCCTTGGGCCCGTCGAACCCGAGCCGCGTGCCCTGTCCGCCGGCCACGATCACGACCGCGACCTGCCCCCGGCGCAGCGCCCCTTCGCCCGCAGCGACGCTCCGGGCCGTGGGGGCACCGGCGAGCTCTGCCGGCTCCACTCCTTCGACGTCTACCGGCACGTCGCCGGCGCGCACGAGCGTCTCGACCAGCCGGTCGAGCACGTCCAGGTCGAGCGAGCGGATGTCGCGCTCGAGGTGCGCGCGGCCGGCGTCCTCGAGCTCGTCCCAGAACCGCAGCAGATGCTCCTGGCCGTGTGCCGCCAGGGACGCCTGAAGCGCGCCGAACCTATCTTCCCCCATCCGCCTACCCTACCGTCGCCGCGGCCCCTGCCGGCCAGGCGAACGACCGCTTTGCGGTAGGCGGAATGCCCATCGTGGGGTGGCACCGGGGCGGGCGCGCCGCCATGGTGAGTGCACGGCTCCCGCCGGGTCGCAACGGATCTGCGACCCACTTCTCAAGGATGAGAGTGATGATCTTCCTCGTTGTCTGGTGCGCGCTCCTGCTCGCGGTGGTCGCGCTCTGGGACAGACGCTCGGTCGACCCTGCCCACCCCGGCTTCGACCGCATGCGCACCGACCTCGAGAAGGCGAAGGCCGCGTCCAAGAAGGGCGCGTAGCCTAGAAGCGGTAGGGCGGCCGGCGCACGCCGTGCTCGGTGATGATCGCGCTGATGTTCGCCGCCGGCGTGACGTCGAACGCCGGGTTGTAGACCCCGAACCCCTCGGGCACCGACGGCCCGAGCTCGTCCGGGCGGCGGTGCTCGATGGGGATCTCCTCGCCTGTCGCGATCGCACGGTCGATCGTCGACGTCGGCGCGGCGACGTAGAACGGCAGCCTGTGCGCCCGCGCGAGCAGGCTGAGGCCGTACGTCCCGATCTTGTTGGCGGCGTCGCCGTTTCGGGCGATGCGGTCGGCTCCGGTGATCACGGCGTCGACCTTGCCCTGGGCCATCAGCCAGCCGGCGGCGGAGTCGGTGATCAGCGTGGCCGAGATGCCCTCCTCGCGCAGCTCCCAGGCCGTCAGGCGCGCCCCCTGCAGCAGCGGCCGGGTCTCGTCGACCCACACGTGGAGGGAGGGATCGCGCCGGTACGCGGACCGGATCACGCCAAGCGCGGTGCCGTATCCGGCCGTCGCCAGCGCGCCGGCGTTGCAGTGGGTCAGCACCTGGGCGCCGGCCCGCAGGAGCTCCGCCCCGTGCCCGCCGATGCGGCGGCAGCGCTCGACCTCGTTCGCGTGCAGCGACTCGGCCTGCGCACGCAGTGCAGCCCGCATGCCACCGGCGTCGGGATGCGGCGCCGAAGCGCACTCGCGCATCCGCTCCATCGCCCAGGGCAGGTTGACAGCGGTGGGCCTGGTCGCGGCCAGGCCGGAGCACGCGCGGGCCACGTCGGCGCGCAATCCGTCGACGCTCTCGGCGCCGCTGCGCGCGGCCGCCAGGACGACGCCGTAGGCGGCGGCGATCCCGATCGCGGGCGCGCCGCGCACCACCATCGCCCGGATCGCCGCGGCCACCTCCTGCCACGTCTGCAGGCGCACCTCGACCACCTCGCCCGGAAGCCGGGTCTGGTCGAGCAGGACAACCGCATCGTCCTCGAAGCGGGCGATCCGGTGCGGGTCGAGCGCGGAGCTGCGAGGTGGCGCGATCACCGGGGGCCCACTATATCGCCGGCGTGGCCCGCACCGGCCCGCGCCGGCGGGCGACGAGTGCAGCCAGCCCGACGAGCCCGAGGCCGAAGACGATCGCGGCGAACGCCCAGCTCGCGCTCGATCCGACGACGACCGCCAGGGCGCCCAGCCAGACCACCGCCCCCAGGGCGCCCACCCACATCAGGCTGCCCATGTCGAAGCGGGCGGCGGCGACGAGGGCCGCAGCGACAACGAGGGTCAGGAGCAGATGCCACGGCCCCACCCGGCCAACGCTTGTGTCCGCCATGCCAGCCACGGCCGCTGCGACCGCGAGCAGCCCCGCCGACCGCCACGCCGCCTCGGCGCCGGCCCGCGAGCGCCGGACGAGGATGGCGCCGCCCGCCACAGCTGCCACGCCCTGGAGTCCGAGCAACCATGGCACCGTCGACCCGCCGAGGATCCCGCCCGCGTCGGTGCAGAAGCCCGTGAACGCCACCAGCGAGGCCGAGAGCCCCCAGCCGGTCAGGCGGACGATGCGAAGCCCCGCGTGCACGCCGAGCACGATCGCCGTCGCCGCGAGGCTGGCGACAATGCCGTACCCGGCCCCCGAGCCGGTCGCCAGGGCGGACGTGACCGACGCGAGGCCGAACGCGAGGTAGGCGGCCATGCCGGCCAGCTCGACCTCCCATGCCGAGCGGCACCGGCGGTGCAGAGCGATCGCGGCGGCGATCGCCGCCGCCGGGAACACGAATGGTGTCACGGCCTGCACCGACTCGGGAAACGACGAGAAGCCAATGCCGTAGAGGAGCGCCGCGCCTGCGAAGCACACGAGCGTGCCGGCGGCGCGCAGCACCGACGCGACGTCTGCGCGTCCGGACGCGGTCTTGCGGCGGCGCAGGAGCGCCTCGACGTGCGCCGGCTCGATCTCGCCGCGCTCGAGCGCATCTGCGAGCCGCGCGACCAGATCGTTATATACCATACTCGCTATATAGCACGGAAGCGCTAGGAGCGCAATGCGCGCTTGAGCGCGCCGATGTTCAGCACCGGCGTCGGATCGATCCCGCGCCGCATCGCGGCCCCGAAGCTCGCCCAGTCGCCCTGGGCCACGAGCGAGAACGCCCGCGCCGCCGGTGTGTCGCCGCGGCCTTCGACGATCTCGACCAGGGCCGCGTCGGGCGCGATCAGCTCGGCGGTCGCCGCGATGCTGCGGCGGACGGCCTCGTCCTGGCCGGGATCCGACAGGAGGACGGCCGCGAACGTCCCCGGCGCGGCGCCCTCCCAACCGACGATCTCGTTGTGCGCGAGCTCGGGCAGCGCATGGCTGAAGGCGTGCATCTTGGCGTTCTCGTTCATCTGCGTCTTCCACCGGTAGGCGACCGCTCCCATCGGTCCGGCGCCATAGATCAGCGGGATCGTGGTTGCCAGCCGCTCGCCCAGCTCACGGGCCGCGCCGCCGTCGACGGCCTCCACGCCCTCAGCGGCCGCCGAGGCGATCCCCTCGGAGGCGAGGCCGCAGGCACCGAATGCGCCGGCCATCGCGCCGAACAGGTAGCCGAGAGCGGCCCGCGGCTGGCCCGTGGCGACCACGCCGGGCACGTGCGCATAGGCGACCCCCCACTCCTGCGCGAAGCTGGCCAGCGTGCCGCCGGCGGCGACGATCAGGATGTCGGCACCCTGCCGGTGCGCCTGGCGGGCACAGGCGAGCGTCTCCTCGGTCTCGCCCGAGTAGCTCACGCACATCACGAGCGTGCCCGGCCCCGCCCAGTGCGGGATGCGGAAGCCGCGCACGCGCGTGATCGGCACCGGACACTCGCCCGCCACCAGCGCTCGCAGCAACTCGCCGCCCATCGCCGAGCCGCCCATCGCCGCGACCACGACCGCGCCAGGCAGGGCCACATCGACGCCGACGGCGGCGCCGACACGCTCTCCCTGCCGCAACTGCTCCGCCATCCCGGCGATCGCATCCGCCATCCCGGAGGGGTCGGCGGCCGCTACCAAACGGGTTCTCCAGTTGTTCCCACCACTTGATTGTCCACGGTCCTGCCCTCCGCCACAACTGCGCCGGCCAGCAGCACCGATGCGGACACGAGCGCGCCCGCCTCGACGCGGCAGCCCGGGCCGATCACCGAGCCGGTCACGCGGGCGCGCGGGTCGATGTGCGCGGTGGGGTCGATCAGCCCGCCGGGAGGCATCGCTTCCAGGTTCGCGCCGAGATAGCTCGCGGGTGTGCCGATGTCGCGCCAGTACCCCTCGGAGCTCTGCGCATACAGACCGGCGCCCACGAGCCGGGGGAAGACGTCGTACTCGACCGAAACCTGCTGCCCGCCCGGAATCAGCTCGAGTACGCCGGGCTCGACGACATACGTGCCGGCGTTGATCGTCGTCGAGTCGACCGTGCCGGGGGCCGGCTTCTCGACGAAGGCCTCGACCGCGCCGTCGGCCGCCGTGACGACGACGCCGTAGCGGCTGGGATCGGAAACGGGGTGCAGGGCGAGGGTCATGCGGGCGCGGCGCTCGCGATGGAAGCTCACGAGCGCGGTCAGATCGAGGTCGGTGAGCACGTCGCCGTTTGCGACCACGAACGTCTCGCGGAGGCCGCGGGCGGCGTGGGCGATCGCGCCACCCGTTCCCAGCGGCTCGGGCTCGACCACGTACTCGAGCTCGTCGCCGAAGTGGGCCCGGATCGCATCGGGCCGGTACCCGCAGGCGAGGCGGATGCGATCCACGCCATGCCGGCGCAGGTGCTCGATCTGATGCTCCAGGAAGGGCCGGTTGGCGATCGGCAGCATCGGCTTCGGCGTGTCGTAGGTGAGCGGGCGCAGGCGCGTGCCCTCGCCCCCCACGAGGATGACCGCGATCACCGAGCGGCGACGTCCGCGTCGCCCGCGGAGCGCAGGAGATCGGCGGGATCGGACGGCCGCCCCACGGACTCGTATGCGAATCCGGCCGCGCGCGCCTGGGCCGGATCGAGCAGGTTGCGGCCGTCGACGACGAGCGGCGTGCGCATCGCCTCGCGCACGGAGGCCGAGCACACCTGCCGGAACTCGCCCCATTCCGTCACGATCACGACGGCATCGGCGCCGGTCACGGCCTCGACCATCGATGCGGCCAGCTCGACGTCCTCGCCCAGCATCGCGGCGGCGTTCGTCATCGCGACCGGGTCGTAGCCGACCACGGTCGCCCCCTCCGCCCGCAGCCGCGCCGCCAGCACAAGGCTCGACGCCTCACGCATGTCGTCGGTGTCCGCCTTGAACGCCAGGCCGAGCAGGGCGATGCGGGTTCCGCGCAGCGATCCGAGGTGCCGCTCGAGCTTGCCGACGACGCGCCGCTTCTGCAGGTCGTTCACCTCGATCACCGAGGTCAGAAGCTGGAAGTGGTAGCCCGAGTTGCCGGCGAGCTGCTTCAGCGCCTTCACGTCTTTCGGGAAGCAGCTACCGCCGTAGCCGATGCCGGGGCGCAGGAAGTGCGTCCCGATGCGGACATCGAGGCCCATTCCCTCGGCGACGACGGCCACATCGGCACCGACCTCCTCGCACACGTTCGCGATCTCGTTGATGAACGAGATCTTGGTGGCGAGAAAGGCGTTCGACGCGTACTTGATCATCTCGGCGCTCGCCACGTCGGTGCTGATCACCGGCGCGCGCACATCCTTGTAGAGGTTCGCGACGGCGCGCGCGTCCGCTTGGTCGAATGCGCCGATCACGATCCGGTCGGGCTCCATGAAGTCGGCCACGGCCCGGCCCTCGCGCAGGAACTCCGGGTTGGCCGCGTAGCCGACGTGCCCGAGGCCGCGCGCATCCATGTCGTCGCGCATCTTCTCGCCGGTGCCGACGGGGACGGTGCTCTTCATCACGAGGACGAAGCCCTCGCCCGTCGCGGGCAGGGCGTTGATGACGGCCCGCACGCGCGAGAGGTCGGCGTCGCCGGAGTGGGTCGCCGGCGTGTCGACGCACACGAAGATGATCCGGCAGCGGCGCAACACGTCGTCCAGGTCGAGCGTGAACGTCAGCCGGGAGCGATTGCGCGCGAGCAACCGGTCGACACCCGGCTCGTAGATCGGCACCCGGCCGGCCCGAAGGCCCGCGATCCGCTCCTCGTTGACGTCGAGGCAGACGACGTCGAAGCCGAGATCCGCGAAGCAGACGGCGGTGACGAGGCCTACGTAGCCGACGCCGATCACGCCGACCGGCTGGCGGTTTCCGTTCGGGCTCATCCGGCCGGCTCGAGCGACTTTGCGATCGCGATCATGTCGGCGTTGGAGAGGTCGTCGAGGAGTGTGTTCTGCACCCAGTAGGCGGTGCCGTCCTCGACGAACGCGATCATGTGGATCTTCGCGCCGTTGAAGTAGAAACTGTAGGTGCGCCGGCCGATCGTGCGCCGAGCGCTGGGGTTGGCCAGGATCGGCGCATCGAGGAAGCGGGTCTCCTCGATCCCCCAGTTCGCACCGGGCGTGCTCGGCACCTGGAAGTAGGCGTAGAGGGAGCTGAAATGGCGCCCCTCGGCGGGGATGTGGTACGCCCGGATGGGGTCGACCGAGGGCACGTCGGAACGCTCCTGCGTGACCGTCGGGTAGAGCACCGGGAAGCTGACGCGGTGCTTGACCGTGCGGAACTCGGTCAGGTAGGCCTGGCTGTCCGGGGTGATGTCGGCGGGGAACGCCGACGTGTGCGACGACCGCGGCGGGGCGACGGCGAGCGTACCCGGGAAATCGCTGCCGATCACGACCACGACGTCCTCGGCCGACGCGATCGACGCCGGCATCGGCGCCGTGGGGGCGCCTCGACCGACGATGTGGGCCACGTCGGCCGCCGCCCGGGCGTCGCCGGCCGCGTAGTACACCCACGTCTGCGCGTAGGACTGCGTCGGGGCATTGCCGGACGAGGTCGTGTAGCCGAACTTCGACAACTGCTCGGCGGCGGTGGCCGCCTCGCCCGTCTTCAGCGTCCCGTTCAGCACCGAGAGCGACACCGTGGCGGGGTCGACCGCCGGCTTGAACTTGTGGTGCTTGGCCTTGTGGTGCGAGGGCGCCGACGGAAGCTGGTTCGTCGGCGCGTGGACGTTCTGGGGATGCGTGAATGCGTACACCGCCGCCTTCATCGCCTCGGGAGTGGCCTCCACCACCGACGCCGCCCCGATCATGCCCGTCCCGGCCTGCAGCTTGGACGAGATCATGTGGCCCCTGCTCGAGTAGGCCAGCGTGGCGTACTTGAGCATCGTCTGCAGGCCGATCCCGCCAGACGCGCCGGCGATGTCGACGTTGGACGAGATGGTGTGGATGATCGACCGGATGGTGCCGAGGTCGGTCAGGCTGATGCCGTGGAAGCGGGCCGACACCTTCTGCTCGAACGCGTGCAGGAAGGTCTGCTGGCGGGCCGTGCGGTAGAAGTCCGAGTCGGTGTGGCGGAAGCGCGAGAAGGCGAGCGCGTTCGTGCCGTTCAGAAGCTGGTAGCCGGGCAGGACGTCGATCGCCGACCAGCGCTCGCTCACGGGCAGCAGGTTGTTGTCGGCCTCGGTGTGCACGTAGGCCTGGTCGACCGGGATGTACACGCCGCCGAGATCGTTCACGAGGCTCGTGAAGCTGTGGAAGTTCACGCCGATCAGGTAGTTCACATGCAGCCCGGTGACCTGCTTCACCGTCTCGAGCGCGAGCTTCGGGCCGCCGTCGGAGTACGCGGCGTTGATCTTGTCCTGGCCGAAGCCGGGGATGTTCACCCACAGGTCGCGCGGCAGCGAGAGCAGCGAGATCAGGTGTGTGCGCGGGTCGATCCGCACGAGCATCAGCGTGTCAGAGCGGGCCGGCGCCGAGCCGTCGGTGTAGCGGTGGTCGGAGCCGATCACGAGCGCGATCGCAGGCGCGTTCGCCACGGGCAACGTCGGATCGATCTGGTTCTCGGCCTGGCGGAAGTCCTTCGGCGGCGTCGTCAGCCGGGAGTAGTCGCCGTAGAACATGTAGAAGCCGGCGGCGGCGACCGCGGTCACGACAAGGAGGATCGTGCCGGTCGTCCAGAGCGCCACCCGCACCCAGCGGCGGCGGCGGTTGCGGCGGGGCCCGCGCGGCGGCGAGCCGCCCGCATAAACGGTCATTCTGGGTCGGGGTGGCCCGGGCGGCCTGCTTCCGCTGCCCCCGTCACTCGGCGTAGTGGGCGGAGTCTGGGTTGCCATGGGCTTGAGGACGCGAGCCCGCGGCGGCAGGCCCGGCTGAGTATAGACCGAGGGTTCGACCTCGCCCGCCGGACTCCTTACCCGGTTCCGGCCTCCGCGAACATGCGGGCGAAGCCCACCAGGATCTGCCGGTACGTGGCCAGCGAGGCGATCTCGAGGTGCTCGTCGGGGCCGTGGTGGCCGGCGCCGGCGGGGCCGAACTCGACGCAGGGGATGCCGCGCTTCAGGAAGAGCACGGCGTCTGACGCGCCGTGGCGGCCGACGCCGATGGCCTTGCCGTCGCGGTGTTTGCGCACGACGTGGCGCAGCAGCTTCACATGATCGTTGTGGGGATTGAGCTGCGCCGCCGGCACCTGGTAGAGCAGGGTCGCATCGGCGTCAAGCGTGCGCACCTGGCGCATCACCTCGTCCGGGTCCTGGGTGGGCAGGTGGCGGATGTCGACGTCCATGCGGCACTGGTCGGGCACGGCGTTCACCGCCTGCCCGCCTGCGATCCGGCCGAGGCTCACGGACGGGCCCTCGAAGAGCTCCGAGTGCTCCGACGCGAACGGCAGCTCGCCGATACGGCGGTAGAGGTCGATGGCCTTGAGGACCGCGTTCTCGCCCAGCCACGGCGTCGAGCCGTGCGCGGCCCGGCCGTGCACCTCGAAGCGGACCACGAGCGCACCCTTCGCCTGGACGCCGATCTGCAGGTCGGTCGGCTCGCCGCAGATCGCGAAGTCACCGATGTTGCCCGCGTCGGCCAGCCGGGCGGTGGCCTTGTCGTCGATCGAGTCGGCGTCGGACTCCTCGTCGGGTGCGATCAGGAGCCGCACGCTCGCTCCGGCGAGCCCCTCGGGCGGGGCGGCCAGATCGGCCAGCGCGGCCAGCATGCCCGCGAGCGCCCCCTTCATGTCGTAGGCGCCGCGGCCGAACAGGCAGCCGTTCTCGCGCCGCGGCGCGAACTGGTCGCGATGGCCGGGGACGACATCGACGTGCGAGCTCAGGATCAGGGTGCGCGGGCCGGCGCCGACCGCCGCGACGATCGCGGGCCGGCCGTTCACGTCGACGACCTGGTGGGCGATGGCCTGCCCCTCGAGCCATCCCTGGAGGAACCCCACCGCGCTTCGGATCCCCTCCTCGGTGGAGGTGTCGTACGCGATCAGGCTCTCGGCCAGGGCTAGATCGTCGACACCGCTCACGCCCCGATTGTGGCAGAGGCGTGAATAACCGGTGCCAGGCACCGTTATTCACGCGCCCGAGCGCGATGAGCGACGTACCGTTGCAGCATCGGACGTCCGCACCGCACTGACCACGCCGGCGCGATCCACCATGTCACGGCTCGAGGGAACGCGAAGGCGACGATCTTCCACACGGCTCGTGATGCCTCGGCGTTCCTGCGGCTGCTGGGGGGTGTCATCGACCGACAAGGCTGGCGCTGTCTCGCCTACTGCCTGATGCCGAACCACTACCACCTGCTGGTCGCGACGCCGGAACCGACGTTGTCGCGCGGGATGCACTCGCTGAATGCAACGTACGCGAGGATGTTCAACTCGGCCCACGGACGGGTGGGGCACGTGTTCCAGGCCCGGTTTCACGCCTCTGCTCATGCCCAGCCTGGCTAGCGTGCGACGCGACGTTGCGTC
>DASXOR010000109.1:0-7832 GCA_036494095.1 Gaiellales bacterium | reverse complement strand
CAGGATAAACGCTTCCGGCGAGAGCGCAAATACCGCTTTCGGCTCACACCTCTGCGAACAGGTGGCGGCTGACGGCGGCGAGCCCTTCGAGGTCGTGCACGTCGTGCTCGAGCAGCGGCACCTCGACGACGGCGTCGGCGCCCATGCGCTCCTCGAGCCGCTCGATGTTCGCCCGGTCGCGATCGGCCAGAGACTGGAAGTGCAGCAGGTTCTCGGCCGCGCGGGCGGCGGCCTGCTCGGGTACGCCGGCCTCGTGCAGCGCCCGCCGGGCCCGGCCGCCGATGCCCCTGCGCCCGCCGCCGACGTAGCTCGGGTGCACCTTGTTCATGACCACCCCGCCGAAGGGCAGGTCGCGCTCGCGCAGCTCCCGCCAGAAGAAGTCGGCCTCGATGATCGGCTCGGTCAGCGGCACCGTCACGAGCAGGAACGTCGTCTCGGGCGAGGCCAGGAGGCGCGAGACCTCGTCGGCGCGGCGCTGGAAGCCCTCGTACATGCCCTCGAAGCTCGCCAGGAACTCCGACAGGTCGGCCAGGAACGTCATGCCGGTCAGCCGCTCGACGCCGGCCAGCGCCAGGTTCGGGCCGGCGCCGAACACGCGCATGCCGAGCATCCCGGCGCGCACACCGGGGCGCACGAGCAGGCGCAGCGCCCGCCCGTCGACGAACCGGGTCACCCGCCCCGGCGCCTCCAGGAAGTCGAGCGCATGCCGCGACGGCGGCGTGTCGAGCACGATCAGGTCGAAGCGCCCGCTCGACCACACCTCGTAGAGGCGCTCCATCGCCATGTACTCGTGCGAGCCGGCCACCGCCCCGGCGAGCTGCTGGTAGATCGGGTTTCGCAGGATGCGGTCGGCCGCCGCCTCTGACGGCGCCTGCTCGCGCACGAGCGCGTCGAACGTGCGCTGCGCGTCGAGCATGGCGGCGTGCAGCGTGCCGGTGCCGGCCATGCCGTGGGCGGCCAGGTCGACCGCGTGCTCGTCGTCGTCGGTCTCGGGCAGGCCGAGCGCGCCGGCCAGGCGCCGGGCCGGGTCGATCGTGAGCACGAGCACGCGCCGGCCGCGCTGCGCCATCCCGGCTGCGAGCGCGGCTGCCGTGGTCGTCTTGCCGACGCCGCCGGCGCCCGCGCACACCGCCACCTTCGTGTTCTCCATGAACTGGGCCAGGTTCACAGGCCCGCCAGCCTCTCGCCGAGCCCGGCCACGGCCGTCGTGTCGAGCCGGGGCGCGAACAGGAACGGCAGCTCGGCCAGGCACGGGCGCACCCGCTCGAGCTGCTCCCGCTGGTCGGCCGTGCGGGCGATCCGGGCGCGGGCCGCCGCGGCCGCCGCTGCGGCGGCGCCGCTGCCGTCTATGGGCGCGAGCGCCTCGGCGTCGGCCGCGTCGAAGAGCGGCTCGTAGACCGCGTTTGCGACCACCCCGGCCAGCGGCACCGCGTGGTCTTGAATGTCGGCGATCGCCTCGAGCGTCTCGGTCACCGGCAGCTCCTCGGGCGTGGTCACGAGCACGACCGCGGTCTGGGCCGGATCCTCGAGCAGCTCGGCGACCCAGGTCGCGCGGGCGTGCACCGGCCCGACGCGCGCGACCCGCGTGAAGGTGCGCGGCACCTTCAGGAACCCGAGGCCGTGGCCCGTGGCGGGCGCGTCGACCACCACGAAGTCGTGGCGGCCGCGCTCGAGCAGCTGGCGGATCTTCGCGAGTGTGACCAGCTCGCGCAGGCCGGGGGCGGCGGCGGTGACGTGGCCGAACGCGCGATTCTCGACCAGCCGCTCGACCATCAGGCGCACCTTGAGCTGCGAGACGAGGTACTCCTCGAGCGCCTTCTGGGGGTCGATCGAGAAGGCGTCGAGGCCGGGGTAGACCGGCGTTGCGTGATAGCCGATCGGGCCGCCCTGGTCGAACAGGAGCGACATCCGCTCCTGCGAGGCGACCTCGGTCAGGAGCGTGCGCAGGCCGTGGCCGGCGGCCGCCATGCCGATCGCCGCCGAGACGGTCGACTTGCCCACCCCGCCCTTGCCCGACACGATCACCAGTCGCTTGGAGTAGAGCGACATCGCGGCGAGGATAACCGAGAAGCGCCTGCCGACCGGTGCCTGGCACCGGCACGGTGCCAGGCACCGGTCTCGACACGCCGACAAGCGGGGCCAGGCCCCAACAAGCGGGCCAGGCCCCGGTCCATGATTAGGCGCCTGCCGGAAGGTGCCTGGCACCGGCACGGTGCCAGGCACCGGTCTCGGATTACGCTTCCGGTGTGCCGGAGACCGACGATCCGCTGCGCCAGGCCGAGGCCCGCCGCTACCAGCGCGCCCGCCGCAGGCTCGGCCTCGTCTCGAACATCGTCGAGCTCGCGATGCTGGTCGCGATCGTCGCCCTGACGGGCTCGCTGGGTGGGCGCTGGGCGGTCGTGCTGCTCGTGGTGGGGACGTTCGTGCTCGGCCTGCCGTTCGGCTACGCGGGCTACCGGCTCTCGCGCGCATATGGCCTCTCGCGGCAGACGCCCGCCGGATGGGCGGCCGACCGGGCCAAGGGCGCCGGCGTCGGCCTCGTCCTGGGAGCCGTCGCCGCCGCAGGCCTGATCGCCATCCAGCGGGCGGCGGGATCATGGTGGCCGCTGCCCGCCTGGATTGCGATCGTCGCGTTCAGCGCGCTCCTGGCTGCGCTCTGGCCCGTGCTGCTCCTGCCGCTCTTCCTGCGTAGCGAGAGGATGGCAGGCGGCCCGCTCGCAGACGAGCTGTGGGGGACTGCGGAGCGCGCCCATGTGCGCGTGCGCGAGCTGCGGCTGCTGAAGATGGGCGAGAAGACGGCGGCCGCAAACGCGATGGTGGCCGGCCTCGGCCCGACCGTGAAGATCTACGTGTCCGACACGCTGGCCGAGCCCGAGGACGGCGAGGACGAGGCGGGCGCGCTCGCGCGGACGCGGGTCGTGCTCGCGCACGAGCTCGGCCACCACGTGCACCACGACATCTGGCGGCTCCTGACAGTCTCGGTGGCGACGCTCGGAGTGGGCATCGCCGGCGCCTGGGCGGCCATCGAGGCGTTCGCGCCGCACGGGGCGGGCCACCTGTCGACGCTCCCGGCCGCGGTGCTCGGCTTCTCGCTCGCGTCGGCAGTCGTCTCGCCTGCCGCCGCCGCCTACTCACGCCGCCGCGAGCGGGCAGCCGACGCGTATGCCGCAGCGCTCGCGGGGGAGGGGGAGACGTTTGCACGCGCGATGGAGCGGCTCGTCGCCCGCAACCTCAGCGAGCTCGAGCCGCCCCGTCTGTATTACCTGCTCACCTCGTCGCACCCCACGCCGGCCGAGCGGATCGCGGTCGCCCGCTCCGGCAGGCATGTTCCGGCCGCCTGAAGACGCAGCCCGGCGGGCAGGAATACACTTGTTCCAGGCGAACTGCGGCCTGATGCGAAATGCAACACTCCCTAACTCCCCTGTTCCTGAGCCGAAACCTGCCCGGCGGCTGCGTGCCGTCGAAGGAGCCGAACCGTTGGCTCAGGTAATCGCCTTCGCGAACCAGAAGGGCGGCGTGGCCAAGACCACGACGACCCTTAACCTCGGCGTCGCGCTGGCAGAGCGTGGAAAGCGCGTGCTGACGGTCGACCTCGACCCGCAGAGCAACCTGACCATGAGCCAGGGCATCGATCCCGAGGACCTCGAGAAGTCGATGTTCGACGTGCTGGTGCACAAGACGCCGATCGAGGAGATCATCGCGACCTGCGAGGTCGACCTGGCGGTCTCGAGCATCGACCTGGCCGGCGCCGAGCTCGCCATGTCGTCGATGATCGGCCGCGAGCGGGCGCTGCAGAAGGCGCTTCTGCCCATGCGCTCGGTCTACGACTACATCCTGATCGACACGCCGCCGTCGCTCGGCCTGCTCACGATCAACGCGCTCACGGCCGCCGACGGCGTGATCGTGCCGGTGCAGTGCGAGTACCTGTCGCTGCGCGGGCTGATCCAGCTCGAGAACACGCTCGCGATGATCCGTGAGAACCTGAACCCGGATGTGCGCATCAAGGGCATCCTGCCGACCATGTTCGACGCCCGCACGCTGCATGCGCGCGAGGCGGTCGAGATCCTGCAGGAGAACTTCGGCACGCTGGTCTTCGACACCCGGATCAAGAAGACGGTGCGCTACGCTGAGGCGCCGGTGAAGGGCACGTCAGTGCTCAAGTACGACTCCAACGGGAACGCGGCCAGGGCGTACCGCGATCTGGCCGGGGAGGTGCTTCGCAATGGCAAAGCGCCATAGCATGCGCGACGGCCCGCTCGCAGCCCTGTTCAAGGCCACCGAGCGCGCCGAGGCGGCGGTCGAGGCGGCCGACACGGCCGTCGACGAGGACACGCACGTCGGGATCGAGGCCGAGCGGCCGCGGGTCGTCGACCTGGGCCCGGCCGACGACGAATTCGGGTCGGTGGAGGTGCCGTCGGCCCGCAACACCCCGTATCTGGCCGTGATCCGCGTCGTCGGCGTGGGCGGCGGCGGCTGCAACGCCGTCAACCGCATGGTCGACGCCGGCATCGGCGGGGTCGAGTTCATCGCGGTCAACACCGACCTGCAGCAGATGCAGATGTCGGATGCGACCGTCCAGATCCACATCGGCCGCCAGCGCACCCAGGGGCTTGGGTCGGGCGCCGATCCGGAGGTCGGGCGGCAGGCGGCCGAGGACTCCCACGACCGCATCAAGACCGCGCTGCGCGGCTCGGACATGGTGTTCGTGACCGCGGGCGAGGGCGGCGGCACCGGCACCGGCGCCGCGCCTGTCGTGGCCAGGATCGCCCGGGAGGTGGGCGCGCTCACCGTCGCCATCGTCACGTCGCCGTTCGGCTTTGAGGGCAACCGCCGCAAGTCGCAGGCGACCGCGGGTGTGCGCGAGCTGCGCGACGCCGCGGACACGCTGATCGTGATCCCCAACGACCGTCTGCTGGAGGTGCTCGAGAAGGGCACGAGCCTGGTCGAGGCCTTCCGCGTCGCCGACGACGTGCTGCGCCAGGGCGTGCAGGGGATCTGCGACCTGATCACCCTGCCGGGGCTGATCAACCTCGACTTCGCCGATGTGCGCACGATCATGTCGGGCGCCGGCAGCGCGATGATGGGCATCGGCATGGCCACGGGCGCGCACCGCGCCAACGAGGCGGCCACCCACGCGATCCGCAGCCCGCTGATCGACCACGAGGTCAGGGGCGCCCGGGGGATCCTGCTCGCCATCTCGGGCGGCAGCGACCTGGCCCTGCACGAGGTCAACGAGGCGGCCGAGGTGGTGCGCGCGGCGGCCGACGACGACACGACGATCATCTTCGGCGCGACCGTCGACGAGCGGCTGGCCGGACAGCTGTGGGTGACGGTGGTCGCCACCGGCTTCCCGCTGCCGGGCGAGGCGCCGCGCACGGGGCTGCGTCCGTCGCGCGAACGTGCACCCGAGCGGGTCGAGCCGGCCCCGCGGCGGCCGGCCGAGGACTTCACGCTCGAGCCGCCGAGCTTCCTGAGCTAGCAGCCTGGGGCCTGGCCCCGCATGCGGGGCCAGGCCCCGGTGAGGTCGCGTGGGCTCGAACGGAACCGGCGGTCGCGAAGTACACGGCTTGCGCCGCGGCCAAGAGCTACGGCCGACACAGGCGGGGATCGGCGAACACGACCGTGAGCACGGCCAGCATGGCGCACAGGATGCCCGTCGGACATATGCCCTCTACCACGTAGCGATCCACGCTGGAGCGAGGCGTGCCATCCGGCGGCGGCTCGTGCGTGTTGAGGATGGGGCCTGGCCCCGCTTGTCGCCCCTAGACCCGCCTCGCGACGTGCAGCGCGGCGCCCCAGTGCCGCCGCACCCGCCCGCCCGGGCGCTCGGCCAGGCGGCGGCGGATCTCGGCGTGGAGCCGCTCGCGCTGCCACGGCTGCATCGAGATGTGGCCCGAGAACGTCTCGAGCAGATCGATGTAGCCCTGGGCGTCGTAGGTGACCTCCCAGTCGAACTGGGTCACGCTCGCGTCCTCGAAGAGGCCCGTGGCGAGGATCTCGCGGCGCTCGTCGGGGAGCTCGCGGGGCTGCGGCCAGCCTCGCCGCCCCAGCGGCTCGCCGATCTCGTCGTACACGGCCTGGATCTCGCGGAAGAAGGGATCCCCGCCGGGCGGGAAGACGTGCACACCGGCCCAGAACGCCAGGTGCCCGCCGGGGCTCAGCAGCTCCCACGCCTGCCGGTAGCGCAGCTCCGGGTCGGTCCAGTGCCAGGCGGTGGCGGCCACGATCGCGGCGAACGTCGTGCCCGGCTCGGGGCGCCATGTCTCGAAGGCGGCGTTCACCACCTCGACCTGCGGGAACTCAGCCAGGTTGCGGCGCGCGAGCGCGGCCAGCTCCGGCCCGAGCTCGACGCAGGTCAGGTGCAGACCGCGCTCGGCCAGCGGGCGCGTGGCCTTCCCGGTCGCACAGCCGATCTCGAGCACGCGGTCGCCCGCAGCGAGGCCCGTCTGCCGCATGAGCACGTCGAAGAGCGCGCTCGGATACGCCGGCCGGGCGCGGTCGTAGCGCTCGGCCACCGAGTTGAAGGTCGCGCGCCGCGACTCACGATCGTCCGCCATGAGCGGGATTGTGCTGCATGCGCCTGCGCCGGCGGGCGGCTCCGGCGCCTCCGATCAGCAGGACGATCACCGCGGCGAGGCCGATGGCGAGGGCGGATGACGACGACGAGGACGGCCGCGCCGCCGGCGCCGCGGCGGCCGGCGCCGCCCGCAACCGCCGCAGGTCGATCGTGGCGACGGTGCGGGCGCGGGCCCGCACGACGAGCTTCGTGCCCCGGTCGGCGAGGCGCAGGCGCATCGCCATCACGTTGCGATCGCGCAGGCCGGGCAGGTCGATGCAGTGGGCGGTGCGATCGCGAGTGTCGAGCGCGTGCACGAATGCGCCGTCCTCGCCGCCCGCATACAGCGTGTAGGCCCAGCCGCCGCCCGGGGCCTGCAGGCGGGCGGCCGGGATGCCGTCCATGCGCCACTCGCCCGTCGACCTGTCGGCGATCACGCCGGGGAGCAGGCGCCCGGCGCGCAGGTCGAATGCGCGCACCGTGTAGCGGGTGACGTTGGTCGCCGACGTGTGCTGGGTCAGGTAGAGGGTCTGGCCGTCGGGCGAGAGCGCGTCGAACGCGAACACGCCGGGGAGGGTGACGCGGGCCCGCACGCGCAGACGCGGGGCCGAAAGGACGACGAATTCGGTGTGGCGGGGAAAGGCCGGCGCGTTCCAGGGGGCGAGCACGAGGCTCGCGCTCCGCGCCGGGAGCCGCTCGGTGCTGCCGTCGTAGGCGACCTCGGGGATGCCGAACCGGCCGCGCACCGAGACCGAGCGGATGGCGGCTCCGCCCGCCGTCACCTCGGTGATGCGGGTTCCGAGGCCGCCGTGCGCGGCCTCGAACCGGTGCGAGTGCCCCTGCCACGACGCCCCGGGGCTGCCGAGGATCGTGCCCGGCGAGGGCCCCACCGCAAGCGCTCGCCCCGGCATGACAAGCCCCACCAGGAGCGCTGCTCCGGCCATAGCCATCCCTCTCGATCGCATGCTGTCCTCCTCGGCCGCGTGGTACCTGCCTGCATATCCGCTGGAGGGGTGCGGATATCACGTCATGCCGATTTGCGGCGGCTTTTCGGACGCCCCTCACCAAAAATTGGTGCCGAATAGCTCAAGTTGGGGATGCCTCCGGCCGATCGGAGGGGACGGACCCAGCCATCTGGGCCGCACAGGGATTCGCCAGTCACCCAGAAAGGGCTCCATCATGTTCAAGAATATGAAGCGGTCGGTGGGCATCGGGCTTGTGCTTGTCGTCGCCGCCGTCGCCGTCGGCGCGTACGCGTTCACGGCGAGCAACACGA
>DASXOR010000108.1:0-6215 GCA_036494095.1 Gaiellales bacterium | reverse complement strand
CACCGCGAGCCGTTCCTGCTTCTGGACGAGGTGACCGCGCTCGAGCCCGGCGTGCGTGCCACCGGCCGCTATCTGGTGAAGTCCGACGATTGGTATCTGGCCGGGCACTTCCCGGGGAATCCGATCATGCCGGGCGTCCTGCAGGTCGAGGCGCTGGCGCAGCTGGGATCGGTGTGCGGGCTCAGCCACCCCGACTTCGCCGGCAAGCTCGCGCTCTTCGCCGGCATCGACGACGTCCGCTTCAGGCGCATCGTCCGCCCGGGCGACGTGCTCGATCTGGAGTGCGCGATAACGCGCCTGCGCGGGCCGATCGGCAAGGCCGACGCAAGCGCGCACGTCGGCGGCGAGCTGGCCTGCCGGGCCACGCTCACCTTCGCGCTCACGGCCCTCGAGGCGCCGGCGTGATCACCGCCTGCCGCCGCGGCGTCGAGATGATCGGTGTCGGCGCGTTCGCCCCCGAGCGGGTCGTTACCAACGACGAGCTGGCGCTGCGCGTCGACACGAGCGACGAGTGGATCGCGTCGCGCACCGGCATCCACGAGCGCCGGATCGCGGCCGACGAGGAGTCGGCGGCGACGCTCGGCTACGAGGCCGCCCGGCGCGCGCTCGACATGGCCGGCCTGGACGCGTCCGACCTTGGCCTGATCGTCGTCGCGACCGCGAGTCCCGACTTCTACTTCCCGGCCACGGCGACGCTGATCGGCGAGCGTCTGGGAGCGGCGGGCGTGGCCGGTTACGACCTGTCCGCGGCCTGCACCGGGTTCGTGTTCGCGCTGGCGCAGGCGTACGGGCAGGTGGCGGCCGGCCTCACCGAGACCGCGCTCGTCATCGGCGCCGAGGTGTACTCGCGGCTGCTCGACTGGGACGACCGCTCGACCTGCGTGCTCTTCGGCGACGGCGCGGGCGCCGTCGTCCTGCGTAGCAACGGCTCCAACAGCGGCCTGTTGGGATTCGAGCTGGGCTCAAACGGCGCGGGCGGCGCCCTGCTCACGGTGGCGGCGGCCGGCCACTCGCGCAGCCCTGGGGCCGGCCGGTATCTGACGATGGATGGGCCGCAGGTGTACAAGTTTGCGACCACGGTGAGCGTGGAGTCGGCCGCACGGGTGCTGGACGCGATCGGCCTCTCGGTGGCGGACGTCGACGTCTTCGTGCCCCACCAGGCCAATCTGCGGATCATCGAGCACGCGGCGCGGCGGCTGGGGATCCCGGCCGAGAAGGTGGTCTCGAACGTCGACCGGTATGGCAACACATCGGCGGCGTCGATCCCCATGTGCCTCGACGAGGCGTACCGTTCGGGCCGGATCCGGGCCGGCGACATCGTCCTGATGGTTGGATTCGGCGGCGGCCTCTCGTGGGGCTCGTGCGTGATGGAATGGTCAATCCCTCACAAGGAGCGAGGATGAGCAAGGTTGCGTTCTGCTTCCCGGGGCAGGGAAGCCAGCGGGTGGGCATGGGGCGGGACCTGGTGGCGCAGTTTCCCGAAGCGGCGGCGGTCTTCGACGAGGCGTCGAACGAGCTCGACTTCGACCTGCGCAGGGTGTGCTTCGAAGGGCCGATCGAGGAGCTGTCCGAGACCGAGGTGACCCAGCCGGCGCTGGTCGCAACGTCGCTCGCAGCGCTGCGCGCGATCCAGGAGCGGCTCGGCCTCAAGGCCGACGTCGTCGTCGGCCACAGCGTCGGCGAGTACGCGGCCATCGCGGCGGCGGACAGCCTGGGCGTCGGCCTCGTCACCCGGCTCGTGCGTGAGCGCGGCCTCGCGATGGCCGCGTCGAAGGCGCGCGGGGCGATGGCGGCGGTACTCGGCCTGGCCGACGAGGAGGTCGAGCGCCTGTGCGCCGAGACCGGCGATGTGTGGCCGGCCAACTACAACTGCCCCGGGCAGCTCGTCATCTCGGGCCGCGAGGCCGGCGTCGCCGGCGTCGGCGACAAGGCCCGCGACCTGGGCGCGAAGGTCGTGCGGCTGCGCGTGTCCGGCGCGTTCCACAGCCCGCTGGTCGAGGATGCCGCCCATCGGCTGGAGCCGGCTCTGCGCGCCGCCCACTTCGGCGAGCTGCGCACGCGGTTCATGTCCACGGTCTCGAGCCGGCTCGAGACGGTCGACCGGGTGCCGGGCCTGCTGGTCGAGCAGATCACCGCGCCCGTGCGCTTCACGCAGTCGGTGCAGTCGCTCGTCTCCGACGGCGTGCGCACCTTCGTCGAGGTCGGCCCCGGTGGGGTGCTCTCGGGCCTGGTCAAGCGCATCGACAAGTCGGTGACGGCGATCTCGGTCGGGACGCCCGATGAGCTGCGGGCGGCGGAGGCGAGCATTGCCCGATCGTGAGCTCGAGGGCCGGGTCGCCCTGGTGACGGGCGGCTCGCGCGGCATCGGCGCGGCGGTGTGCGCGGAGCTCGCTGCCGCGGGCGCCGAGGTCGTCGTCAACTACGCGAGCTCCGCGGACGCGGCCGAGCAGGTCTGCGTCGCCGTCCGCGAGGCGGGCGGCATCGCGCATGCCGTCGCCGGCGACGTGTCGAGCGCCGAGGGCGCGGCCGGCCTGGTCGCGAACGTGGAGTCCGAGATCGGCCCGATCGCGATCCTCGTCTGCAACGCGGGGATCACCCGCGACAACCTGATCATGAAGCTCACAGACGATGACTGGCGATCGGTGATCGACACCAATCTGGGCGGGGCATTCTTCACCTGCCGTGCGGTGGCGCGGCCGATGCTGAAGCGGCGTGCCGGGGCGATCGTCACCGTGAGCTCGGTGGTCGGCGTGCACGGCAACGCCGGCCAGACGAACTACGCCGCATCGAAGGCCGGGCTGCTCGGCCTCACCAAGTCGCTTGCGAAAGAGCTTGGCAGCCGCGGCATCCGCGTGAACGCTGTGGCGCCTGGGTACATCTCCACCGCGCTCACCGATGCGCTGCCGCAGGCCGCCCGCGAGGCGATCCTGCAGCAGACGCCGCTCGGCCGCCTCGGCGACCCTGGGGACGTCGCCCGGACGGTGCGGTTCCTGGTGTCGGACGCGGCGGCGTTTGTGACCGGAGACGTACTGGCGGTGGACGGAGGGTTGGGGATATGAACGCCAATGGCAGGCGGCGAGTGGTGATCACCGGCATGGGGGCCGTGACGCCGAACGGGTTGAACATGGGGGACACCTGGGCGAGCATCCGCTCCGGCAGATCCGGGGTTTCGCGCATCGAGGGCTTCGAGATGCCGGAGGGCACCGTGAACATCGCCGGTCAGGTGCGCGGATTCGACCCGACCGAGTACATGGACAAGCGCACGGTGCGAAAGACCGACCGCTTTGCGCACCTGTCGGTCGCGGCCGCGACGCAGGCCGTCGCCGACGCCGATCTCGACATCGCCGCCGACGCGGCCCGGATCGGCTGCTCGATCGGCACGGGCATCGGCGGGCTGAAGACGCAGGAGATCGCGCACGCCAAGCTCTTCGAGGCCGGCCCCGATCGCCTGAGCCCGTTCTGGGTGACCGCGCTGATCGCCAACATGGGCGCCGCCGAGGTGTCGATGGCGCTGGGCACGCGCGGCCCGCTCACGACCGAGTGCACCGCCTGCGCGGCGTCGGGGATGTCGCTCGGGAACGCCACCCTCTACATCCGCGCGGGCATGGCCGACGCGATGCTTGCCGGCGGCGTCGAGGCGCCGATCGCACCGCTGGCGCTGGGCGGGTTCGGCACGATGCGGGCGCTGTCGCGGCGGCTGGACGACCCCGAGGGCGCGAGCCGGCCGTTCGACTCCGGCCGCGACGGCTTCATCCTCTCGGAGGGTGCTGCCGTGGTGGTGCTGGAGGAGCTCGAGCGGGCCCGGGCGCGCGGCGCCCGGATCTACGCCGAGGTGCTCGGGTACGGCATGTCGAGCGATGCGCACCACGTCACCGAGCCCGACCCCGTCGGCACGAATCCGGCCCGGGCGATGACGATGGCGATGGCCGACGCCGGCGTCACGCCCGAGCAGGTCGGCTACATCAACGCGCACGGCACGTCGACGCCGGCCGGCGACTCTGCCGAGACGCGCGCCCTGAAGTTGGCCCTCGGCGACGAGCACGCGGCGCGGGTGCCGATCTCGTCCACCAAGAGCGAGACGGGTCACCTGCTGGGTGCGACCGGGGCGCTCGAGGTGGCGGTGACGGCCCTGGCGATGCGCGACGGGTTCCTGCCGCCGACGATCAACCTCACCGATCCCGACCCCGAGTGCGACCTCGACTACATCCCCAACGTCGGCCGCGAGGCCGACGTCGAGGTGGCGGTGTCGAACTCGTTCGGCTTCGGCGGGCACAATGCGGTGCTCGTGCTCCGGCGCTGGGATGCGGGCGACTGACGGGAAGTGGCGGGCGAAGCCGTGGCCAACAACATCGACGTCGACATCAGCCGCTCCGACGACGCGGGCGCCCCCCAGGAGCCCCCGCAGCGGACACGCAACACGTGCCCCACGTGCGCCTCGCACTACCGCGAGGACGAGATGGTGCGCAACCTGCGCGTGTGCACGAACTGCGGCCATCACTTCCCCGTCACGGCGCGCGAGCGGATCGTCCAGATCGTCGATGAGGGCACGTTCGCCGAGCTGGCGGCCGGCCTGGAGTCGTCCGACCCGCTCGAGTTCGTCGACTCGCGCCCCTACCCGGAGCGGATCGAGACGGCGATGCGGACGACCGGCCTGCGCGATGCCGCCGTCGTCGGCGCGGCTGCGATCGGCGGCACCCCCGTGTCGCTCTCGGTGATGGACTTCTCGTTCCTGGGCGGGTCGATGGGATCGGTGGTGGGCGAGAAGTTCACGCGGGCGGCCGACCTCGCGCTCGAGCGGCGGCTGCCGCTCGTCTCGGTGGCCGCCTCGGGCGGAGCCCGCATGCAGGAGGGCGTGCTCGCGTTGATGCAGATGGCAAAGACGGTCGCGGCGGTCGACGAGCTGCAGGAGGCCGGCCGGCCGTTCATCTCGGTGCTCGTACATCCGACCACGGGCGGCGTCGCCGCCAGCTTTGCCGCTCTCGGCGACGTCATCATCGCCGAGCCGGGCGCGCTCCTGTCGTTCTCCGGCCCGCGGGTGGTGAAGCAGACGACGCGCGAGAGCCTGCCGGATGACTTCGGCCTGGCCGAGTCGAACTTCCGCTACGGCCACGTCGACCTGATCGTGCCCCGCCCCGAGCTGCGCGACACGATCGCGCGGGTGGTGGCGCTGCTCGCCGGCGGCACCCCGTACCGGCCGCCCTCGCTGGTCGGCGATATCGACCCGGTCGGCGCGATCGGGCGCGCGCTCTCGGGCATGCGCCGGCGTGTGAGCGGCGTGAACCCCTTCCGCAACGGGGGCCCCGATGTCGGCGACTGAGCGGCCGGAGCGGTTCGGCTTCTTCCGCCGCCGCGGCGTCGAGCGCGACGCCTGGCACGCGGTGCAGCTTGCGCGGCACGAGGACCGGCCCTACACGCTCGACTACCTCGGCCGCATCTGCGACGACTTCATCGAGCTCCACGGCGACCGCGCCCAGGGCGACGACCCGGCCATCGTGGCCGGGATCGGCTCGTTCCGGGGGCAGTCCGTGGCCTTCGTGGGGCACCAGAAGGGCCGCGACCTCAAGCAGCGCACCTACCGCAACTTCGGCATGCCGAGCCCGGAGGGCTACCGCAAGGCGATGCGGGTGTTCGCCCTGGCCGGGCGGCTGGGGTTCCCGGTGGTGACGCTGATCGACACCCCCGGAGCCGCCCCCGGCGTCGGCGCCGAGCAGCGCGGCCAGTCCGGTGCGATCGCCCGCTCCCAGCTCACGCTCATGCGCCTGCCGGTGCCGGTGGTCGCGTGTGTGATCGGAGAGGGCTCGTCGGGCGGCGCCCTCGCGATCGGCGTCGCCGACCGGGTGCTGATGCAGCAGAACGCCGTCTACACGGTGATCTCGCCCGAGGGCTGTGCAGCGATCCTGTGGAAGGACGCCGGCGAGGCGAAGCGGGCGGCGGCGGCGCTACGCCCGACGGCCGAGGCGTGCCTCACCCTCGGCGTCGTCGATGCGATCGTGCCCGAGCCCTCCGGCGGCGCCCATCGCGACCACGCCCGGGCCGCCGAGCTCCTGGCCGACGCGATCCAGGTCGAGCTCGAGGTGGTGGCGGCGGTGCCGCCCACGCAGCGGCGGGCCGGCCGCCGGGCCAAGTTCCGCGGCATGGGCGCCTACACGGAGTAGCCCGCCGGTGGTCGGTAGGCTGCCCCGGTGACGCGACGCCTGAACAGGTTCGAGGCGGGC